>NZ_LIQR01000264.1 GCF_001418575.1 Peterkaempfera griseoplana
AGTTACCCAACACTTTCTGAGCCGCTACGCCGGCACGGGAGCCCCGGTGCACGGCCTGCACCGGGGCTCCCGTCCGTCCCGCCCCCGGCGGGGCGCGGCCCGCGGCCGGCTCAGCCGCGGTGGTGGTGGGCGGCCCGGCGGGGGTGGAAGACCCAGGCCCGCATCAGGACGAAGCGGACCAGGGTGGCGAGCGCATTGGCCGCCACCAGGGCGACCAGCTCCGCGGTGTGCGAGGGGCCGGCGACGGCCAGGTGCAGGGCCGCGACGGCGCCGCTGCTCAGCGCCAGGCCGACCAGAAAGGCGATCCCGCCCTTCACCTGGTGTCTGAGCGCATCGCCGCCGCCGGTCACGCGGAAGGTGAAGCGCCGGTTGGCGGCGGTGTTGGCGACCGCCGTCACACCCAGCGCCAGTGCGTTGGCCACCAGGGCCGGGACCGTCTGCCGCAGGCCCAGGTAGAGCAGCACATACGCCAGTGTGGAGAGCGTCCCCACCACCACGAAGCCGGCCAGCTGCCAGGGCAGTCCGGGCGGCAGCCCGGCCCGCTGCACCCGGGGCGGCACCGGCGGCCGGGCGGCGCCGGCAAGCGAGCGGCGGGCGACCCGGGCCATGCCCCGCAGGTCGTCGATCACCGTGCGGACGATGTCGACCCGGCTGTCCGGGTCGTCCACCCAGTCCACCGGGACCTCGTGGATGCGCAGCCCGGAGCGCTCGGCGAGCAGCAGCAGTTCGGTGTCGAAGAACCAGGCGTTGTCCTCGACCTCGGCCAGCAGCGCCTTGGCGATGCCGGTGCGCGCCGCCTTGAAGCCGCACTGGGCGTCGGAGAACCCGGCCGCCATGGTCGCCCGCAGCAGCACGTTGTAGGTACGGGAGATGAACTCCCGCTTGGGCCCGCGCACCACCGCCGAGCCCCGCCGCAGCCGGCTGCCGATGGCCAGGTCGCTGTGGCCGGAGAGCAGCGGTGCCACCAGGGGCAGAAAGGCCTCCAGCCCGGTGGAGAGGTCGACGTCCATGTAGGCGACCACATCGGCGTCGCTCTCCCCCCAGACCTGTCGCAGCGCCCGGCCGCGGCCCTTGAGGTCCAGGTGGACCGCGCGGACCTCGCGCAGTTCCGCGGCGAGGGCGGTGGCGACCTGCCAGGTGGCGTCGGTCGAGGCGTTGTCGGCGACGGTGATGCGGAAGCGGTAGGGGAAGGTCTCCGCCAGATAGGAGTGCAGCCGGCGGACGCTCTCCTCCAGCACATGCTGTTCGTTGTGGACCGGGACGACCACCTCGACGAGTCTGGTGGTCACGGCCGCGCCGTGGTCGAGGAGGGGCTCCGTGCAGGCCGGTCCCACCGTGCCCCGGGTCGCTGTGTCGCTCATGGGTGTGAGGCTCACAGCGGCGGATGGGTCGCGGATGACGGCTGTCTGAGAGACGGCTGAGAACTCAGCGGGTCCCGGTCCGACGGCTCGTCAGCACGGACTCCAGCAGTGGCCCGTACCGTGCCACCAGCTCCTCCCTGCCCATGGCCACCACCGGTGGCAGCCGCAGGACGTAGCGGCACATGGCCAGGCCGATCAGCTGGGCGGCGACCAGCGCGGCCAGGGCGGCGGCCTCCTCGGGGTCGGGTTCCAGGGCGGCGACGGCGGGGGTGACCTGCTCGGCGAAGATCCGCCGGGCGTGCTCGGCGGCGGCCTCGTTGGTGGCGGCCGAGCGCAGCATCACCTGCAGGGAGTCGCTGTCCTCCCAGCGGTCCAGGAAGTGGGCGGCCAGTCCGCTGCCGACCTGGTCCGGGGGGAGGCCGGTGATCGCGGGGATCCGCAGGTCGAAGTCGGCCGCGGCGGCGAAGAGCTGCTGCTTGGAGCCGAAGTAGCGCATCACCATCGCCGGGTCGATCCGGGCGTCGGCGGCCACGGCCCGGATGGTGGTGCGGTCGTAGCCGTCGGCGGCGAAGCGCTCACGGGCGGCGTTCAGGATGGCCGCACGGGTGGCGTCGGAGCGGCGTGGACGGGAGGCGGAAGTCACGTCAACAACTGTAGGCCAACGGTCGTTGACAATCCAGTTCCGGTAGTCCTAGCGTGGAAGTCAACAGGTGTTGACCGCACGGGCCCGGCCAAGGCCCGGCGAACCCAGGGGGCAGCCATGCCGCACCGCACAAGCACCGCGAACACCACCGACGTCCTCGTCGTCGGCGCAGGACCCACCGGACTGCTGCTCGCCGGAGACCTGGCCGCCGCCGGGGTCCGGGTCACCGTCCTGGAGCGCCGCGGCCAGGAGTCCAACCTGACCCGCGCCTTCGCGGTGCACGCCAGGACCCTCGAGGAGCTGGACGCCCGGGGGATCGCCGACGAGCTGATCGCCACCGGGACCGCTCTCTCCTCGCTCCGCCTCCTCGGCCGGCTCCGTCTCGACCTCTCCGGGCTGCGGACCCGCTTCCCCTTTGTGCTGATCACCCCGCAGTTCCGGACCGAGGAGGTGCTGCAGCGGCGCGCCGAGGCCGCCGGGGCCGTCCTCCTGCGCGGCACCGAGGTGGTCGCGCTGCGCCAGGACGCGGAGGGCGTGGAACTGGACGTCCGCGACGGCGACGGCGCGACCGTCACCCACCGGGCCCGCTACGCGGTCGGCGCCGACGGCGTGCGCAGCACCGTACGGCGGCTGGTGGGCCTGCCCTTCCCCGGTGAGTCGGTGGTCAGCTCGGTGATGCTGGCCGACGTCCGGCTGGAGCGCGCCCCCGAGGATCTGCTGGGCGTCGGGGCGACCGGTGACGGCTTCGGCTTTGTGGCGCCGTTCGGCGACGGCTGGTACCGCGTGATCGCCTGGGACCGCCACCGGCAGCTCCCCGACGACGCCCCGGTCGACCCCGAGGAACTGCGCTCCGTGCTGCGCCGCACCCTCGGCGACGACTACGGCATGCACGACCCCCGCTGGACCTCCCGCTTCCACAGCGACGAACGACAGGTCCCCCGGTACCGCGTCGGCCGGGTCCTGCTGGCCGGAGACGCGGCGCACTGCCACTCCCCAGCCGGCGGCCAGGGTATGAACACCGGGCTCCAGGACGCCGCCAACCTCGGCTGGAAGCTCGCCGCCGAGATCCACGGGCACGCGCCCGACGGCCTGCTGGACACCTACCACGCCGAGCGCCACCCCGTGGGCGCCATGGTGCTGCGCGGCTCGGGGGCCCTGATCAGGGTCGCCCTGGCCCGCACCCCGGCCACCCGGCTGCTGCGGTCCGTACTCAGCCGGATCGCCCTGCTGGGCCCGCTCGCCCGCCGCGGGGCCCGGCTGGTCTCCGGGATCGGCATCGGTTACCCGGCCCCGCGCGGCGCCCATCCGCTCACCGGCCGGCGGGTACCCGATCTGCGCCTGGACGGACGGGCGGACGGCCCCGGCCGGCTCTACGAGGCGCTGCGCACCGGCGCCTTCGTCCTGGTCGGCCGGTCACCGCAGGTCGCGGCCGGGTGGGGCGACCGGGTGGTCGCCGCCGTACCGGCCGGCGACCTCACCACGACGGTGCTGGTCCGCCCCGACGGGTATGCCGCCTGGGCCGCCGAGCGGCCCACCACCGAGGAGGTCCGGGCGGCTCTCGGCGCCTGGCTGGGCGAGCCCGGCAAGCACTGAGGCAAGGGCGGCGGTTCAGGACCTGGTGCGCGCGTAGTGCCGCGCGGCCTTGGCCCGGTTGCCGCAGGTGGCCATGGAGTGCCAGCGGCGGCGGCCGTTCTGCGAGTCGTCGAAGAAGAAGAGGATGCACTCCGGGCCGGCGCAGCAGCGGATGCGGTCCGGGCTGCGGCGCAGCAGCGTCAGGAAGTCGTCGACGGCGAGCCAGGCCGCCAGCCAGGCGGGGCTGTCCACCTCCAGGGTGTCCTCGGGCCCGGTGGGGGTGAGTTCCCTGCGCAGTCGCCCGTGCCGCAGTACCTCGTTGAGCTCGTCGACTGCCGCGGGCGGGGGAGCGGTGGGCTCGGCAGCCGCCGCGGCCAGCGCCTCGCGGGCGAGCCGGGTGGCGGCCAGGGCGACGCCGTCGGCGGGGCAGCGGTCGGCGAGGCCCGCGGAGGAGAGCCAGATCTCGTAGCCCGCACGGTCCTTGAGCAGGTCGTTGGGGGTTGCGGGGCCTCTCCAGCGGGTGTTCAGCAGATCGATGGAGAGCGGCTCGCCGATCAGCGGGCGCGGATCGCGGGGGTCGGGCGTACGGCTGCTCATGCACCCAGCTTATTTCTAACCGTTCACAACGCCTTGACCGGTTGCCCGGCACTTCGTCTAACCGTTACGATCGCTTGTATCGGTTAAGAAAAGGAGAGCAGCCATGTCATCCCTGCAGACCGGCCACATCGGCCTCAACGTCACCGACCTCGACCGCTCCATCGCCTTCTACCGGGCCCTGTTCTCCCTCGAGGTGACCCGGGAGAGCCACGGGACCGGCCGCCGCTTCGCCTTCCTCGCCAAGGAGGGGAAGCTGGTCCTGACCCTCTGGGAGCAGAGCACGGGCTCCTTCCCCACCGGCTCCCCCGGCCTGCACCACCTCTCCTTCCAGGTCGACACCCTGGAGGAGGTCCGCGCGGCCGAACGGACGCTGCAGGAGCTGGGCGCCGCCTTCCAGTACGAAGGGGTCGTCCCGCACAGCGAGGGCAGCGCCTCGGGCGGGATCTTCTTCACCGACCCGGACGGCGTCCGACTCGAGGTCTACACCCCCGCCGGAGTCGCGGAGACGGGCGCGGAGGCCCCGGTCGCCGAAGCTCCCACCTGCGGCTTCTTCTAGAGGAGGCGGCCACCGTGGAGACCCCCGAGACGCCCTTCCACCCCGGTGAGACCGCCGTCCAGCGACGGGCCGGAGTGCTCGACCAGGCCGGCCATGTCGGCCGCTCCGTCCGGGCGGTGATCCCCCCGGTCGCCGCCCACTTCCTGGCCGAACGGCGAATGCTGGTGGTCGGCGCCGCGGACGCCCGGGGACGGATCTGGGCCACCCTGCTGACCGGGCACCCCGGCTTCCTGGGCACCCCGGACGAGGGGACCCTGTCGGTCGCCGCCCGGCCCGTCCCCGGCGATCCCCTCGGCGAGGTGCTGTCCGGACCGGCCAAGGTCGGCACCATCGCCCTGGAGCCCGCCGGACGCCGCCGGATGCGGCTCAACGGCCGCTCCCGGCCGCACGCCGGCGGCCTGCTGATCAGCGCCGACCAGGTCTACTCCAACTGCCCCAAGTACATCCAGCGCCGCCGGGTACTGGACTCCCCCGCCCCGGCCGCGCCTCCCGCACCGCCCCGGTGGAGCACCGTCCTGGACACCGGGCAGAGCCTGCGGATCGCCACCGCCGACACCTTCTTCATCGCCTCCGCCGACGCCCGCGGCGACACCGACGCCTCCCACCGCGGCGGCAACCCCGGCTTCGTCGAGGTGGTCGCACCGGACCGGCTGCGCTGGCCCGAGTACCCCGGCAACAACATGTTCATGACGCTGGGCAACCTGGAGGAGCGGCCGCAGGCCGGACTGCTCTTCCCCGACTGGGAGACCGGCACCGCACTGCTGCTGACCGGCACCGCCCGGGTCGGGTGGGCCGCCGGTGCGCCCGCCGTCGACTTCACCGTCGGCGCGGTGGCCGAACTCCCCGCCGCCGGCGGGCTGCGCTGGTCCGCGCCGGAGTTCTCACCCGCCAACCCGCCGGTCGCCCCCACCGGCCGCCGGTAGCCCGTCCACTTCAGGCCCCGACCCGCCCGAACCGGCGGTCGGGGCCTGCGGCATGCCCGGACGGGCCCCGCAGGACATCTGTGACACGGCGCCCCCGCCGAAGCGTCATATCCGGTGAGATGAGATCCGACGGAGAGGGACGGAACCGGTGGCGTCATCACGATGGCTCGAAGAGTTCCAGGAGTTCGCCCACAGCAGCACCCCCGGCCTGCTGCGCACCGCGCTGCTGCTCTGCGGTGACTGGCACCTGTCCGAGGACCTGGTCCAGACCGCGCTCGGCAAGGTCTACGCCTCATGGGGCCGGGTGCGGCGGGCGGACAGCCCCGACGCCTACGCCCGCACCGTGCTGACCCGCACCTACATCTCCCATGCGCGGCTGCGCCGCAGCGGGGAGCGGCCGGTGGCCAGCATCCCGGACGCCGGCAGCACCCAGCAGGACCCGACACTGCGCCTCGCCCTGCTGGACGCGCTGGCCCAACTGTCCGCGCGGGACCGGGCCGTGGTCGTCCTGCGCTACTGGCTGGACCGCAGCGTCGAACAGACCGCGGCGGACCTCAGGGTCACCCCGGGGGCCGTACGCACCCGCAGCATGCGGGCCCTGGCCAAGCTCCGCGAACTCCTCGGCAGTGACCGGCACGCGCTGTACGCGGCCCACTGACGCAGCACGACACACCCCGCAGAACACCGAACACGCGCACAACCGAACACACGCACAGAAGGAGAACCCGTCCCATGGACGAGAACAGCTACGGCTCCCACCTGACCGACACCATGGACCGAGCCCTGCGGGACCTGCCCGCCACCTCGCGGGACCTGGTCGGCGGCGCCGTCCGCGTCGGCCGCCGCACCCGCCTGCGCCGGCAGCTGGCGGCCTGGGGCGCGGCCTGCTCGGTACTGACCGCCGCGTCGCTCGGTGTGGTCCTGACCGCCGGCTCCGGTCCCGCGGCACACCCGGTCGCGGCACCGAGTGTGCAGATCCCCGCCCTCGCCCTGTCCGCCTCGCAGACCGTCGCGCCCAAGGACACCAAGCCGCTGAGCGGGAAGGACACCGTACGGATCCTCAGGGGACTGCTGCCCACGGGCGCCCGTTCCACCGTCAGTTACTCGCAGGGCAGCGGTCCCGGCAGCACCGTGATCGCGACGGCCGCCGGACTGCAGGTGGAGACCGCCGGGGGCCGGGGCCTGGTCGGCGTCAACTTCCAGGCCAGGTTCGGCGCGGGGAAGGCCGCCGGGCCCGCCCACCCGCTGACCGACGAGCAGCTGCGCAAGGGCCTGGCGACGAAGCTCCACATCCCCGAGAGCCAGGTCACCGAGGCGATGCTGAGGAAGTTCCGCAACGAGTCCGCCAAGGAGTCCCCGGACGCCAAGAAGGTGGAACTGAGCAGCTTCTACTCGTGCGCCAAGCGCGGCTTCGACACCACCCCGGTCTCCTGCAGCGTCGTCAACCTCCCCGACGGCTCCCTGCTGATGACCTACGAGGAGCGCTCCGGCGGCATGGTGAACCGCACCGCCGACCTGCTCCGCAAGGACGGCAACCGGATCGTGGCGCTCACCTCCAACACCGCCGACGCCAAGCACACGCCCGTCACGGGCGCGCAGCCGCCGCTCACCCTCGACCAGCTGAGGACGATCGTCACCAGCAACCAGTGGCAGCAGTGGGTCAGCGCCCCCGCCGGTGGTGCCTCCGGCCGCTAGCCGGATCCCGTCCGGCCCCTCGGAGCCGTCCGGCGTGCCGCCGGAGCGCCTCCGGCCACCGCCCCGCACCGGCCACCGCCGGGCGGGGCTTCGGCTACTCCCCGGGGATCTCCGCGTGGGTGCGGATCCAGGAGTGCATGGCGATGGCCGCGGCGGCCCCGGCGTTGATGGAGCGGGTCGACCCGAACTGGGCGATGGAACAGACCAGGGAGGAGTGCTTCCAGGCCTCCTCGGTGAGTCCCGGGCCCTCCTGGCCGAAGAGGAGTATGCAGCGGCGGGGAAGCTCGGTGGTCTCCAGCGGGACGGCGCCGGGAAGGTTGTCGATGCCGATGATCGGCAGGTCCCGGGCGGCGGCGAACTCCGCCAGCGAACTCACCTCGCCGTGGTGGCGGATGTGCTGGTAGCGGTCGGTGACCATGGCGCCGCGGCGGTTCCAGCGGCGGCGGCCGACGATGTGCACCTGCTCGGTGAGGAAGGCGTTGGCGGTGCGCACCACCGAGCCGATGTTGAAGTCGTGGGTCCAGTTCTCCACCGCGACATGGAAGGGGTGGCGCCGGGTGTCCAGATCGGCGATCACCGCCTCCTGGGTCCAGTAGCGGTAGCGGTCCACCACGTTGCGGCGGTCCCCGTGGGCCAGCAGCTGCGGGTCGTAGCGGTCCCCCTGCGGCCAGGGCAGGGGGTGCGGGCCGACCCCGACCTCCCGTCCGAAGGACTCGTCGTACTGCTCGCCGTCGTGCGCCTCGCCGCCTCGCGGCCCGGCGGTGTCCGGCCCGGGGAGGTGGGTCCCGGCGGCGTCCGGCTCGCCGCCGGGCGGGGTGGTGGGGGTGCTGCTGTTCACGCCATGAGGGTAGTCGGGACCGCTACGGGGTGGCCGCCTCCTGCTCCGGGGCGGGCAGTGCCTCGTCGGCCGCGGGCCTGCGGTGCAGCAGACCGGACAGCCGTCCCGCGCCCCAGACCAGGAAGGTGGTCGGTAGGAAGACCGCATCGGCGGTGATCATGGCCAGCGAGAAGATCGGCAGACCCAGGGTGACCGCGATTCCCGCGTGCTCCAGCATCATCGCGCCCAGCAGCACGTTCTTGACCTTGCGGTTCACCAGGGTGAAGGGGAACGCCACCTGGACGGCGACCGTGCCGTACGAGATCAGGAAGACCGCGATCATATGGCCGGCGAGCAGCCCCGCCAGCCACGGCCAGGGGGTGAAGTAGTCCAGGTGGAGCGGGTAGTAGAGGGCGGTGCCGTCCTCCCACCGGGAACCCTGGATCTTGTACCAGCCGGCCGTGGAGTAGATGAAGCAGACCTGGACCGCGACCACCAGCATGCCGCTGTTGTGCAGCATGTTGGCGCCCGCGTCCAGCAGGGCGCGCAGCTCGTGCCCCGGCATCCGGTGGTTGACCACCCACCACAGACCGTTGAAGACCCAGAGCGCCCAGAAGACGGTGCCCCAGCCCAGGTGGAACCAGGTGTCGGTGGTCATGGTCAGGGTGTCCCGGGAGAAGCCCGAGAGCTGCACCCAGAGCAGCAGGGCGCCCAGCACCGCCCAGAGCACCACCCCGGTCCAGCCATCGCCCCTGCCGCGCGAGGCGCGCCGGGCGTCCAGCGACCACACCTGACTGCAGCGGATGAAGACCAGGTAGATCGCCATCAGATGGAGGACGTTGTCGCCGCCGTCGCCGACGAAGATGTCGCGGTTCTGGACGGAGAGCACGCCCACCATGAAGACCACGGTCATGGCGCGGGTGCGCCAGCCCAGCATCACGGCCACCGCCGCCAGCAGCGCGACGTGGTAGACGATCTCGAACCACCACCGGCCGGTGGACCAGGTCAGCACCGTGAAGGCGTGGTTGCCGGTCAGGAACTGCCGGGCCATGCCCAGCGACCACGCGGCGCGGTCGCCGTAGAGGACCCGGCGCTCGCCCCACTCCCGCAGCAGGAACAGGGCGAAGGTGAAGCCGAAGCCTATGCGCACCACCGCGGCCTGGTGCGGCCCCACGGCACGGCTGATGAAGGTCTCGAAGGCGGCGGAGCCCCGGTCGCTGAGCCGGTCCAGCGGCCGAGGCCGCTGCTCGGTCCGGTCGGCGCCCGGGGAGCCGGAGGCTTCCGGTTCGCCCGCGCCGCGGGGGGCCGGGAGGGTCACCGGGGAGTCGGCCTCGGTGTGTCCGGTATCGGTGTCGGTGTCCATCTCAGAGTCCCACGTAGTCCTGGTCGGTCACCGTCCACCACTGCAGCTCCCGATACGTGGGCTCCGTGGACCACCGCTCCGAGGACCAGGGCGGCGGGGCGACATTGGCGGTACCCGAGCGCAGCTGCAGCTGGATGATCTGCTCGCCGTGCCACGTGCGGCCGAGCCGCTGCAGGGCGATGCGCTTGAGGTACTGCTGGAAGAGGTCGCCGCTCTGGCCGCCGTTGTAGACGTCCCAGGCGCGGCGGAGGAGGTTCTGGTCGACGTGGCCGGGGGCCGGGTTGTGCCGGATCCCGGAGACGTCCTGGGCCGTGAGGCCCACCCACTCACCGATGTGGTGGGAGCCGTCGGAGCCGAGGGTGGTCACCCGGGCGTCCACGGAGATGTTCTGCTGCAGCGGGTTGGGTGCGAACAGCTTCCAGTTCTGCTCGAACTCCGGGTAGACCCAGGCATCGACCTGCTTCTGGTACCGCTGCGATATCGAGTTGCTCGGCGCGACGTGCAGAAAGACCGCGCCCAGGTGCCAGGCGGTCCCGGCGATCACCAGGACCGCGGCGAGCGACAGGGCGGCGTGCGCCGGCCCGGACCAGGTGCGGCCCGCCGCGGTGGCGGGGGCCTCCGCGGTCCCGGCGTCCGCCGGGGCGTCCTCGGACACCGCGCCGTCGTCGTGCGCGGGTGCCGACTCGTCGGGCTCCCCGCTGCTGGGCTGCTCCATCATGCTCCCGGACATCCTCACCCGGGTGCCATCTCACCCGGGAGCCAGCCATGCGTCACCGCACGGTACCGATGCGACGGGGCGTGCGACAGTGCCCGGTGTGCAGGAGACCGGTATGACCGGTTTTATTCGGCGTGATCAAGCCTGCCGCTCATAGCGGAGCAGGCCCTCCCCGTCCCGGCCCGTATGCCGGAACCCGGCCCGCTCCAGCACCCGCTGGGACGCGGCGTTGCCGGGCTCCACCGCCGCCTCCACCACCCTCACCGCGGCCCGGTCGGCCAGGGCGTGGGCGGTGACCAGACGCACCGCGTCGGTGGCGTGGCCGTTGCCGCGGGCCGACGGCGCCAGGTCGTAGCCGATCTCCACCCGGCCGTCCGACGGAGGGCCGTGGAAGCCCACGGCACCCACCGCGGCGCCGTCCGCCAGCCGCACGATAGCCCACATGCCCCAGGCCTGCTGGTAGAGGCCGTCCTCGGCGGCCCGCGCCAGCATCCCCGCGGCGTCCCTGGTGCCCTCGAAGGGGCCGTCGGCGACCCAGGGCAGGCCGCCGGTGCCGCCGGCCCGCAACTCCGCCGCCGCCTCCGGGCCGATCACCCGCAGTTCCACCGTGCTGTCCGCCATGCGCTGCACCCGCTGCTCCCACCCTGCTCGCGCGGCCCGAAAGGAGCGATCATGATGCACCGCGGCCGGAGGCCACCGCCACCCCGCCCGGTGCCACGGGAACTCCGCTCAGAGGACGAACGGCCCGCTGCCGTCGCTGCTGACCATCGGACGCCCGGCGGACTCCCAGGCGTACATGCCGCCGTCGACGTTCACCGCGTCCCGCCCCTGGGCCACCAGGTACTGCACCACCTGGGCGGACCGGCCGCCGACCCGGCAGACCACGTGCAGCCGCCCGTCGGGCAGCTCGCCGATCCGGGCGACGACCTCGCCGATCGGGATGTGCAGCGCCCCCTCGACATGCCCGGCGTCCCACTCGTCCTGCTCACGGACGTCGAGCAGAACGGCATCGGCGGGCACGGAGGCGGCGTCCACGGTGGGCACCTGGGTGTGGAACATGACGGGCTACTCCCGGAGGATCGGCTGGACGTTCCCCGCCATTGTCACCCGAGCGCCCTCAGGAGAGCAGACGGTCCAGCTCGGCCTGCTGCTGCGCCACCCGCGCCAGCAGCTGCTCGGCGATCTCCTCCAGCAGGCGGTCCGGGTCCTCGGGGGAGAGTTTCAGCAGCCGTCCCATCGGGCTGGACTCCAGCCGCACCTGCTCCTCGGCCAGCTGCTCGATCCTGGCGACCAGCCAGGCCAGCCGCTGCTGCAGCCAGCCCGCACGATCGGGCGCCGCCGGGTCGGGCACCGCGTCCGGCGCGGCCTCCCACTCGGCGGAGAGCGCCAGCAGCGCCGCCTCGTCGCCGCGCGCATAGGCGTCGTTCACCCGCGCGATGAAGGCGCTGCGCCGCTGCTGCTCCTCCGGGTCGGTGGTGAGGTCGGGATGCGCCCGGCGGGCCAGCTCCCGGTAGAGCCGCTGGGCCTCCCGTCCCGGGCGGACCCGGCGTGGGCCCTCCGGCTCAGCTGCCTGGCCGTCGCCGCCGGGCGGCGGCCCGGACCAGCCGCCGTCCAGGTCCAGGTCGGGGAGCGGGGTGACGACGCTGCGGGCCGCGTACGCCCGGCGGATGTCCTCGGGGGAGCCGCTGCGGGCCGCCACGGCCTCGGCGATCAGCGCCTCCAGCTCGTCGAGGTGGACGTACATCGGGCCGAGCCGCTGGTGGTGGAGCAGGGCGAAGTTGTCGATCTCCACCCGGAGCGTCTCGACCTCGATCTCCAGGTCCACCAGGGCGGCCTCGACTGCGGCCACCTTGAGCTCCAGGGCCTGCTGCCCGGGGTCGCCGCCCCGGACGGTGCTCTCCGCGGTCACCTGCTCGCCTCGCTGCCTCACTCGTCCGGTCCGGGCGGCTCCTCACCCTACACAGGCCGGCCGCCCCGGCCCGGCTGCTCGCACCCCTGTCTGGTCACACCCCGTCTCGTCACACCCTGCCTCGTCACACCCTGCCTCGTCACACCCCGGTCTCGGCGGGCAGCCGCCCCGACCTGATCGCCGCCAGCAGCTCCCGGTGGTCGGCCTCGGTGCGGTCGGCGTAGCGGACGGCGAAGTCCGCGACGGCCTCGTCGAGCGCCTGGCCGCCGCCGCAGTACCCCGCGAGCAGCACCGGGTCGGCGGTGTGGGCGTGGGCGCGGGCCAGCAGGGCGCCGGTCATCCGGCCGTAGTCGTCCAGCTGGTCGGCGGGGAGCGCCGCCGGGTCGACGCTGCCCTTGCGGTTGCGGAACTGCCGTACCTGGCACGGCCGTCCGGCGACCGTCGTCCAGCCCAGCAGGATGTCGCTGACCAGCTGCATCCGCTTCTGCCCCAGCACCACCCGCCGTCCCTCGTGCGCCACCGGTCCGGGCGCGGGGAGTCCCGCTCGTATCAGGTGCGGCAGCAGCACGGAGGGGCGTGCCTCCTTCACCTGGAGGACCAGCGGCCGGTCCTGGTGGTCGGTGAGCAGCACCACATAGGAGCGGGTGCCGACGCTGCCGGTGCCGACCACCCGGAAGGCCACGTCCTGCACGTGGTAGCGGGAGAGCAGCGGCCGGCGGTCGGGCGCCACCGTGGTGGCGTACTCGGCGAGGGAGGCCGCCACCGTGTGCGCCTCCTCGTCGGTGACCTCGGTGAGCACCGGCGGGGCGGCGGTGAAACGGCGGCGGCCGTCCGCCAGCCGCTCGGTGGATCTGGCGGCGAAGCGGGCGCTGGTGTTGCGCAGCGCCCTGCCGGAGACCCGCTCCAGGGTGCCGGTGAGCTGGTGGGCCTGGGCGTGGGAGACCAGGGTCTCGTCGGCGATGGCGTTCCAGGCGTCCATCGCGGGGAGGGAGGCCAGCAGCCGCATGGTGCTCCGGTAGGCGCCCACCGCGTCATGGGCGGCCTCCCGGCAGGTGTCCTCGGCGGCGCCGCACTGCCGGCCCGCCAGCACCAGGCTGGCGGCGAGCCGCTTGAGGTCCCACTCCCAGGGGCCGGGGGCGGTCTCGTCGAAGTCGTTGATGTCCATCACCAGCCGGCCCCGGGCGTCGCCGTAGAGCCCGAAGTTGGCGGCGTGCGCATCACCGCAGAGCTGCGCGGTGACCCCGGTGACCGGGGTACCGGCCAGGTCCGCCGCCATCAGCGCGGCCGAGCCCCGCAGGAAGGCGAACGGCGAGGCGGCCATCCGGCCGATCCTGATCGGCACCAGGTGGCCGAGCCGGCCGGTGTTGGACTCCTGGACGGCCTGGACGGCGGTGGGGCGGTCGCCGGCCGGCTCGAACTCCGCGTGTCGCCGCCGCGCCACCCGTTTCCGCAGCGCCTTCCCCGCCAGTCCGGCGGTGCCGTCCGGGAGGTGCGGCGCGAAGCCGTCCACCGCGAACCGCCGCTCGGCCGCGTCCCGGCCGGCCTCTGCTCCCACAAGCGCTCCCTGCCCCGCCCCGGCGTCTGTCGGCGTGCAGGCTACCGGCCGGATCCCGGGGCGCAAACGGCGGCGCCCGAAGGGCGACACACAACTGCGTACCGGCAATCTTGACGATTCCTCCGCGACGGGGGCCGGGTTCGTGCTTGCCTGGAACCCGCGCGGGCGCGGCCCTCACCAACTGCCGTGCCCGGACCCCGGGAAGGACTGAACGGCCAGGCGGGAGCAGACTTACCCCATGCTGGAAGAGGGCCCCATGCTGGAGGGCGCCGTGCCGGACCCGGTCCCGCACGCGACGAACGGAGCGTCCGCATCCCCTGAGGCCACCGCGCCGACCGGGGTGGTGGCGCTCGTCCGGCTGGCCTCCCTGGTGATCGACCCGGACGGTTCCATCGCACACTGGAGCCGGTCCGCCGAGGAGCTTTTCGGCCACCGCTCGGAGACCGTCTTCGGACGCTCCGCCACCGGACTGCTGCCGGTCCACGAGACCCGCCCGGGCACCACGGCCCCGAGCCGCGACACCGACGCGCTCGACCTGCTGGACGACCGCCTCGCCACCGCCGGCTGCTGGGCCGGGCCGATGCCGGTGGTGGACCGCGAGGACCGGGTGCGCGATGTGCTCTGGTGGGCCTACCGGCTGGTGGAGCCGGCCGGCCGCAGCGTCCTGGTACTGGCCGCCGACGCCCGTCCGCTGCGCGCCGGACCGCGCCTGGCCCTGGGATCGCGGCTGCTCCCCTATGCCGCGGTGCCGCCGCAGGGCGGCCCGCTGCGGATCACCGCGGCGCTCTGCCCGCCGGGCGCGCACCGCATCCCCGGGCTCGCCAGCCGGCTGGCCGCCGTGCTGCCCCGGACC
Source organism: Peterkaempfera griseoplana (assembly GCF_001418575.1). GTDB lineage: Bacteria > Actinomycetota > Actinomycetes > Streptomycetales > Streptomycetaceae > Peterkaempfera > Peterkaempfera griseoplana. The sequence continues at coordinate 14,560 of NZ_LIQR01000264.1, forward strand.
GGCGGCGAGCGCCGGGAGCGGCTGCTGGAGCAGATCGGCACCGCGGGCGCGCCCGCCCTGCGGGTGGACGGTTCCGCGCCGCTGCCGATGCTGCCGTACGAGCCCCAGGAGGTGGCCGGGTCGCGGATCGCCACCGGGGTGGGCCGCCGCTACCCCACCCCGCAGCAGCGGGTCAGCCGCGCCATGCGCCCGCTCTCCCAGGACCGCGGCCCCGTCGTCGCCGAGCCGGCCGGCCAGGCCGCCGGCGCCGTCGTGGGCACCAGCCTCGGGGTCCGGATGGTGGTGCCGCCCGGCCCGCTGCCGAACCCGCGGGAGACCGCGACGCCGCCCGCCGGGGCCGCGCGCGGCCCCGCGCATCTGCTGCCGCTGCTGAACACCGGGCCGGGCGGGGAGCAGTTCGCCCTGCTGAGCGAGGCCGGCGGCCAGGTGGGCACCACGCTGGAGCTGGACACCACAGCCCGGGAGCTGTGCCGGGTGCTGGTGCCGCGGGTCGCCGACTTCGCCTGCGTCGACCTGCTGGACGGGCTGCTCTCCGACGCCGAGCTGCCGCAGGAGCAGCCCGACGACGACACCACCCTGCGCCGGGTGGCGCTGGCCCACAACGACGCCGCGGGCGGCTGGGAGCACGAGCAGGCGGAGGGCAGCCTGCTGGCGATGCCCCGGTCCACTCCGACCGGCCTCGCCCTGCAGTCCAACCAGCCGGTGCTGGTGCCGGCGATCAGCGCCGAGCTGGCCGAGGAGTACGCGGTCGCACTGGGCAGTCCGGCTCTGGTCCCGCTGGTCACCGGCCGTTCGATGCTGGTGCTGCCGCTGGCGGCGCGCGGCACGGTGCTGGGCATCCTCAAGCTGATGAGGCTGCCGGACCGGGCCGCCTTCGACGAGAGCGACGCGGCACCGCTGCGCGAGCTTGCGGCGCGGGCGGCGCTGTCGCTGGACAACGCCCGGCTGCACCGCGCGGAGTCCAAGGTCGCCACGACCCTGCAGCGCAGCATGATCCCCACCCGCCCGCCGCGCATCCCCGGGGTGCAGGTCGCCCACCGCTACATGCCGGGCAACCGCCGGGCGCAGGTGGGCGGCGACTGGTTCGACGCGATCCAGCTGCCCGGCAGCCGGGTCGCGCTGGTGGTGGGCGATGTGATGGGCCACGGTCTGCACTCCGCCGCGGCGATGGGCCGCTTCCGTACGGCGATGCAGACCCTGGCCGCCCTGGACCTGCCGCCGGGTCAGCTGCTCCGCCACCTGGACAACCTGGCGCACCGGCTGGGCGACGACCATCTGGCGACCTGTCTGTACGCGGTGTACGACCCCATCAACCGCACCTGCACCCTGGCCAACGCCGGCCATGTGCCGCCCGTACTGGTGCACCCCGACGGGCGCAGTGAGCTGCTGGAGCTGCCGGAGGGCGCGCCCATCGGCGTGGGCGGGGTGCCGTTCGTGGCCAAGGAGATCAAGGTCGAGGACGGCTCCATGCTGGTGCTCTGCACCGACGGGCTGGTGGAGGTGCGGGGCGGCGACATAGGGGACGGGCTGGCCGCGTTGTGCGGCAACCTCATCGACCCCGGCCGCACCCCCGAGGAGGCCTGCGACACGGTGCTGGCGCGGCTGCACTCCGACGACCGCAAGGACGACGTGGCGCTGCTGGTCGCCCGCTTCGACGGGGTGGCGCCGCAGGACGTGGTCACCTGGCGGCTGCGGCTGGACTCGGCCGAGGTGGGCCGGGCCCGGGCGCTGGTCCGTGACCAGCTGGCGGCCTGGCAGCTGGACGGGCTCTCCGACACCGCGCAGCTGCTGGTGAGCGAGCTGGTGACCAATGCGCTGCGGGTGGCGCGGGACAGCGTCCAGCTGCAGCTGATCCAGGTGGACAAGCTGCTGGTCGAGGTGAGCGACGACGACCACAACCTGCCGTCGCTGGAGCCGTCCGGGCATCTGGACGAGGACGGTCGGGGGCTGAGTCTGGTGAGTCAGCTGTCGTCGCGCTGGGGGACGGCCCGCAAGGCGGTGGGCAAGGTCGTCTGGTTCGAGCTTCCGCTGCCGCACCGTCCCTGAGCTCTCGTCAGCGGGTACGGTGTCCGGCATCCTCTTCCCGGCGCCGTCCTCCCGTGCGGACGCCGGCCGGGCGGTCGTGCGGGGGAGCGACGGCAGAAGTTGTAGCATGCAACTGAAGAGAGGGGGCAGCGATGCCGAACCGTGAGGCGACCCTCGCCACCATCCAGCGCGAACTCACCGCGTTCGCCCGCCGCGCCCGCAGCAAGGCCGCCCGGGTGCACCCCAAGCTGTCCCTGGTCACCTACAGCATGCTCGACCACATGGTGGAGACCGGCGGCTGCCGGGCCACCGACCTGGCCTGCCACTTCATGCTGGACAAGTCGACGGTCAGCCGTCAGACCGCCACCCTGGAGCGCCTCGGCCTGATGGTCCGCGAGACCGACCCGGACGACCACCGGGGACAGATCCTGCGGCCCTCCGAGGAAGGGCTCCGGCTGCTGCGCGACGCCCATGAGCAGCGCAGGGCCACCTATGAGCAGCGGCTGGCCGGCTGGGCCGACGACGACCTGGAGCGGCTGGCCGGCTATCTGCAGCGCTACAACTCCGAGGGCTGACCCCACCCCGGTGACCTGGCGCGACATCCGGGTCACCCAGCGCGCACAGGGAGGCCGCCACCTCCCCCGGAGGGCAGAAATCCCTGTGCAAGTCCTTCCCATAGCCCCCGCGGACCCGCCACGATCGTGCCAGCGCGCCATGCGCGCCGTCAGCACCCCGTCGCAACCGTCGGCCCGCCCACCCTCTCGGACCTGCATCGGCACGCGGCACCGGAGCAGGAGGAGAACGAGCCGTGCATCCCCCAAGGGTGGACTCCCGGACGACCACCGCCCTGGCCTCCCCCGGACACCCCCGGGT
>NZ_LIQR01000265.1 GCF_001418575.1 Peterkaempfera griseoplana
GATGCTCCTATTGACGTCAAGCCGCAGGAGCCAGGTTGTTTCCCGCGACTTGTCCGGTTGGTGTGGTGGTGAGGGCGCGATAGACCTCGCGTGCGACGAATCGCTTGAGGCAGCGCATGATGTCCTTCTTGGACAGGCCTTCCTTGGTGCGGCGTTCGACGTAGGCGCGGGTGCGCGGGTCGAAGCGCATGCGGACCAGGACGATGGTGTGCAGGGCGTTGTTCGCCGCCCTGTCGCCGCCGCGGTTGAGGCGGTGGCGGTGCGTGCGGCCGGAGGAGGCGGGGATCGGGGCGACGCCGGCGAGGTGCGCGAACGCCGCCTCCGAGCGCATCCGCTCGGGGTTGTCACCGGCCGAGGCCAGCAGCTGGCCCGCTGTCTCCGGGCCGACGCCGAAGAGCTCCAGCAGGGCCGGGGCGGCCTGTCGGACCAGCGGTCCGATCTCGGCGTCCAGTTCTGCGATCTCCTCGTCGAGTGCCTGGTGGCGGCGGGCCAGACGCCTGAGCGCCGCCCGGGTCGCGGCGAGCGGACCGGACAGGTCCTCGCCGGGCCGCAACCGGGCCAGGGTGCGTATCAGCACCGTCCGCTCCAGGCCCGCGACCTGCTCGCGCAGCACCGCGGGAGCGGAGACGAGCAGGCCCCGGACCTGGTTCATCGCCTGGGTGCGGGCCTTGACCGCGCTGCGGCGGGCGACCCGCAGCACGCGCACCGCCTCCACCACGCCGTCGCGGCTCTTCGGGACGCCCGTGGCCCGGCCCGAGACAACGGCGGTCGCGGCGGCGTAGGCGTCGATCGGGTCGGACTTGCCCTTCATACGTCGCGTCTTGCGGTCGGGGCGGTCGACGTCGACGACGGTGACCCCGGCGGCGGTGAGCACGCGGGCGAGCTCGGCGCCGTAGGCGCCGGTGCCTTCGACGCCGACGGCCGCAAGCGCGCCGTGGCAGCGCATCCAGGCCAGGAGTTCCCGGTAGCCGTTGATCGTGGCCGGGAACTCCCGGTCGGCCAGGTGCCGGCCGACCTGGTCGACCACGGCCGCGTGGTGGGTCAGGCCGTGGGTGTCGACTCCGCCGGTGATCTCCGGGCCGTCGTGCGTCATGCTGGTCATGTCCGTCCTTGCGAGTCCGTTCCCAGGGCGGCACGCGCCGGTCGGGCGGGTGGACAAGACAGTGACGGGGCTTCTGGACCAAGCTCCTATGAAGTCACAAGCGCCCGTCCGGCCGCGTGCGTGGTGACGCCCGGCGAGCCGACAAATCCGAAACAGGACAGTCGAGACGTCAGTCAGTAGGAGGGTCAGGCCCGCCAGCGGCGTCACCACGAACATCATCACTGTCAGTAGTCGGTCCATGGCCTCGCGGATACGGGCGCGTTCGTCGTGGTGCTGTTGGTTCATGTGAGGGCCTCGGCGGTGCGCGCGGAGGTGTCGTGGGTGTCGGCCGTCTCGCGGAGGCGGTTGGCGTTGGCGCGCAGGCGTTTGCTGACTGGTCCGGGGGAGTGGGCGGCGAGCTGGTCGAGTTCGGCGGCGCGTTCGCGGAGCTGTCGGGCGTGGGTGTCGGCGCGAACGGTGTTGCCGCAGCCGGGTCGGCAGTCGTACTGCCGTGGGGCGGTGGCGCCGGGTTCGGGTTCGCAGAGCGCGTTGTCGTGCTTGAAGGCGCAGATCAGGAATGCGTCGGGGTTGTCATAGAGCACGATGCCGTCGCGGGCGAGGAAGGTGCTGGCTTTCCTAGCGAACGTGCGGGGGACGATGCGGCCCTCGAAGCGGGGGGTGTGGGTGGCGGCGGTCAGGGCCCGGCGGGCGGCGGGTCCTGAGACGTTCTCTCCGGCGGCGACTCGGTCGCGCAGCCGGGCTGCGGTGTCGGCGGCGGCGAGGGCCGTCTCGACGTCGAGGATGGCGTGGATGCCTTGGCGGCCGCGGGCGCCGTAGCCGCTGGAGGTGCGGGCGTCGAGGACGGTGCGCATGTGGCCGTACTGGATGGCGAGCGCGATCAGTCCACCGGGGCGCCGGGCGATATGCCAGGCCAGAGATCTTCTGAACCGGCTCAGTCTGATCGCGCCGTGGGGATCGTCGGGGATGGTCTCACCGGGGAGGCCCTGCGTCTCGGCCTCGCGGTTCGCCCAGTTCACGAAGGACTCGATGCGCAAGGTCAGGGTGTCCTGTCTCAGCGCGCCCGTGGAGCTGTGGCTGGAGCGGAATGCGTGGTGGGCGGCGCTGAGGAGGAGTTCGCCCTCGGGGACGATGCGTTCCAGCACGCGGATGGCGTGGACTACCGGTGTGATCGCGACCCAGGGCACTTGGCGGATTTCACCGGCGGAGATGTGGTTGCCGTCGTCGTCGGTGACGTTCTTGTAGTGGTGGCTGTGGATCAGGTGCCGTCCCTTGGTGCCGTCGTCGGCGGGTTCGGGGTCGGGGCAGCAGCCGGAGCGCAGCCCCTGTACCTCCTGGGGGCGCATCCCGGTCAGGTAGAGGAGGATGATCGTCGCGGCCGTACCCAGGTGCCGCATGAGCTCGGCGGCCTCGTTGAAGTCCACGTGCTCGCGCCAGGGCTTGCCGTTGATCTTCCCGGTAATCGGCACTTTCAACGGGCAGGGCCCTGGTCGTGCTGCGGCGATCTCTGCGAGGCCGTGCTGTTTGACGAACCTCGACACCTGGCCGCGGTTGGAGCCGGTGAGAGCGGCGATGTAGGTGGTGGCCACCTGGATCTCGCGTTTCTCTGAGCTGGCCGGCAGCGGGTGACCAGCCCGAGCCATGGGCAGCAGCCACTCTTCCAGCGCGGCCCATCCGGCCGGCGATGCCTTCGTGGCGGCGGCGACGGCGATCAGGCGGCGGCGTTCGGTCCAGGCCGCGAGGATGTCGTCGGCGAAGTCGTCGACGAACCGAATGGCCCAGATCAGCAGGGGGCCGAGAACCCGTGGATCCAGCGGTTCCGTCGCGTTCTCCCCGCCGGCGGTTGTCCCGGTTGTGGGGAGGAAGTCGTCGACTCCTTCGGTCTCCCACGGAGGCCGGGTGATGCCCGACGGTCGTGCGCTGAGCTGGTCGAACGCCCACAGGTTCGCCAGCCGGACGCAGATGATCGCCGCGGTGTCGCGGGACACCTGGTGCAGACGCTCGCGCGCGTAGGCCCGCCATTCCGTGTCGGTGCAGGCACCGAGGCTGGTGATCTGACGCTCGTGCAGCCAGCGGGCGAGCCGCATCCACTCCAGGCAGGTCGCGAGCATGTCCGCGGCTCCCGACCGGGACCGGGCCTGGACTCCTCGGGTTTGGAGGTAGGTGGGCCTCAGCTGGCCGTTGAGCATCGTCCAGGCCGCGAGTTTCACCTGGTCGCGCAAGGGTTCCGGACAGTTCTTCCAGTGGAGGTTGACCAGGTTGGTGCCGGGATTGTCGATCAGCGGGGCCATGGACCAGATGGCGTCCTGGTAGAAGGAGTTCGGGTGCGTGTTGCTGGTGCTGATCCATTGGGGCAGCACCACGGGGCTGGCCGGGGAGGGCATGGCCAGCACGTAGGTGTCTATCTCGGCAGCGGTGCCGACGGCGGTCATGGGGTCAGTTCTCCCTTCACCAGGAGGTGGACCAGGGTGCGGTCCTCGTCGTTCACGCGGGCGAGTGCCGCGGTCCAGGCCGCCGGGCCGACCTTGTCGCGCAGGTCTTCAAGGCGGAGTGCGTGCTCGCTCCAGCGCTCGTTCCAGGAGCGGTCGGGCAGGACGGACCGAAGGCTGTGCAGTTTCCGGTGCAGGTGGGCGAGCCGGGGGTGATGGCCGGGGTGGACCCGGGCGTTGGGGCAGGCCAGGCAGAGCAGGAAGTCCGCGCCGCAGCCGCCCTTCGCGTCGGGCCAGGGGCTGGCCGTCTCATCCGCGCAGTCCGCGTTCACCGTCTGCTCGTGGCCGGGAGCCGGGGCATCGGTGATACCGCCGGCGAACACCACGGCCTGGGCCTGTTCGAGAGCCTCGTGGGCACCGGCTTCGAAGACGCTCCGTGAAGCCTGCTGAACGTGCTCATCAGGCAGCACGTAGATGCTCTGATGGGCGCCCTGGCTGTGCTGAAGGGGACGGCCTTCCCGTGTCACCGTTGTCCTGCGTGCCCGCTGGAATGGGGATCCCCCCAGGTCATGCGTGGTCCACCAAAGCTGGGCGTCACCGTTGCCGATACCGAAGGCGCAGGGGCCTACCGGGCGGGGTCGTTCCGTGCGCTGGTGCCTGCGCTTGGGGTAGTGCATCCTCGCGACCATCAACAGGTTGTTGTCGGGCGCGAGACGATGAACCAGCGCCCGTCCATGTGCGGTGGCTTCCAACGCCTGAGTGATCAGCCTGCCGGAGGAGTCGGCCCCGGAATCGGTGATGTTCTCGGTGGAGAACCACCGGCCTCCGCCCTGCCTGCGCTTTTCGATCTGGACCTGATAGGTCACCGTGGCCGTCGATCCGGCGGACGGGGCCGCGGTCGGGGCTGGCAGCCGGTCGTAGACGGACAGGTTCCAGCCGAACCGGTCGGTCAGCAGCACGCCCAGCGCGGTGAGTTCGGAGCGAGATAGAAAGAGTCTGCCCCAGGTCTTCTCCGGGCTGGTGCCGCCCAGCAGCGCACGGTCCTTCATGAACTCCCCGCTCGGCATGACCGCGTGCGGGACGTAACCGGTCTGTGCGAGGTGATCGAGCACCTGGCCCAGGCGCCAGTCACGGCTGCCTTCCTCCAGGTCACCGGACCGCCACCTCTCCAGCAGGACGGTATTCTCACGAATCCGCAGCAGAGCAGTCCGGAACTGCCTCTGGGCCACCCGCAGGACCCTCTCCCGCTCCTCCTTCCCGTACGACTGCTTGATCGGCACCGCCTTGGGGATGCGCCGGGCCAGTTCTTCCCCCACCGGCCCACCAGCCAGTCGCGGATCCGCCCGCAGCAGCGGCCGAACCTGACGCAGCACGTTCTTGCCGCTGTTGGTGCCAATATGCCTCGCGCGCCAGCGCTTGAGCATCGCGGGCGTCAACTCCCCCAGGTCCCGTGGGGAATGCTCCAGCTCAGCGACGAAGCGCGCGAACATCTTCACCATGATCCAAGAAGCCCGTGCGGTCTCGTGACTGTTCCAGCCCGCAGACCGGATCGCGAAGACCGCGGCCAGCGACCGCTGCATCGCCTCGGCGACGGGCAGTTCGGCGAAGTGGAACGTCATCTCGTATCCGGCCTTGTTGACGACCGTCACCACCAGCCCGTCCGAAGACAGCGGCGGCTCGGTGTGATGATCGGCCGGCGGCAGGATGGCCCGCCGTCCTCGCTCGGTCACCGGGCCGCCTCAAGGACCGCGTCGATGTCCTGGATGCCCTCCGACTCCCGAGCGAGCCGGGTGAACACACCGTCCAGGTCCTCGGCCCGCTGTTCCTCCTCACCGGCGGGTTCGGCTGCGGCCAGGATCGACTCCAGTTGCAGGTGCGCGACCGGCGCGAGGTAGTGCCGCTTCGTCACCTCCACGTCCGCGTGACCCAGGAGGGTCTTCACCAGCCACCACGGATCGCCGAACAGCATGGCGAAGTCCCTCCGGTCCGCAGCCGAAAGTCCATAGCGGGTCTCCACCAACTGGTTCAGCAAGACCAGCATGTAGAGGGCCATCGAATGACGCGCGGCGTGCGGCGTCGCGTACGGACTCTTGCCGCGTACCTCCGCCAGCCGGAAGTCCCGTTCGATCTCCCGTTCTTCCGCGGTGAGCAGGACCTCCTCACAGCGCAAATTCGCCGTCCTGAACACGCCGTTCCACCGGTCCGGGACCATCGGCAGGCCCTGCTCCGTCAGCCACAACCACGCCGGCTCCGGCCCGTCCGGGCTCTCCAGGAACAGCCACTGCCGCTCACGCCACCCCAGCCGGCTGAGCTCCTGCTCACCGACGACACCGTTCCGGTCGACCCACTCGACCTTCGGTCTCAAGCTCCGTGTCACCTTCGTGACCAGCCACATCATGGGCCACCGCTCATAGCGGCCTTCCGCCTGGGCGCGCTGCACCGCCCAGGCTCGCTCCGACTCGACGTATGCCTCGACCTGGCCGACCGCGTCCACCGACGCGTAGAAGACCCGGCTCTGCTTCGACCGGGTGACCGCCGCAGCAACGCGGCCATGGCAGTAACGGCCGAACCGCAAGCGCTGGCTGGGCAGTTCGAAGGTGAGCAGCGAACCACCCTCCTGTCGGCGCAGGCCGGAGCTGAGCAGCAGCTGCACGAAGCTCGTGTTGCGCAGCTCCGTGCGCGACTCCCACCCCGGTACCGGCACTCCTGTACGACTGTGGCCGCGCAGCCCGATATCTGACCACAAGCCCCAGGTCCGCGGTGTCAGCCACAACACCCGCGAGCTCACCGAGTCCGCCGCCCGGTCCCCGCCCCGCACGATGTCCACCGGCATTGGGGACACCTTCGCCCACCGGAACAACTTGGTGAACGCGGCCGCCTCACGGTTCCACTTCGTCCCGCTGATCCGGCGCGGGTTCTGCGGAGCCTGACATCTCCAGTGCCGGTAGTCCGCCAAGTCCTGCCTCGTCGCTCGCCTCCACGGAACTCCGCGCGAGGACAGGAAAGTCAACAGCGGCCGGATATCCGTCGCGTAATTCCGCTTGGTCTCCCGCTCCAGGTCCCGGAATTCGACGGATCGGACAAAATCCAGCAACCCCTGGTCCACCGTTCCGTCCGGCGCCACGAACACCGGATCGCCCGGCCGCAGACCGATCCGGGCAACCTCGGTCGGCAGGTCCTGTACCCCCAGGACCCCCTCAGGCGGCAGCGATCCCCACTGCCCCGGATCGGGCACCCATACCACGCACCACTCGTCCAACTGACGCCTCCCCTGACGCTTGAACACGCCCAATCATCAGGGAAGTGGCGTCCACCACGGTCAGCCGGCCGGCCGCCAGCCGCTTGCCGGCGATGTAGTGCAGCACGTCGAAGGCGTCCGGGGAGGCCGACTGGTCGTTCTCGTCGTCGGCGACCAGGCCGCGGCAGACGTCGGAGGAGACCACCTGGGTCGGCAGGAAGTGCTTGCGGGCGAAGCTGGACTTGCCCGCGCCCGTGGTGCCCACCAGGACAACCAGGGACAGGTCGGGCACCGCGAGGCGGCGTACGGGGCGGTCGGTCATCGGTGGTCGCCCCCTTCCGGGACGTCGTCGGTACGGATGAAGATCGCCAGCTGGGTCGGCGGCCCCACCTCGGGGTCGTCGGGGCCCACCGGGCGGAAGTCGACGGTGTAGCCGTAGCGGGCGGCGACCTGCCGCGCCCAGTCGCCGAACTGCGCCCGGTCCCACTCGAAGCGGTGGTCGGCGTGGCGGACACGGCCGGCGGGCAGCGACTCCCAGCGGACGTTGTACTCCACGTTCGGAGTGGTGACCACCACGGTGGCGGGGCGGGCCGCGCCGAACACCGAGTGCTCCAGTGCGGGCAGCCGCGGCGGATCGACATGCTCGATCACCTCGCAGAGCACCGCGGCGTCATAGCCGGACAGCCGGGCGTCGGTGTAGGTGAGGGCACCCTGCAGCAGCTTCACCCTGGCGGCCTGCCGCTCGGACATCCGGTCCAGGTGCAACCGCCTGGCGGCGACCGACAGGGCGCGGACGGAGACGTCCACGCCCACCACCTCGGTTACCCGCGGCTCCTTGAGCAGCGCCTGCACCAGCTGGCCCTGGCCGCAGCCGAGGTCCAGCACCCTGGCGGCGCCCCGGTCGGCCAGCGCGCGCAGGATGGCGTCGCGGCGCTGCACCGCCAGGCGGACCGGGCGGTCCTCCGTGCCGTCGGCGTCGGACTGGTCCCCCTGGCCGGCGCCCTCGGACACGGGCGTCTCCTCGGACTGCCCCGCCTCCTCGGGCAGCTCCGTCTCCTCGGACTGCCCCGCCCCCTCGGGCAGCTCGTCGGCCACCGCGTTGTCGACCTCCTCGGCCTCGCGGTCGTCGGCCTCGGCGAGCCTGGCCAGCTCCAGGCGCTCCATGGCGTCACGGGTCAGCGACCAGCGGCGGGCCAGATAGCGGCGGGTGATCAGGGACTGCTCGGGATGGTCCGCGAGCCAGCCCGCACCGGCCCGCAGCAGCTTGTCGACCTCGTCCGGTGCCACCCAGTAGTGCTTGGCGTCGTCCAGCACCGGCAGCAGGACATAGAGCTGCTGCAGCGCGTCGGCGAGCCGCAGGGCGCCGGTCAGCTCGGCCCGTACATAACGGGAGTCGCCCCACTCGGGGAACGCCGGATCCAGCGGCAGCGCCTCCGCGTCGACCTGCCACCCCAGCGGCTCGAACAGCGAGCGCACCAGCGCGGGGCCGCTGCTCTCGCCGCCGGCCCTGGCCGGGAGCACCGGGACGGTGATCCGCAGCGGCAGCGCCTCGGCGGCGAGCTCCGGCCGGGCGTCGCAGCGGCCCTTGAGGGCGCTGGCGAACACCGTCCGCAGGGCCACCGCGAGCAGCGAGGACGCGGCGTAGGGGCGGTCGTTGACGTACTGGGCCAGGGCGAAGTCCGGGGAACCGCCGCGACCCTTGCCCTTGCCCCGGCGGACCAGGGCGATCGGGTCCACGTCCAGCAGCAGCGCGGCCGTGCAGACGGCGTCGCTCGCCTCGGGGTAGAAGACGTGCGCCTCCCCGTGGGAGGTGTCGAAGCGCTGGGCCCGGCCTGGGTGCTTGTGCAGCAGGAATCCCAGGTCGGTGGCGGGTCGGCCGGCTGTACCGGTGGTGCTGATCGTCAGGAACACACGGGCGAGTATTCCGGCGCGGGACCGCGGATCGCACCGGGTTTTGCGGTGCGCAGCGGCGCGGGGCCGCGGCAGGCGCACACCGGACGGCCGTCGGAAGGCCACCGGAAGGCCACCGGACGGCCCGCTGCTCCGTCGCCGGCCGGACGCTGGCCGGGCACTGGTTGGGTTCTGGTTGGGCACCAGCCGGGCACCGGGATCTGCCCGCCGGTCGGGCACCGGTCCGTCGTCGCTCGCCCCCTGTCCGTACGGGCAGGCCTGGCGGCGACGGGCGCTGCGCTCGGGGGTCCGGCGGTGCCCGAGGCGTGGTCCGGTTCGGCATCGGGGCGGCGGATTGGTTAGCGTGCACGGTGTGACGACTGAATCTGCATCCCCCCGGGGCGGCGCTGTCGCTGCCGGTCTCGCCACCATCGCCGACGACGGCACCGTGCTGGACACCTGGTACCCGGCCCCGAAGCTGTCCACCGAGCCGGGCCCGGTCGGCACGGTGCGGCTGACGCCCGAGGAGGCCGTCGCCGAGCTGGGCGAGGGCGCCGCCCAGGCGCAGCGCAGGGACCCGCGGCGCGGCGTCGAGGTGGTCGCGGTGCGCACCGCCATCGCCTCGCTGGACGACAAGCCGCTGGACACGCACGACATCTACCTGCGGCTGCACCTGCTCAGCAACCGTCTGGTGCGTCCGCACGGCCAGAACCTCGAGGGCATCTTCGGCCTGCTCCCCAACATCGCCTGGACCAGCATCGGCGCGGTACAGGTGGAGCGGGTCGAGCAGGCCCGGCTGGCAGTGCGCGCCGAGGGCGGCCAGCTGGCCGTGTACGGCATCGACAAGTTCCCGCGGATGACCGACTTCGTCGCGCCCAGCGGGGTGCGCATCGCCCATGCGGACCGGGTGCGTCTCGGTGCCCACCTGGCCGTCGGCACCACCGTGATGCACGAGGGGTTCGTCAACTTCAACGCGGGCACCCTGGGCACCTCCATGGTCGAGGGCCGGATCAGCGCGGGTGTGGTGGTCGGCGACCACAGCGACATCGGCGGCGGCGCCTCGATCATGGGCACCCTCTCCGGCGGTGGCAAGCAGATCGTCTCGGTGGGCGAGCGCTGCCTGCTGGGGGCCAACGCGGGCATCGGGATCTCGCTCGGCGACGACTGCGTGGTCGAGGCCGGGCTCTATGTCACCGCGGGCACCCGGGTCACCCTGCCGGACGGCAAGGTGGCCAAGGCCGTGGAGCTCTCCGGTCAGAGCAGTCTGCTCTTCCGCCGCAACTCCCAGACCGGCGCGGTCGAGGTCATCGCCCGCTCCGGATCGTGGGGCGGTCTCAACGCGGACCTGCACGCCCACAACTGATTCCCGGCCCCAGGGCGCCAGAGCCCCAAGGCCCCACCCCGGCCCGGCCCGCGCAGGACGCGAGCCGGGCCGGGGCGTTCACCGGCTCAGCCCAGCTGCGGGGCCACCCGGGAGGCGATCAGCTCCAGGTGGTCCAGGTCGTCCAGGTCCAGGATCTGGAAGTAGAACCGCTGGGAACCGGCCTCCGCGTAGCGGCCGATCTTCTCGACCACCTCGTCCGGGGTGCCCGCCAGGCCGTTCTCCCGCAGCTCGGCGGGCTCCCGGCCGATCGCGGCCGCCCGGCGGGCCACCTCGGCGTCGTCCTTGCCCACACAGGCCACCAGGGCGGTGGAGTAGAGCATGTCGTCATCGGGCCGCCCGGCCCGCTGCACGGCCTGCCGCACCCGGCCGATGATCTCCCGGCTCTCCTCCACGGAGGTGAACGGCAGATTGAACTCCCCGGCATAGCGGGCCGCGAGCTCCGGCGTCCGCTTGGGACCGCGGCCGCCGATCAGCACCGGAACGCGCTCCTGGACGGGCTTGGGCAGGGCCGGGGAGTTCTTCAGCGAGTAGTGGGCGCCCTCGAAGTCGAAGGTCTCCCCGACCTTGGTCTCCCACAGACCGGTGATGATCGCCAGCTGCTCCTCCAGCCGGCCGAACTTCTCCTTGGGGAACGGGATGCCGTAGGCGGTGTGCTCCTCCTCGAACCAGCCCGCGCCCAGTCCGAGTTCGACCCGGCCGCCGCTCATCGCGTCCACCTGCGCGACCTGGATGGCGAGCACGCCCGGCAACCGGAAGGTCGCAGCGGTCATCAGCGTGCCGAGCCGGATACGGCTGGTCTCACGGGCCAGGCCGGCGAGGGTGATCCATGCGTCGGTCGGCCCCGGAAGGCCGTCCACATCCCCCATCTTCAGATAGTGGTCGGAGCGGAAGAAGGCGTCGAAGCCGAGGTCCTCGGTGGCCTTGGCGACCTTCAGCAGGGTCTCGTAGGAGGCGCCCTGCTGAGGTTCGGTGAAGATTCGGAGATCCATGGGCTCCATCCTGCTACGGCCGAGGCCGACCGGCAGAAGTGGTTATGCTCATCTCCGACTGACTGAAGATCACATCCTTAGGGGGATCCATGTCCGCCAGTGACGCTCTGGACGACTGGGCGCCGACCGGGGTCGACACCTCGGTACCCAGCATCGCCCGGGTGTACGACGCCATGCTGGGCGGCAAGGACAACTTCGCGGTCGACCGGGAGGTCGCCGAGCGGATCCGCAAAGTCCTGCCGATCACCCGCGAGGGCGCCTGGGAGCACCGCGAGGCCCTGGCCCGCGGGGTGCGCTACCTGGCCTCCCAGGGCATCGACCAGTTCCTCGACCTGGGATCCGGGCTGCCCACCGCGCAGAACACCCACCAGGTCGCGCAGGCCGCCTGCCCCGGGGCCCACGTGGTCTATGTCGACAACGACCCCATGGTCCTCGCCCACGGCCGGGCCCTGCTCGCGGGGGACGACTGCACCGAGGTGGTCACCGCGGACCTGCGCGAGCCCGAGGACGTCCTCTCCCGGCCCGAGGTGCGCCGGCTGATCGACCTCGACCGGCCGCTCGGCCTGCTGATGGTCGGCGTGGTGCACCACCTGGCGGACGACGAGGACCCGGCCGGCCTGGTGAAGCGGTACCTCGACGCCACTGCGCCCGGCAGCCACCTCTTCCTCACCCACTTCAGGTCGCAGCCGCCCACCACCGACGCTCTGGAGCGGGTGTTCCTGTCCATGCTCGGCAGCGGCCGGTTCCGGACCCAGGAGGAGATCGAGGCTCTCTTCGGGGACCTGGAGATGGTCGATCCCGGCGTCGTGGCGCTGCCCCTCTGGCGACCGGACGCCACCACCAAGAGTTCGGACGGCCACAGCGAACTCATCGCCGCGGGCGCCGGCCGCAAGGCCTGAGCACCCACGGACTCCCGCCGCCGACGCGGCGCACACGGTAGCGGTAGCCAGAAGCCGCACGCGTAGCCGGAGCCGGGGCGGCGACAGCCCTGCCGTCGTCCACCGACCTGAGTGCGGCGCCACCTCGGCGCCGCACCCCTGCTCGGCCACGCAGCTGCTCAACCACGCAACTGCTCAGCCACCAAGTTGCCAGGCCGCTCCGCCGACGGCCGGCGGCACCAGCCGGCGACGCCGGCCACCGGCGGGCGGCTATGGGCCGGGCGGCTCCAGAGGGACCACCGCCAGGGTCGCCGGCCGAGGATGTTCCGCGGGGTCGGCCAACTCGGGATCCGGTTCCTCGCGGAGGATGCGCAGCAGTTCGGTGACCGTCTCCCTGCACTCCGCCGCTGCATCCACCGCGTCGATGCACTGCCAGTACAGCGTCTCGGTGTCGGCACCGCAGGCCACCACGATCAGGGCCTCGGCCGCCTCGTGGAGCAGCGCCCGGAGTTCCCGCAGCACGGCGGGGGGATCGTCCAGTTCGGTGAGCCGGGCCGCCCTGCCGAAGCCCGTCCAGTCCTCCGGCGGACGGTCCAGGCAGCCCCCGGCATGGCTGCCCGCCTCCGCCAGCCGCTGCGCACCGGCCCGCAGCGGCTCCGCACCGTGCAGCGCCAGCTGGCTGCCGACCGCCTCGGTGAGTGTGCACGCCTGCCATGCCTCCACCAGCACCTCGGGCACCCCCCGCGCCTGGGTGAGGCCGTGCCTGCTGGATTTGATCAGCCGCAGCGCATCCATGCCGCCGCTCCCTCCACGATCGGACGATCCGTCACAGGCAACGGTGCCCGCCGGGGAGAGAACCGGCGATGAGCGTCCCCGGAACTGTGGACAGACTCCGGGGTGTGGATAACCCTCACCACGGGCGGGTGAGGCCCAACCGCCCGACGGGTCCCGCCGGGGAGGTCCGGCGGAGCCCGTCAGGTACCCCCCGTGACCGCCGGGTCGTCCGGGCCGTCCGGAAGGGGGAAGCGACGTTCATTGCGGTCGATCTTGGCAGCCAGCGCCTCCAGCGGATCGACCCCCAGCACCGCACAGAACTGCAGCAGGTAGGCCAGCACATCGGCCACCTCGTCGCGGACCCGGTGCGCCGACTGCGGGTCGCCCATCACCTCGCCCGCCTGCTCCGGGGTGAGCCACTGGAAGATCTCCAGCAGCTCCCCCGCCTCCACGCTCAGCGCCGCCGCCAGGTTCTTGGGCGTGTGGTACGGCTGCCATCGGCGCGCCGCCGCGAACTCGACCAGCCGGCGCTGCAGTTGCTCGACACTCTCGCTCACCGCACCATGTCTACCGCATCAGGCCCCCCGCACCAGCCGCGCACCACCCGCCTCGGAGCGCGGCAACTGCTCCGGCACCCGGGGCGACTCCGGCTCCAGCACACTGCGCCCCGTCCGTGCGTCCCGTCCGCAGGCCACCAGCGCCGCCCCCGCCGCGCTCCGGGCACACTCCGCGTCCTGCAGCGCGGCCAGCACCCGGGCATGGCCCGAACCACCCATCTCCCGCGCCAGCGCGAGCAGTTGGGCGGTCTGCGGACGGGCCAGCCCGGCGCCGAGGTCCTCGGTGGCCACGGTGAGCAGCCGCCGCTCCCAGGGCACCTCGGACGCCGGGTCGACGTCCAGCACATCGGCGCCGGTGAGCAGCACCGCGGCGAAGGCCAGATAGCGCAGCATGCCGTCCGAGGCCCGGTCCACGGTGGTGCGGCCCGCCTCGCCCTCGTCGAACGCCGCCAGCACCTGCGTCCTGCGGGAGCGGTCCACCGGCCGGCGCTCCACCCCGAGGCCGGTCAGCGGATGCGGCGCGGCCGCCCGCAGGGCCGCGACCAGACGGCCGTAGCGATGGCGGCACTCGCCCTGCATCCGGGCCAGCACGGCGGAGATGTTGGCGGCCGACCCGGTCAGCCGGGCCCCGGGGTCGGCGGTCGCCCAGCCGCGCATCAGCCGGGGCACCGGGTCCGCGGTGAAGACCTCGCGCAGCGCGGTCAGCACCTGCTCCGCCGCCGCCAGCACGCGGCGCTCCCCGGTGGAGGAGCCCGCGACGCGCAGCGGCAGCTGGGCGGTCAGCAGGGTGTCACTGGGGAAGGGCGCCCGGATGTCCCCCTGCCGGGAGTCGTTGTGCCAGGTGACGTTGATCCTGCCGCGCGCGACGTCCTGCTCACCGGTGTCCAGCAGGGGACCGGCGTCGTCGGTGAGCCGCTCACGCACGATCCTTACGCCGTCGGTGGTGCCGACCGCGACATCCAGCCGCACCGGGCCGCCGCCGGTACGCACCGTGCAGCCGAGCACAAAGCCGCGCTCGCCGTACGGCGTACAGCCCGCCGACCCGCCGCGCACCGCGTCGGCCAGCGGCCCGCTGCCGCCGCCGTCCAGGGAGTGCCCAGCAGGCTCCCCGATCGCCAGCCGGGACAGCACCGCCAGCGCGTCCAGCGCATTGGACTTCCCTGCCCCCGAAGGGCCGTGGAGCACCGTGAAGGGGCTGAGCGGGAGAACCGCGCGGTGATAGGACTTGAAGGCCCTCAGCCGCAGTTCCTCGAGATGGGGGCGGACGACGTCGCTGCTCATCCCAGGACGGTAGCGAGGCCTGGACCAGGCGAAACGTCCCGCCGAGGCGGCGTTCACCCCAACGTGTCGCTCAGCGACGGTGGTAGGCGGACACGGTGACGGACGCGGTCACCGCGAACGGTTCGGGAAGCCCGGCCAGGCTCTCGGCCAACCGCTGCTCCCCGGTGTGCCAGGCACTGGGCCCCATGGCGACCACCGACTGCGCCTCGGCCCTGGAGAGTTCCATGGTCCACTGCACCTCCCGCCGCTCCCCCGGGGTGAGATGCGGGTCGAGCTTCTCCGCGATCCGGCGCTCCTTGTCCTCGTCCACCGAGAGCAGCCCCAGCGGTCCGACCAGCTCCTGCAGATGGCGGGCGGTCGGGGAGACCACCAGCAGCGTGCCGCCGGGGCGCAGCACCCGGCGGATCTCCGGGCCGTTGCGCGGGGCGAAGACGTTCAGCACCAGCGCCGCCGAGGCGTCCCGCAGCGGCAGCGGCCGCCAGGCGTCGCAGACGACGGCGCCCGACCGGGGATGGGCGCGGGCGGCGCGGCGCACCGCGTACTTGGAGATGTCCAGGGCCACGCCGAGCCGCTCCGGCAGCCGGTCGAGCACCGCGGCCAGGTAGTACCCGGTGCCTGCGCCCAGGTCGGCGACGCAGCCGCCCTGCGGTGCGTCCGCGAGCGCGGCGGCCGAGGCTGCGGCGAGCGCGTCGGCGATCGGCGTGTAGCGGCCGGCGCCGAGGAAGGCGTCCCGGGCGGCCACCATGGCGGCGGTGTCCCCGGTGCCGGTGTGGGCGTCCCCGGGGAGCAGGCTGGCGTATCCCTGGCGGGCGATGTCGAAGGAGTGGCCCGCGGTGCAGCGGAGTGCGGAGCCCGTCAGGGCCAGATCGGCCCCGCAGTGCGGGCAGGCCAGGTATTCCGCGATGTCGTGCAGCAACGTTCCGTTCCTCGCCGTCCGGTCAGACGGTCCAGCGTACGGGGGCACCTCCCGCACCGACCCGCGCGGGACCCACCCGCCGGGCGCCACCCGGCGGGTGCCGTCCGGCGGCCCGGGCGCCGGTCAGTCCTCCTCGCCCCCGCGGTCCTCCTCGTCCTCGTCCTCCTCCTCGGCGGCGGACTCCGCGCCTGCGACGGTCCAGGATGCAAGGCGCTCGGAAATGCCCGCGACGCCGAGGCGCCCGTCCCGCACGGCACGGGCCAGGGAGCGCACCTCACGGGCGGTGGTGGCCACGGTGGCCCCGCCGGTGACCAGATAGGCGTAGGCGGCGGCGGTGGCGAACAACTCGTTGGAGCGCTCCAGGGCGGGCGCCCGCAGCAGCTGGTGCAGCAGTGCGGCGGCCCGGTCGTGGGGCTCCGGGTAGACGGGGATGTCGAACACCTCCGCCTGGTGCCGCGCCACCGCGGCGAGCAGCGACCCGTAGTCGGTGACCTGGGGGTCCCCGGGGGTGTACTGCTCCGCCGTCATCAGCAGCCACGCCAGATCGACTCGGACGTTCAACGCCGGGCGCCCCTCGCCGCCTGCTCGGCGTCGCCGAACTCCGCGACGAACGCCGTCTCGTACTCCTTCATGAACTGCGCGGCGGCATCGACGAATGCCCGGCCGGTCTCCCCCATGTCCTGCTGCACCAGCTTCTCGATGTACTGGTTCATGCTGATCCCCTGTGCCTCTGCCCGCTCCCGGGCCATCTCCGCCGTGGACTCGTCCACCCGCACATTGAGCTGCTTCTTCCCCATGTCTTTGAAGCTAGCGCCAAAGCGCTAGCATGACAAGACCCCGGGGGCGTGCACCACAATGCGGGGGTGGACCAGCCTCCCGTCACGCCAGGCCGCCCGCCCGCGCTCCTCCCGCTGCCCGGCGGGGTGTCACTGCGCCGCAGACGGGTGGCGGACTCCCCCGCACTGTGCGCCGCCGTTCTGGAGTCCCTCGACCATCTGCGCCCCTGGATGGCCTGGGCCGCCGAGCCCCCCGTGCCCGAGCGGACGGAGGAGCAGTCGCGAGCGGCGGAGGCTGCCTGGGAGTCGGGGACGGAGTTCGTCTACCTGCTGGGGCTCGACGCCGTACCGGGCAGCGTGATCGGCGGCTGCGGCCTGCACGGCCGGATCGGCCCGGGGGCGCTGGAGATCGGCTACTGGGTGCACCCCTCGCACACCGGACGCGGCCACGCCCGCAACCTCGCCGCGGCGCTGACCGAGGCGGCGCTGGCCCTGCCCGGAATCGGGCGGGTGGAGATCCACTGCGACGAGGCCAACACCGCCAGCGCCGCGGTACCCCGCCGGCTGGGCTACCGGCTCGACCGGATCGAGGACGACGGCATCACCGCGCCGGCGGAGTCCGGACGCGGCATGGTCTGGACCTTCCCTCCACGCTGAGCCTCCGTCCGGGACCGCCGGCGCGGGCGGCTCAGCGCCGCGCCGCCAGCTGCTGCCGCACGGTGTCCAGCAGCCCCTCGCAGGCGGCCTCGCACATCTCCAGGCACTCCTCGAAGCCCTCCCTCCCGCCGTAGTACGGGTCGGGGACGTCGAGGTCGGCCCCGACCGGGAGCGCCGCGTCGAAGGAGCGCAGCAGCCGCACCTTGGCGGCGTCCTCCGCGGTGGGGGCGAGCCTGCGCAGGGCGCGCAGATGGCCGGCGTCCAGCGCGACGACCAGGTCCCGGGAGGCGAACCAGGCCGGACGGAACTGCCGTGCGGTGTGCACAGCGGTGTAGCCCGCCGCCTCCAGCACCGCCACCGTGCGCCCGTCGGCGCCGTCACCCTCGTGCCAGCCGCCGGTACCCGCGCTGTCCACCTCGACCAGCCCCGCCAGCCCGGCCTCGGCCAGCCTGGCGCGGAAGACCTGCTCGGCCATCGGCGACCGACAGATGTTGCCCGTGCAGACGAAGCAGACCCGCAGCGGTGCCCCGGCAGTGGTCATTCCCGGCCGCCGTCGGCGGGCTCCAGGATCGCCACGCACTCGAAGTGGTGGGTCATCGGGAACAGGTCGAAGGCCCGCAGCCCCACCGGGCGGTAGCCCGCGTCGCGGAAGAACGCCAGGTCGCGGGCGAGCGCCGCCGGGTCGCAGGCGACATAGGCGATCCGGCGGGCGCCCAGGCCGGCCAGGTGCCGCACGGTCTCCGCGCCGGCGCCGGAGCGCGGCGGGTCCAGGACGATCAGGTCGGTGGAGGTGATGCCGGTGCGCGGCAGCAGCTTCTCGACCTTGTCGCACTCGATCCGGACGTTCTCCAGGTCGGCCAGGTTGTGCCGGGCGTCCAGCACCGCCTGCTTGGAGGACTCGATGCCCAGCACGGCGCCGTACTCGCCCAGTCGCTCCGCCAGGGCCCCGGCGAAGAGGCCGACCCCGCAGTACAGGTCCAGGGCGTTCTCGCCCGGCCGGGGCGCCAGACCGTCCAGGACCGCGCCCACCAGGGTGTCGGCCGCAGCCGGGTGGATCTGCCAGAAGCCGCCGTTGCCCACCCGCCAGGTACGCCCCGCCGCCCGCTCACGGACGAAGGTGCGGCCGTGCACCCGGTGGAAGAGCTCCCGCTCGTCGATCCGGGCGACCGAGACCGGCCGGTCCAGCTCCACCAGCGGCAGCCGGCCGCCGGGGACGGGGGTGAGGATCACCTGGCGGTCGGAGGAACCGGTCGCGGCGACCGCGTCGACCGAGGCGATCTGCGGCCACTCGCGGGCCTCGATGCCCAGCTCCTCCACCCCGGGGGCGGCGATCAGGCAGCGGTCGACCGGCTCCACCTCGTGCGAGCGGTGGCGGCGCAGCCCGGCCCGGCCGGACGCCTGGTCCACCGTGAACTGCACCCGGGTGCGCCACGCCGGGACCTGCCCCGCGGGGACCTTGTCGCCCGGGGCGGGCTCCACGCTGCCGTCCCAGCCGGCCTCGGCCGGGGTCAGCCCGGCCAGCCGGGCCAGCTGCTCGGTGAGCACCTGCACCTTGAGCTTGCGCTGCGCCCCGGGCGTGGCGTGCTGCCAGTCGCAGCCGCCGCAGCGGCCGGGACCGGCGTACGGGCACGGCGGGGTGACGCGGTCCTTGGACGGCTCCAGCACCTCCACGGCGTCCGCGCGCAGGAAGCGGGAGCCGGTGGTGCCCTCGGTCACGCTGACGACCACCCGCTCACCGGGCAGTGCGTGCCGGACGAAGAGCACCCGGCCCTCGTGCCGGGCCACGCAGTGCCCGCCGTGGGCCACCGGGCCCACCTCGACCTCGTAGCGCTCGCCGACGAGGGAGGTGGGGGCGTCGGCGGAGGGGGTGGTGCTGGTCACGTGGAGCTGTCCTTGGCGTTGGTGGGACCGGTCCCCTTGGCGGGGCCGCTGACGGCGGCCTCCGGCTTGCGCTGCTGCCGTCGCGGCTCACCGCGCCGGACCGAGCCGGGCGCGGACCACTCGCGGACCTGCTTGCGCCGCTCGGAGGACTCCAGCTGCCAGGGTACGGAAACCACCATCACCCCGGGTGTGAAGAGCAGCCTGCCCTTGAGCCGCAGGGCGCTCTGGTTGTGCAGCAGCTGCTCGTACCAGTGCCCGACGACGTACTCGGGGATGTAGACGGTCACCACGTCGCGGGGGCTGCTGCGGCGCAGGTTCTTGACGTACTCCAGGAACGGCCGGGTGATCTCCCGGTACGGGGAGTCCAGGACCTTCAGCGGCACCTCTATGCCCCGCTCCTGCCACTCGGCCTGCAGCGCCTTGGTGTCCGGCGGGTCCACGTTGACGGTGACCGCCTCCAGCACGCCGGAGCGGGCGAGACGGGCGTAGGCCAGGGCCCGCAGGGTCGGCTTGTGGAGCTTGGAGACCAGCACGATGGAGTGCACCCGGGAGGGCAGCACGGCCTCCTCGCCGGGCTCCTCCGCGGAGGCCAGCTCCATGGAGACACCGTCGTAGTGGCGCCGGATGGCCTTCATCATCACGAAGAGGACCACCATCAGCATGATCGCCACCCAGGCGTGGGTGAACTTGGTGGCCAGCACCACGACGAGCACCAGCGCGGTCATCACCAGGCCGAAGCTGTTGATCACGCGGCTGCGGATCATGTGGGCGCGCTTCTTGGGGTCGGTCTCGGTGCGCAGCAGTCTGGTCCAGTGCCGGATCATGCCGCTCTGGCTCATGTTGAAGGAGACGAAGACACCGACGATGTAGAGCTGGATCAGCCGGGTGGGATCCGCACCGTAGGCGATGATGAACACCATCGCGATGCCGGCCAGCACGATGATGCCGTTGCTGAAGGCAAGCCGGTCGCCGCGGGTGTGCAGCTGACGCGGGAGGTAGCGGTCCTGGGCGAGGATCGAGCCGAGCACGGGGAAGCCGTTGAAGGCCGTGTTGGCGGCCAGCACCAGGATCAGGCCGGTGACACCGGCCACGAAGAAGAAGCCCGGCTTGAAGTCGCTGAACACCGCCTCGCTGATCTGGGCCAGCGCGGTCTTCTGGTGGTAGTTGCCGGGAGCGCCGACCAGCTGGGTGGCCGGGTCGTCCGCCATCCGCACCCCGGTCATGCTGGCCAGGTAGATGATGCCCATGAACATGGTCACCGCGATGCTGCCCATCAGCAGCAGGGTGTTGGCGGCGTTGCGGCTCTTGGGCTTGCGGAAGGCGGGCACACCGTTGCTGATCGCCTCGACGCCGGTGAGCGCGGCGCAGCCGGAGGAGAACGCCCTCAGCAGCAGGAAGATCAGCGCGAAGCCGGCCAGGCCGCTCTCGCCCGGCTCGGCCTGCAGGTGGAACGCGGAACTCTCCGCGTGCATGTCCGCACCGAGGACCAGGTGCCGGAAGATGCCCCACACCGTCATCCCCAGAACGCCGACCATGAAGGCGTAGGTGGGGACGGCGAACGCGGTGCCCGACTCGCGGACGCCGCGCAGGTTCACGCCCATGAGGATCACGACGACCGCCAGCGACAGCGCCACTTCGTGCCCGCGCAGCGACGGGACGGCCGAGACCACGTTGGCGACACCCGAGGTGGTGGAGACCGCCACCGTGAGGACGTAGTCGACCATCAGCGCGCTGGCGACCACCAGCCCCGAGTTGGATCCGTGGTTGACCGTGGCGACCTCGTAGTCACCGCCGCCGCTGGGGTAGGCGTGCACGTTCTGCCGGTAGGACGCGACCACCGCCAGCATCACGATCGCGACCACCACTCCGATCTGCCAGGAGAAGTGGATCGCGGACACTCCCGCCACGGAGAGCGTGAGCAGGATCTCCTCGGGTGCGTACGCCACGGACGACAGCGCGTCCGAGGCGAAGACGGGGAGCGCGATCCGCTTGGGCAGCAGCGTCTCACCGAGCTTGTCGCTCCGCAGAGCGCGCCCGATGAGGATGCGTTTGGGTACGTCGGTCAGCTTGGACACGAGGAGGATCGTAAGCCGTACGGGGGTCTGCGCGGCAGCCGCCCATCACGGACGCGTCCTCGCGCGGGCGTTCGGACCGGGGCGAGCCGCGGCAAATATGTCGAATCCATCGAGATCGCATGTCGGATCGGCCACGGCGCAGGTGTTGCCGACGGCTCCGCGCGGGTACCGCGTGTGTGTACGGGGCCGCGCGGTGCGACCCTGGTGTACTGCCTGGCTCCCGACGGTGCCAGGATCGGGCCCGAGACATCACCGGAAGGACGGTCGTGCACATCGTCATCATGGGTTGCGGGCGCGTGGGCTCAGCCCTCGCGCGCACCCTGGAGAAGCAGGGTCACTCGGTCGCCGTGGTCGACCAGGACCCGACGGCGTTCCGCCGTCTCGGTTCGGGCTTCGGGGGAAGGCGGGTGACCGGGGTCGGCTTCGACCAGGACACCCTCAAGGAGGCCGGCATCGAGGAGGCCGGCGCCTTCGCTGCGGTGAGCAGCGGCGACAACTCCAACATCATCGCCGCCCGGGTGGCTCGGGAGACCTTCGGCGTGTCGAACGTCGCGGCACGGATCTACGACCCGCGCCGGGCCGAGGTCTACCAGCGGCTGGGCATCCCCACCGTGGCGACCGTGCGCTGGACCGCCGACCAGATGCTGCGGCGGCTGCTGCCCAGCGGCGCCGAGCCGCTGTGGCAGGACCCGAGCGGCAGCGTCCAGCTGGCCGAGGTCCCGGTGTCCCCGGTGTGGGTCGGCCACCGGCTGACCGCGCTGGAGGAGGCGGCGGAGGTCCGCGTGGCGTTCATCACCCGGCTGGGTGAGGGCATGCTGCCCCCTGCCGACGCGGTACTCCAGGAGGGCGACCTGGTGCATGTGATCATGCGCACGTCCTCGCTGCAGTCCGTCGAGGCGGCGTTCGCCAAGGGTCCCGAGGAAGGTCACTGATGCGCGTCGCAATCGCCGGGGCCGGCGCCGTCGGCCGCTCCATCGCGGGCGAGCTGCTGGAGAACGGCCACGAGGTGCTGCTGGTCGACAAGAACCCGTCCTCCATCTCGGTGGAACGGGTACCGCAGGCGGAGTGGCTGCTGGCCGACGCCTGCGAGATCACCTCGCTGGACGAGGCGGCGCTGCAGCGCTGCCATGTGGTCATCGCCGCCACCGGTGACGACAAGGTCAACCTGGTGGTGTCGCTGCTCGCCAAGACCGAGTACGGGGTGCCGCGCGTGGTCGCCCGGGTCAACAACCCCAAGAACGAGTGGCTCTTCAACGAGTCCTGGGGCGTGGACGTCGCCGTCTCCACCCCGCGGCTGATGTCCGCGCTGGTGGAGGAGGCGGTCAGCGTCGGCGACCTGGTCCGTCTGATGCGCTTCAGCCAGGGCGACGCCAACCTGGTGGAGCTCACCCTGCCCGGCGACGCCGAGCTGGTGGGCACCCGGGTCGGCGACGTGGTCTGGCCGGAGGACACCGCGCTGGTCACCATCATCCGGGAGGGCCGGGTGCTGGTGCCGAGCAAGGACGACACCCTGGAGGGCGGCGACGAGCTGCTCTTCGTGGCCGCCCAGGACCGGGAGGGCCAGCTGGAGGACCTGCTCTCGGCCGAGGCGGAGCAGCCGCAGGACTGAGCCGGCCGCGGGTATGCGTGAGGGGCCGCCCCGATGGGGCGACCCCTCACCCGTGTACGCGGCTCGGTGCGCGGTCAGTACTCCCGGCTGGACGCGGCGTGCCGGGCCTTCTGCTTCTCGGCCGCCTGCCCCTCCGGGGCACCACCCTGACCGCCGTCCGCGGCGGGCTCCTCCTCGTCGTCGAGGACCGCCTTGATCGGCGCCGGGGCCTTGATCAGGATCTGCCAGGTGAAGTACATCGCCACCACCATCGGCGGAATGCCGAGGGCGACCTTCATCCAGCCCAGCAGGTTGGCGTTGTGCGCGAAGTAGAGCGGGAAGAGCACCACCGGCTTGACCGCCATGCAGGCGAACCAGACCCAGGTCGCCCTGGTGTACGCGACCAGGCGCCCCGGGTTCTCCTTGCGCCAGGTGAACATCTCGCCGGTGATCGGGCCGAGCATCAGCCCGATCAGCGGCCAGCGCACCAGCGCCGAGATCGCCAGGGCCGCGCAGTAGCCCACGCTGTAGAGCAGACCGGGCAGGTAGAAGTCCTCCGCCTTGCCGGACTTCATCGCGATGTAGGCACCGATGGCGACACCGAAGACACCGCTGAAGGCGTGCTGCACGGTCTCGCGGCGGGCCAGCCGCACCACGGCGAAGACCCCGCTGAGCCCCAGCGCGGCCCAGGCCGCCGCCGACACCCGGTGGGTCAGGTTGAAGGTGACGATGAAGACCAGGCCGGGCAGCGTCATGTCGATCATGCCGCGGACGCCGCCGAACGCCTTCATCACGGTGTCCGCGGCCTCCTTGGAGGCCGCCTCGTGCCGGGCTGCCGCCTCCTCGGGGGTCTCGTCCCTCGGGGTCGCGGCGGACTCGCCGCCGGGCAGGTTGCTCACGTCATTCGCTCCTGTGTCCGACCGGACGCAGCTCGTAGCGCGGGTTGAAGAGCACTCGGCGGCCGTGCGCCTGACTGATCCGTCCACTGGCGATCAGCCGCCGGCCGGGCTCTATCCCGGCGATCGACCGGCGCCCCAGCCAGACCACGTCCAGCGCATCGGAGCCGTCGAAGAGTTCCGCCTCCAGCGCGGGAACCCCCGCACGGGGACGCAGGGTGACGGTTCGCAAGGTGCCCGTGACCGTGACCAGTTCACGGTCGTCACAGCTGGCGATCGGGGTGCAGCCCGCCTCCTCGGCGTCCTGCCGCAGCTCCTCGGCCTGCAACTCCTCCGGGGAACTGGTCAGACGGCCCAGCATGCGGCGGAAGCGCCCCGGCTGGCGGTCGCCTCGGATGTCACCACTCATGCGGGAAGGGTACCCGTTCCGGCCTTCCGTACGGGGCCTCCGCGACCGGCAGAGCCGCCCCACCACCCGAAGGAGGTCCGCCGTCGCCCGGCGCTCTCCCCGGCGTACCCGCCGCCAGGCTTCCCGGCTCTCGCCGCTTCGCAGAACCGCCATGGGGCCGTAACACCGCGCCGTTGACCGCCCTCTTCCGCGCTGACAGCATCGGCCCATGGTCTCCACCACCCCGCCCATGGGCGCATGTCGCCGCGGCAGCCGCCGCCCGGCGCCGACGTCGCCCTGATCGGCGTGCTGATCGGCGCGACCGCCGTGCGGCCCGCACCTCCGGCCCGGCGCAGCCCCCGGGTCGCAGTCCGCGCCCGCTCGTCCAGCCCTGGGGGAAGCCACCGTGACCGCTGCTCTCGGAGAACGTCCGCCCCTGCTCGTCGCCGCCCCGCTGCCCGCACCTCATCCGCTCGGTCCCGCCCATGAGGGCGGCGGACCCGCCGCCGTGCTGCGCGCCGTGCTCCACTCCGGACCGGTCGCCCGCACCGTGCTGGCCCGCACGACCGGTCTGAGCCCCGCGGCGGTCTCCCGCCACACCGCCGACCTGATCGCCCTGGGCCTGCTGCGCGAGCTCCCCCCGGCTCCC
>NZ_LIQR01000266.1 GCF_001418575.1 Peterkaempfera griseoplana
GCGATCACGCGGCCGGCCGCGGCGGCTGCGCTTCTGGCGCATCCTCGGACCGATCAATGCACGGGAGCTTCCCGCTGCTGGTCGTGAGCGGCCGCTTACCTGAACGCGGGAACGATCTCCGTTGGCGTGGGCTCGGCTATCACGATGGGGATCCTGCCCAGCGGAAAGGGAACACCGTCAGAGGTCCCCGGTGGCAGCGAACACCGTCCGGGTGCCGTCCGCATCCACGGCCACGGCACCGACCACGTCCAGCCGGCCGGACGGGGCGACGGACAGGCCGTTGATCCAGAGGGTCTGTCCCCCGGCCGACGGGAGGACCAGCGGGGTCCAGTCGCCGCCGGCCAGCCGCGTCACGGACATGCCGCCCGTGGCACGGTCCTCCGCGGTCGCGGTCACGCCGGCGGGGGTGGCCACCAGCCTGTTGATCAGGCGCAGCCCCGAGGGGGTTTCCACCTTGGTCCAGCGGCCGCCGACCAGGTGCAGAAGCAGGGCGTGGCCGGTGTCCTTGCCGGTCAGCAGGGTGCGTCCGGCCGCCCACAGTGTGCCGTCCGGGTCGGCCACCACACTGTGGATCTCGCCGTAGAACCCGGTCCTGGGCAACTGCACGGAGGTCCAGGTGCGCCCGTCGTAGTGCATCAGCGCGGGCTCGTCCCCCGACGTGTAACCGGCCACCCAGATGTCGTGCGCGCCTCGGGTGACCACGCTGATCGCGAAGAAGCCGGCCTGGTCCGGCATGTCGACGCGGCTCCACGACGAACCGTCCCAGTGCTCCGCCAGACCCTCCCGGTGCTCGGTGACGATGGTGCCGCCCGGCTTGTCGGGGTCGGGGATCTCGCTGTCGACGACGTCGGCCCAGCCGACGGCCCACACGTCGTCGCTCGCGACGGCGGACACCGAGGTGAGGTTGCCGAACTCGCTCGACGCCGGGAGCGGGGCGGTCACGGTCCTCCAGGACTGTCCGTCCCAGTGCTCGGTGAGCAGACCGTGCAGGTTGACGCTGTCGGACATGCCGACCAGCCAGGCGTCACCGCCTTCCGATCCCGGCACCGCGGCAGCGCCGTGCAGTTCGGTGGGGTCGCCGGAGTAGGCGGGCAGCTGCACCTCGCGCCAGCCCTTCCCGTCCTGGTCGTCCCTGCTCAGCAGCAGCGGCGTCTGGGGCTGCCCGTCGCCCCGGTGCATACCGAAGGCCCAGGTGGTGTGTTCGTCCACCTGGTAGGAGTTGAGCAGGTCCCCGCCGATGGCCGGCACCAGGGCGGCCGTGAGGGTGGCCCGGTCACCCCGTCGGGGAGGGGCGGCAGCGGCGAGCCGTTGCCGACGACCACCACCCGCGCCGCGGGCGTGCTCTGCACGGCGACTGAGTCGAGCAGCCGGGTCAGCTCGGCGGGCCGATTACCCATCGTCAGGATGGCGACGCCGATACGCAGGTCTCCCACGAACGCTCCGCTCCTCGGGGCCAGTTGCCGCGATGGTAGCCCCCGGGTGAACCCACTATTGACCACAGGAGGTCACCCTATGTCCCCCCTCCGTCTCGGCGACTACAGTGATCACCTTGAGCGGGATACCACGGCCGTCGACCTCGACCAGGTGGCCAGGGCCGTCAAGCGCAGCCTGAAGCAGATCCAGTACCGGCCCCACCCCTGATACGACTACGGTGACATGTATGGGCGATGATGCCGACGCTGTGGGGGGGCAGCCCGTGCGGCCGAGTACGACCGGGTCTGCGCCGAACGCGCGGACCTGAGGGGCTGCTGCGCGCCCGGCCTTGGCTTTCGTGCACCGTGCGCGCAGGGGGCATCCGGTGCACAGATCGCTGTAGCTGGCCGCGCGCTGGTTGTGGCGGCCGCGGGGTTGGGCCAGGTCGGCGGTGTGTCCGGCGGGGCAGCTCACCGTGTTGCCGGCGGTATTGACGGCGAAGTCGTCCAGCGTGAACCCGCCGGGCACCGCGGCCCGCAGTGGTGCGGGTTTGAGGAACAGCCGGTGGCCTGCTCGGGCGAGGGCATGGCGGGTCACGCCGGTGAAGTAGGCGGTACAGCCGAAGACGTCCACGGGCTGGTCCTCGCCGGCGAGCAGGTCCACGGCAACGGCAACCTCGTGGTGGTCGGTTCCGGTTCCGGGGGCGAAGAGAGACGGCGGTGTACAGAAGGCAGCCGCGATCGGCCCCGACTGGATCGGCGGCTGCACCCGCCCGTGGGGGCCACTCACGTGCCCGCGCGCGTGAAAAAGGTCGACGGTCACAAGAGTCCCACAGCCCGTCAAGTCCCAGAGCCCGTCTGCCCAGCAGCGCCACCCCCGGATGCCACTGCTCCACCGCCATCGCCGTCACCGATGGCCCCGGTGCACTTCCGGGGACCCGGGGAAGCCCGCCCATCCGATTCACTACTCTCGTGATTGACCCGTCACCCGAACGGACGTATCAGATGGCCGACGCGGAAACGAGCCTCATATGGTTCAGGTGTTCGATTCACCCGAACGCCACCCTCTCAGGAGGTCGACCCCCATGAACCACCTTCGAGTTCTCGCCCTGGCGGCCGCTCCCACCGCACTGCTGATCGGCCTGGCGGCTCCGGCAACAGCCGTGAACGCCTCCGGGACGAAAGCCGCCTGTGCCGCACCTGCCGCCCACCAGGTTCTCACTGCCAAGCAGGGCATCCAGCTCGTCAAGAACTGCGCCGCTCGTCAGGCGCAGAGCAAGTCGTGGCACTGGATGGGCAACTACGGTTCGGTCTACGACGTGGCCTCGGTCGCGAACAGCGCGGGCGTCGGCGCCGGAGAGCTCATCACCCTCCCGAACGCCTCGGGCGGCGGCCTGCTCCCGACGTTCATGTACTACTGAGCCCAGGCGGTCGGCAGCCCTGGTCAGCCCGTGAACCGCTGACCAGGACGCTGCGGGCGCACGGCAAGGGCCCTTCCTCCACGGTCGCTCGGCCGCGGTTTGCCCTGCTCCCGCCGAGGCTGTCAACTGAGTCCGGCAAGAGTGTCGGAACACCTGTAGTCCCCGGTCGCCCACCGCGGCCGGGGACTACTGCTGCCCTTACGACTCGGTCCGCGACAGCGGAGCCGTGGC
The DNA here is from genome assembly GCF_001418575.1 of Peterkaempfera griseoplana. GTDB lineage: Bacteria > Actinomycetota > Actinomycetes > Streptomycetales > Streptomycetaceae > Peterkaempfera > Peterkaempfera griseoplana. The sequence continues at coordinate 3,065 of NZ_LIQR01000266.1, forward strand.
TTTCGGGAGCTTGTAGAGGCCCGGTCAGAACGTGTGTCTTGGCAGGAGTGAGAGCACTGACGGGGTCGTGCGATCGTGGGTGCCGTGAATGAACCGGTGGAGCGCGTAGACGATCAGGATCGGGTGCTGGCGGTGGTGGACCGCAGTGAGGCCATCCGTCGAGGCTGGCTGCACCGCATCGCGACGACGGTCTGCCGCGATCAGCAGGGGCGGGTGTTGGTCTATCGGCGGCCCGAAAACCTGTCCCGGTTCCCCGGCCACCACGAGGTGACGTTCGGTGGGGCTGTAGACGTAGGCGAGTCCTATGAGCAGGCGGCAGCCAGGGAGTTGGCTGAGGAGCTGGGCATTCATGTACCTGTGCGCTTCTTGTTCAAGTTCCTGTGCCGGGGGGCGATCAGCCCGTACTGGCTCGGCGTGCATGAGGCCGTGATCACGGGCGAGGTGACGCCTGACCCGGGAGAGGTTGCCTGGCACGGTTGGCTGACGGAGACGGAGCTGCAGGAGGCCGTGCGGCAGTGGCGCTTCATTCCGGACGGGCAGGAGGCGTTCGATCGCTATCTCACGCGTCGCCACGACCTGCCCGAGATCGGGCCGTGACGCGAGAGGGGCCGCACGGGTCAGGCAAGTTGTGACGCAAGCCCGGGCCCGTGCGGCCTTGTCCCATTCTGCCTTCTGCGGCCTGTCCCGTGCACATCTCGGCGGTTTGATCGAAGAGTTGGCCAATGCGTGGCTCGCTCGATGCGAGTCCGCGCTGCGCGAGCGGCGCGGTGTCGAGCAGCAGCGGCAGACCGGTGCCGGGCCGAAGCACGACCTGGTCTTCACCGACCGGGCACTGGTCGCTCTGGCCCACCTGCGCACCGGACTCCCGCATGCCGCACTGGCCGAGTTGTACGGCACTGCCCGCTCCACGATCTCCCGTGCCATCGGCGAGATCCGCCCCCTGCTGGCGGCGCGCGGCTTCGCTGTCCCCGACCGTCCCGGCGTACGACTTCGCACCCTGGCAGACGTGTTCGCCTACGCGGAGGCCGGGGGGATCACGCTGCGGATCGACGGCGCCGAGACGCAGGTCCGCCGGCCGAAGGCCTACCGGCCCGGACGGCGGGCCTTCGTGTCCGGGAAGAAGAAGCAGAACACCATCAAGACCACCAGCATCAGCGACGGCCAGGGCCGTCTGCTGTGGTCGGGCGCGGACCGGCCAGGCCGGATGCACGACCAGACCGCCGTTCGCACCGAGGGCATCGCCGAGCAGTTCCGGCTTCATTCACAGGTGAAGGCCAAGGTCGAGGAGGGCTACCGGGGCCTGGCCAACGAGTTCCCCGAGCAGGTCAGCGCGCCGCCGAAGAAGCCGAAAGAGGACACGCCCCTCGGCGAGCAGTACGCGTGGCGAGAAGCGCGCCGACGGCAGTCCTCGGCCCGGATCTGCGTCGAACACGCCAACGCCGAGCTGAGGCAGTGGCGCCCGCTCCAGCGTTACACCGGTCGACGCGAGGGCTACGCCGAGACGCACCGCGCGATCGCCTCGCTGGTCTCGGACCGTTCCGCCCGCCGGGCGACCCGCCGCAAGCCGAGCACCGAACTGGTGCTCGCCCGGCAGAGCGCCTGCTGATCAACCACCAGCCGACCCGCCGGGCCGACACGTCCCGACCTCAATCGCGGACCGAGTCGTAAGCCCTTCTTCTGCGCTGCTGTTGGCTGGCCTGCGGTCTTTCCGGCCGGTCCAGCCCTGCGCGGCTGCGGGTGGCGCTTCGTCTGGACATCGACTGCACTGGGTCCTCGTCGACGTGCCTGGGGGCGGCCTTTCGCACGATGCTGCCGGCGTGACAGGCCAGACGATCCGTCCGGCGGAAGAAGCACACCGCAGACGAACGCCTCCGAAGGTCGTCAGTCGGGCCGACGTCGCACAGCTGCCGGCGACACGCAGATGCATCAACCGGCCTGGGTCCCGCCCTGCTTCTTGCTCAGCAAGGTCCCGCGCGGCCCGAAACCCGCTGACGAGTAGAAGCGGACGGCTTCCTTGTTCGGCGCGAAGATCCCGGCATAGGTGATCGAGACACCATGCTCTGCTGCGGCCTGCTCAGCCGCAGCCAGCAATGCCGTTCCCACACCCTGACCGCGGTGGCCGTCCAGGACGACGGTGTGGATCTCGGCCGCGCTGCAAGGAGCCAGGATCTGGTGGTCCAGGGGATCAGGCAGGATGACCACCTCCACCATGCCCACCACCTCGCCTGCCGCCTCCGCCACGAAGATCAATACTTTCGACTCCGCCGAGAGCACCTCCTCGAAGTGCCTACGGACAGCCTGGACATCGGGCAGACGGTAGACGGAGGGGTCGAGTTGGACATGCCTCTCGGCATTCGCGAGACGCAGGCGGACAAGTCCGGGCACGTCCTCGCACGCGGCGGCTCTGACCGTGATCGGCATAAGCCGGAGCCTGTCATCACACTCGGCCGGCCGCAAGGCACACGGGTCGGCTCAGGCCAGGGCAAACGTGGCCTGCCGCGGTACTAGGATCACGCGCATGGGGCTTCTCAAGGGGGCCGCTCCGGCGGACTTCGTCCAGGCGGCGGCGGAACGGTACAAGGCGGGAAAGCGCGTCCACACGATCGTGTGGGAGGCGCCCGCCCTCCATGCCGGATCGCTGGCCGACCTGTCGGACCTCGTCGAAGAGGTCGAGTCCGTCGGCTGGCAGTTGGACCACACCGAGTCGGCACTCGTCGGCGCGTCACGTCCGGTGATTCTGCTTCTCTTCCGCCGTCGCGAGTTCACGCTGCCCCAGTAGGCTCGCACCGCACTGCTCCCGTTGCAGCGGGCAGCTCTGCGTACGGCCGAGGCATCCGCGGACGCGCCGGACCGAAGTCACTCCGAGACCCTGACCGGCACCGGGGCTCTCGTCGGCCGGGCGGTGCCCGTGCGTCTGCGCTCGGCCCACGGCTCGGGCGGCCTGTTCGGCAACCGGGCACGCACCGGTCGTCGTCCCCTCCACGAGACGACGGGCCGGAGGGAGAAGCGGGTGACCCGCACAGCGACGGCGGACGCGGCGGACGCGGCGGACGCGGCGGAGGCACGACGCCGTGGAGGCTGCCTGGTCGGTTGTCTGCCGCCGCTTGCCGGGCTGATGCTCGGGGTGCTGACCGTGGAGGCGGCCACCGAGGTCATCGGACGCTCCTGGTCGTACTGCATGGACCTCTCCTGGGTTCCGGCCATTGAGACGGCGGACTCCCCACGGTTCGGCCTGATAGGCACCTTTCCACTGTTCCTGCTGCTCGACTGCTGCTGTTTCCCGGTCGGCTTCTGGTTGGCGTGGCGGTTCCTGCCGGCGCCCCGGCGCGGGGTCCGGGCCGTGGCCGGATGCCTGGCGGGAATCCTGCTGCTGGGTGCGGCCTTCACGGCCGACCTGATGCTGAACGTGGGCCCGAAGCAGGGCATGTATGTGCACGCGCGCTGCCCCGGCGGCCGGCCTCCGTGGTGGCCGGCGTGGCTGCCGTTGGACACGTCCAGGAGCCCGGTCGACTTCAGGGATCAGCCCTAGAGGCTCCGGGTCCAGGGCTCGCAGGCCCCGGATGCCCACGGTGACGGTCGGCCGCGCCGGACCGGCGCACATCCGGCGGCCCGCGTCCCGGCCGCCTGGCGCGCCCGGCGGATAATGGCCGCTGCCGCAGCCGACAGCGGCTGCGGCACACATGACCGAGAGACGGAGGACGGATGACCCTGGAGGAGGGCCGGCGCGTCAGACTGGCGGAGGACCTGGGGATCGGCGAGGCGTTCGCCGGGAACCCCGCGACCGTTGCCGGGTTCCTGTCGCTGGGAGCCGGGCTCGAAGGCACCGTCGAGCGGGTGGACGGTGAACTGCCGGAGACCGCGGAGGCCCGCGAGTACCAGCGGCTCAGGGCACTGTTCGAGGACTACGGGCACACCATGCCGGAAGCGAGCCGGCAGCGGCTGCAGACGGAGATCGCGGCGCTGGAGCCGCAGTGGGCCGCGTTCCAGGAGCGCGGGGCCCGGGTGACGGTCCGGGTCCGGCTGGACAACGGCTTCGTCCTGGACGGGGCACACCAGGACGTCCTCACGCCTCTGTGAGGGTGGCCGGGCGCAACGGCGGCGGGTCCGGTGTCCGGGAGCGTGGGGCCCACTGCTCGGTGCCGTCCCTAGGGTGGGCACCCGCATCCGGAGAGGGCCGCGGGACGGCTGACCGTGAGGGAGGGCCGGACGCCGGAGCGGATGAGGGCGAACGCAACCGCGGGAACGTCACAGCCCGCCGCACGGCGGAGTGGTGTCCGCCCGCCGTGTCAGCCCCGGCCTGCCAGGGCGAGGCGTACGGCCTCCGCCGGGGTGTCGGCCGGGACGACGCCTGGGACGATGGCGCCCAGCGCGTCGATGACCTGCCACCCGCCGAGGCTGACCACGGGCCTGACTCCCCGGCGCATGGCGATGGCCACTTCGGAGAGCGTGCCCCACGACCCGCCGACGGCGATGACCGCATCCGCGGAGCCGACCAGGATGCTGTTACGGGCCTGGTCCATGCCGGTGGCGACGCAGGCGGTCAGGTAGGGCGAAGCCCCGGACCTGTCGGCCCCGGAGAGGATGCCGACGACGAGACCGCCCGCCCCGGCCGCACCCTCCGCGGCGGCGGCCATGACACCGCCGTATCCCCCGCAGAGCACGACCACGCCCGAGCGCGCCAGCAGGGCGCCGACTTCCCGGGCCGCCGTCTCCTCCGCGGCGCTGCACTCCGCGGGCCCGCACACCGCCACCTGGATCACTGCGACCCTCCGCCCGTGGTCACGCCGACGACCTGCCCGACGCCGCGGCTGCTCCGCCGCTCCCGTCACCCGTGCTGAACGGTAGACCGAGGCCCGGGGGCCGGGTGTGCGACGCGCGCCGGCCTCTCCGGCATCCTTGCCGCCGCACGGCACGGATGCCGCCGTGCCCGGTGGGGCACGGCGGCATCAGGGGCCCGGGGGCCGGAATCAGAAGGTCATGCTCCAGCGCTGGAGGTGTCCGTCGGGGATGTCGAAGAAGCCGGGGGTGCCGTCCGTGACCCGCAGCTGCCAGGTGCCGTTCGCCGCGACAGCCGACGCGTCCACGGTGTAGGTCTCGTGCAGCTCGGGCGTGAGACCCCAGGGGCCCCAGGGCTTGACCGGGATGACGGTGCCGTCGGGGGCGATCAGATCGATCACCTCGGCGTTGCTGAAGCCGTAGTCGAGATCGACCGAGACCTTGAGGTCACTCGGAGCGTTGCCCTTCTTCCCCGTGACGATCATCGGGGACTGCACGACGCCCCCCATCGAGATCACATACGTCGTGGGGTTGACGAAGAAGTCTCCCCCGGACTGCAGGACCTTCCAGGCCACCGGGATCTCACGGACGGACCCGGCCGCGTCCGTGATGGTGATGGTGGTGTCGTAGTCCTTGACCTTGTTCGGCGTGCCGGTGATCAGACCGGTGGCCGAGTTGAGCGACAGGCCCTTCGGCAGGTGCTTGGCCGAGTAGCGCAGCGGGCCGGGCCGGCTGCTGGTCGCCACGATCTGCCGGCTCACCGGCTGGCCGAGCGCCACCGGCTCGGTGGGCAGCGACGTCACGGCGATGTGGTTGATGTAGCGTGCGCCGACGTTGACCGCGGCCCAGGAGTTGGCGACTGCCTCCCAGGCGTCGCTCTTGGAGCCGTAGAGGTCGGCGGCGGCCTGGAGGGTGGCGGTACGGAAGCCCGCGTAGTCGGTGGTGCTGGTCATGTAGACGGTGAGCGCGCGGTAGACGACGTCACTGGCGTTGGTCAGCCCGATGCCCGCCACCGGCAGGCCGTCGTAGGTGGGGCTGTCGTAGTGCACACCGTTGATGGTCTTGGCGCCGCTGCCCTCGGCGAGCAGGTAGAAGAAGTGGTCACCCACTCCCGCCGCCATGTGCGGCTCGTCGCCCTTCGCCTCGGGGGTCCAGTAGTCCAGAGGCGCGTAGCCGACGGCGCTGACGCCCGCCTTGGAGGGCTGGTCCATGTAGCGGATGGGCTTGCCGTCGCCGTGCAGGTCGGCCAGCTCGCCCATGGTGTAGTCGGGCACGTCGGCAGGGTTGTTGGCGTAGAACTCGACGGCGGCGGCCATCATGTCGCTGATCGCCTCGTTGAGTGCCGGCGACTCGCCGTTGTCTCCAAGCCCGGCCGTGCTGGCGGTGACTCCGTGCGCCATCTCGTGGGCGGCGATGTCCAGCTCCGTCACCGGGTGCTGACCGTCCGCACCGTCGCCGTAGCTCATGCAGAAGCAGCCGTCCTGCCAGTTGGCGTTGGCCAGCGGGACGCCGGCCTGGGCCTCGTAGTGGACGCGGGAGTAACTGGCGCGGCCGTCGCCGGATATGCCGTTGCGGCCGAAGCGGTCGCGGTAGAAGTTCCAGGTGGTCTGCGCACCGTAGGCCGCGTCCACGGCTGCGGTCTGCGGGTCCGCCGCGGTCCCGTCGCCCCACACGTCGTCGTCGCCGGTGATCTGGACGCCACTGAAGTTGTTGGTCGAGTCCAGGGTCCGGTGGCCGGTCTGCGGGTCGATCAGGGCGTAGCTGCCGTCGGCCTGACGGGTGCTGCCGATCTGGACCGTACCGCTGTACATGCTGTTGCCGACGGCGGACTCCACATGCTCCGCGTTCTCCAGCACGGTGCCGCTTGCGGCGTCGGTGATGACATGCCGCTCGCTGGGGGACCCGTCCGGCTGCACACCGGTGACCACGGTCTCCCACGCCAGGGTCGGCTTGCCGCCGTGTGCCCAGACGACCAGGCGGGGCGCCTGCTTCGAGGCGGCCTTGTCGGTGTTCTCGGTCTTCGCCGCGCTCATTGCCGACTTCTTGGCCGTGGCCGCGGGAACCTTGGCCTCGGTGGTCGGCAGGGAGAGCTCGGCCTTGGTGGCCCAGGTGGTGGTGCGGGCACCGGCCCGGTCGTGGACCACCAGGTCGCCGCCGAGCACGGGCAGGCCGTCGTAGGTCCGCTCGTAGCGGGTGTGGACGGTGCCGTCGGCGTCCTTGACGACGTCCTTGGCTACCAGCTTCTCCTTGGCTCCCAGCTTCAGCGCGCGGGCGGTGTCCGGCGCCGACCGGGTCGCCTCGTCGAGCAGCTGCCGGCGCTGTGCCGGCGACAGGGAGACGGTGCGTGCCCCGGGCAGGGGCTCCGCCGCGATACGCGCCGGAGCCCCGCCCTTTCCGGTGTCCGCCGACACGGCGGCCGAAGCCGGCAACACCGAGACCGCGACCGCGGCGACCGTCATCGCCGCGACCGCTGCCCGCCGCCCCCGGGAACGGCGAGCGCCATGGGACGCCGAGGCCTTTCTGCTGGAGGTGTTCACTTCCGCAGTTCCTTTCGTTCAGCCATTGGTTGACGATTCATCAGCCAAAGAGCCGCCGCGCTTCCGAAGTGGAGAACCATTCGGCGCGTACATGGCGAGGGCGATCATGGCAGTGGGGACTTGTCGATTTCTTGTCGTCCGCCCGCCCTTACGTCCGTCCGCCCGGGCAGCGGCACCGGGCCGTGTTCCGCGGTGCGGCACAGCCGCCCGCCCGCGGCCCGGCCCAGGTCGTCCTCCGAAGCCGTACGGCGGCACGCCCCTCCGGCAGGCTGCCTGCGCCGCTCCCGACCGCCGGGCTGCACGCGGCCGTGCGCGGAGCGCGGGTGAGGAGGGGCGCCGCACACCGCGCTGCGACCGGGTGGACCGGGATGCTCGGGCCTGCGAGCCCGTAGCCTGCAGGAGCGGTGCCTCCACCGAGTGCGGACGGCACCGGCCTGCGGAACGCCAGCACCCGCCGAGGCCTGCACCGACAGCCCCGGCCGCCCCGGAGGCAGACCGCTCCTGCTCGTCGCCCGCTCCCCCGAGCCCTCCCCCGACGTCAGCGGCCGCTTCGGCCCGGACCACGGTCTGGTCGAGACGTCCTCAACGACCGGTCGCTCTGCGGGCAGGAGCTACGCACGGCCCTCCCGACCAGCCTGTGCTTCCCCGCGCACGGGAGCCGGCCAGCCGCGAGGCACCCCTTCAGAGGGACGGCGGCCGGGTGAACCCATGACGCTGGGCGTACTGGACCGCCGCGGCCCGGTCCGTGACACCGGCCTTGGCGAAGATCCGGTTGATGTGGGTCTTCACCGTGGCGGTGGAGATGTGCATCCGCCCGGCGATCGAGGCGTTGCTCAGGCCGGCGGCGACCAGGGCGAGCACCTCGGCCTCCCGCCGGGTCAGGCCGTCGGGGAGGTCGGTGGGCGCCCGTCCGAACCGCGCGGCGGCCACCAGCCGGGCCTGCACCCCCGGGTCCACCGGGGAGAGACCAGCCGCCGCCGCCAGGATCGCCCGGGAGATCTGCTGACGACCGGCGTCCTTGGTGAGGAAGCCCAGGGCGCCCGCCTCCAGCGCCGCGAGGACGGTCTCGTCGTCGGCGTGGCTGGTGAGCACCACCACCGCGGTCCCCGGCTGGGAGGCGGCCAGCTTCTGCGTCGCGGCGACGCCGTCCAGACCCGGCATCCGGACGTCCATCAGCACCACGTCCGGCGCATGCCGCGCGACGACCGCCAGGGCGTCATGACCGTCGGCGGCCTCGCCCACCACCTCGATACCGGGCACCAGGGCGAGCAGGGCCGTCAGTCCCTCCCGGACGGCCGTCTGGTCGTCGGCGACGACCACGCGGACCGGCGGCGTCATGCGCCGGCCCGCACGGTGGCCCTGACCGGGACCCGCGCCTCGACCCGCCAACGGCCGTCGATGCGGCCGGCGGTCAGGGTGCCACCCACCGCGGCCATGCGTTCGCCCATGCCGAGCAGACCGTGCCCGCCGCCGGCCGCCCCCGAGGCGGCCGGTGAGGTCGCGTTGCCGACCCGGACGGCGATCTCCCCCTCCGCATAGGCGAGGTCGACCCGTACGTCCTTCCCGGGTGCGTGCCTGGCCGCGTTGGTGAGGGCCTCCTGCACCACCCGGTAGAGCGCCAGGGCCGCCGCGCCGTCCAGCGGTCCGGGTGTGCCGGCCACGGAGAACCGGGCCGCGTAGGCGCGGCCCCGATGGGTGTCGATCAGCTCCTCGATCATGGTGTGCAGGGCGACCTCGCCCTCCCGCAGGGTCCGTACCGCCGCGACGGCCTCCTGCCGGCCCGTGCGGACCAGTTGCCCGGCCCTGGACAGGTGCTCCAGCGCGCGGCCGGTGTCCTCGCCGGCCTCCAGGGCCGCCGCCGCGGACTCGATCTGCAGGGAGACACCGGTCAGCGAGTGGGCCAGGACGTCATGGAGCTCCCGGGCGATCCGGGCGCGCTCGGCGAGCATCGCCGCGCGCTCCCGCTCGTCGGCGGCGAGGGTCGCCCCACGGGCCGCGTCGATGTGCAGCTTCCGGTTGCGTCCCAGGACGTAGCCGATGAGGGTGACCGCCGCGAAGCCGGCCAGTACGGTGCCGCGGTGGTCCAGGTAGCCGGCGGCCAGGATCACCACGCTGCCCCCGGTCACGGCGGCCCCGGCCCGCTCGGGGAGGTGGGCTCCGGCGCTGACGCACGGCCAGAAGGTGAACCAGAAGACGGCCAGCGCCGGGTGGAGGAGCAGCAGTGCGCTCCCGCTGAAGGCGGTGACCGCGCTGAGGACGCGGAAGAGCGACGCGTCGCCCTGCGGTCCGACCAGCAGCCAGGCGAGCCAGCCGACGGACGCAGCGGTCAGGGCCAGGGAGATCTGCAGTCCCCGGCCGTGCAGGCCCGCACCGCCGGGGCGGGCGGTCATGGACCACACCATCAGGGCCAGTCCCGCGCACAGCACGGACCTCTGGGACCACAGACGCGAACCGGCGACTGCCTCGGACACCATGCTCCCCCCAGGCCCGGGTCAGCGGGCCGGCACGGACTACAACCCGACATCCTCCCGGAGGGCTGACGATCTCCACCCCCCTTCCTCCCTAGCGTGGTCGTCCTGGTCCGTATCGGCAATGGAGTCGACCATGTCCACCGCCCTCACCCTGGTGAGCCTCGCCGTCGTCGCACTGGTCCTGGTCAAGGACTGGGGTCACCGGCGGGTCACCCTGTTCGCCCTGTTGCGACCGCTGGTGGCGGCCGCGGTGGTGGTCCCCTTCGTGGCGCCCGGCTGGGACGCCTCCGGCGACGGTCTCGCTCTGGAGATCGGATCCGTGGTGGTCGGAGCACTGCTCGGCCTCCTCGCGTCGGCCTTCGTGAAGGTCACCGCCGACGGCGACGGCCAGGCGTGGACCGACGCCGGGGCGGGCTACGCGGCCGTCTGGGTGGTGATCACCGCGCTCCGGCAGCTCTTCGTCTACGGGTGTCAGCACTGGTACACCCAGGACCTGGGCCGGTTCCTGTTCGACCACCACATCAGCGTGGCCGCCTTCGCCGACTCGATCATGTTCCTCGCCCTCGCCCCGGTCATCGGCAACCGGCTCGCCATCCTGGTCCGCAGCCGGAGGGTCACCACCGGCGAAGCCCGGCCGGCCGCCACCCCCGCCCGGGCACCCAGGGCGGACGCCTCCCGGTAGGCCGTCCAGCAGCGGCCGCCACCACCGGCGAGGGCACCCCCGGCCACTACGGCATCAGGCGACGTCTGCTCCTTAGGAGGGGCCGACATACGAGCGCACCTGCGCAATGCGGCCGTCGGCCGCGGTCCAGTCGGCCGCGGACGTGCCGATACAGCGCCACCCGGCACGCTCATAGAGCTTGATGGCCGCGGTCGCACCGGCCTCCACTTCCAGAACCGGTCTCAGGCCATGGGCTGCCGCTTCGTCGACCGCTCTCTCCAGCAGCTTGGCCGCTGTCCCCCGTCGGCGAGCAGCAGCGCTGACGAAGAGCCGCGCGACGGATACCAGACGCCGAGCGGGCAACCCGACAACGGACGCAAGTGCCTCGCCCGGACGCGCCAGGACCACATGTCCCAGGACCTCCGGCCCGTCCACGGCCACCCAGGCGGCCAGCATGTTCCGGGGAGTCAGCCATCCTCCGGGATCGGCAGGCCAGTGCACCGGGTAGCGATCTGCCGCGTGAACCGAGGCGAGAGCCTCGATGCAGCCCGGCAGGTGACCATCAGCGCGGGAGTGAATCGTCACGTCCGTCATTCCGAGAGCTTGGCACGCAAACAGCTGTGCCGGACTCTGCGAACCACCCCGCTTCCGGGTGCAGCAACGAACGCCCTCCTCCTCCGCGCACGCCCGCCATGCGCCGCGCACCGCGTCCGGCGGCGAGTACCGGGTGCTCGGACCCGGCGCAGCAGTGCGGCCAGGGCCTCCGCGCTCTGCGCGGCAGGCCGCGGGTTCCCCGTCTCAGGCCCCGGCGGGCGGGGGCGCCGGGGCGCACAGGTGACGGGTGCCAGGGCGGTGCGGGCAAGCGGACGCGGGACGGCACGGCACCCGCCCGGATGGCGCCCAAGTGCCACCGGCCGCCGGGAGCCGCAGTCCCGCTGGGCCGAGACCCCGACGCCTCGCCTCCGGCAGGGGGCGTCCGGGCGGACGCAACGGACGCCCCCTCCTCGGAGTGGGCGGTGGCGAACCGGACTACGGGACGACCGCGAAACCCCGGTGCCCTGGACATCACCGCTGACGACGCCCACGGCCGGTGTGCCGGGCTGCACCGGCGTGGTCAGCGCCGCATCAGCGACCGTCCCCACTCCAGGCGCTGCATCCGCTCCAGCGCCTCGGTGCGCAGGGCGGGATGGTGTGCGGCGGCCGCGGCGGCCTTCTCGTACCAGCAGGCCGCCTCCTCCCGCCGGCCGTCCTCGGCGCAGTGCCACCCCGCGGTCAGCGCCGCCCGGGCCAGGCGCTCCGTCGGTATCAGCGGGCCCGCGGCCAGCAGATGACGGGCCGTCCGGGACGGATGGGTGCCCGGCCGGCCCACCAGGGCTCGTGCCACCGCGGCGTGCAGCATCTGCCTGCGGGCGGGGCTCATGCTCTCCAGCACCACCTCACGGGGCAGTTCGGGGATCCGGTAGCGGCCCGGCCGGCCGGCGGCGGGTTCGTCGTCCCAGACCACCAGCCGGGCGGTGACGGCCGCGTCGATGAGCAGCAGCAGCTGCTCCCGGGAGATCCCGCAGACCGTCGGCAGCACGTCGGTGTCCAGGTACTCCCCGGCCACCGCCGCTGTCTCCAGCATCGCCTGGGCGGCCGGGCCGAGCCGGGCGAGGTCGGCCCGGAGCACGGTGGCGACGGAGTCCGGGACCTGGGCCCGGGGCCCGCTGCGCCGGTCCGCGGGCAGAGCAAGGATCGCCCGGAGCGTGAAGGGAATGCCCTGGCTGCGGCGGTGCAGCGCCGCAGCCTCCAGCGGGTCGCAGTCGTGGGCGGCGAGGAGTTCGCGGGTGTCCTCCACGGTCAGCGGTCCGAGCCCGAGGCGGCAGGCGCCCTCCCGGGTGAGGTCGGCCAGCAGCTGCTCGATCCCCTGCTGCTCGTCGTCCCGGACCGTGCACACCATGAGCAGCGGCACCTCACGGAGCAGGGCGGCGGCCAGTCCGAGCAGCCTGGCCACGCCGGGGTCGGCCCCGTGCAGGCCGTCGATGAGGCAGAGGACCGGTCTGTGGGCCAGCTCTGCGGCGAGGCGGGTCACCGCCTCCAGCGCGGCGTCGTCCCGGCGTCCGCAGGGGCGTTCGCCCTGTCCGGCCGGCGTGGGGACGGCCGTCCCGGTGCGCGGCTGGCCGGGGGTCCCGATCCGGCGCAGTCCGGACAGCAGCTGGGCGACGGGAGAGAGGGGGTCCTGGTCGTCCACCCGGCGGCCGGCGGGGCCGCAGCGGGCCGAGAGCACGGTGAACCCTGCGGTGGCGGCCCGGTCGGCCAGCTCCTCGGCCAGCCGGGTCTTGCCGGCTCCCCGCGGTCCGGAGATCACCGCCCACTGGGTGCGACCGGCCGCGGCGGCCGGAACCAGCGCGCCCAGGCGGTCGAGTTCGACGTCGCGCCCCACCAGGGGGAGCGCTCCCATATCGGCGGTCCGCCGGGGGGAGACCGCGTGGAGCGGAGGCGGACCGCTGACCGCCGCCGTGTCATGACGCAGCACGGCCACCTGAAGTTCCCGCAGGGCCGGGCCGGGGTCGAGCCCCAGCTCCTCGCCGAGCAGCGTGCGGAACTCCTGGTAGCGCTGGAGCGCGGCGGTCGGCCGGCCGGACAGGTACAGCGCCCGCATCAGCAGCGCCCATGACGCCTCGCGCAGCGGCGCGGCCGAGGTGAGCCGTTCGGCGGTGACCACCGCGCGCTCGGGCTCCCCCTGCTGGATCAGGATGGCGGCGTACATCTCCTCGGCGGACTGCCGGATCTCCTCCAGCCGATCGATCTCCCGCGCCGCGAAGGAGTACCGGACCGCGTCACCGAGGGCGGCGCCCCGCCACAGCCGCAGGGCCGCGGCGACCTCCTGGCGGGCGGCCTCGGTGCGTCCCCGGGCGAGCAGCTGCCGGGCGCGGTCCACCGCGTCCTCGAACCGGGCGGTGTCCCGGCTCTCCCTGGCGGCGTGCAGGGCGTAGCCCACCTGGCTGCTGACCAGCAGGGTGTGGCCGCCGCGCCCGGTCCGCTGCGGCTCCAGGGAGCTGCGCAGCCGGCTGATGTGGGCATGGAGCGAGGACGCGGCCCCCGAGGGCGGGTGGCCCTCCCAGAGGTCCTGGCACAGCTGCTCCGCCGGGACCGGGCGGCCTTCCGCGAGGAGCAGCCGGATGAGCAGCACCCGTCGCTTGGGCGGTCCCAGATCCAGAGGGGTGCCGCCACGCCGTGCCTCCAGTGGGCCGAGCAGAGCGAATCGCACTGTGTCGCTGTGCACTCCGGCTTGCCTTCCGTCGTGTCGTCAGGGCCGTGGGGACCCGTGGCCGGCTCCCAGCTCTGAGGGACTTGCGCAGTTGGATGGAATCACCCCGCTGTTACCACGGTGCGGTGATGTCACGTCACAGGTGTTTCGCCGGTGTTGCACCGGTCCTGCGCGGGTGCCGGGCGACCGCGGTGCGGCCGGGGCCGCATGCTGCCGCGCCGGCCGCGCCGGGTTCCTGAAACCTTGGCCACCGTGTTTCTCCGATGAATTCACTGGTCCGTCACGAGGAGGTCGTGGCGGGGACGGGAAGGGCTGCACAGCCCCGGAGAAATTCACCTTCCTCACCCTCGCACTGTCAATGCCCGCAGGTCCGGGACGAGTTGCGGATACGCGAAAGTGCGCACACGAGAAGGCGTGGTGCCGATGAAAATGGCCGGGGACATCTCCGACATTCGGCCGCTGTCCGGCTGGGCACGGCAAGCGGTGGGCAAGGAAGCGGCAAGTGCGTCCGGTGACCCTTGGTCCCGCCGGCCCCGCAGCGGCGTCGGCGCCCCAGACTCCCCGTCCACGCGAGGTGGCGATCACCATGAGATCCGGCCTGGTCCTCGAACCTCCCGGCGATGCCCGGCCCGCCCCCGGCGGCCCCGCCCAGGAGGTGTTCCTGCAGGAGCTGTACCAGGAGCACCGCCCCGTCGTGCTCCGCTTCGCCGCCGGTCTCTGCCACGGGGACTGGCACCGGGCGGAGGACATCCTGCAGGAGGCCGCGTTGCGGGCCTGGAAGCACGCCGAGCTCTTCCAGCCGAGAGCGACGGTCGGGCTGCGCCCGTGGCTGTTCACGGTGGTCCGCAACCTGGTCATCGACCAGTACCGCAGCCTGCGGGCGCGGCCTGCCGAGCGCGTCGAGTGCAGCCCGCCGGAGCCTCTCGTGCCCGACGGGACCGAGCAGCTGATCACCATGCGGGTGGTGACCGAGGCGATGGAGGACCTGACCGACCACCAGCGGGAGATCCTGCTCTGCCTCCACTACCTGGGGTACACCGTGCACCAGGCCGCCGGACTGCTCGGGGTTCCGCCCGGGACCGTCAAGTCGCGGGCCTTCCATGCGGCGAGGGCTCTGCGCAGGGCGCTGCGCGCCCGGGGCGCCCTGGACGACTGACGGGGTCCGGCGCCGGGTAGGCACGGACGTGCGGGAGCGCTCTGGATTCCCGTGCCGCGCCGTCGCCGATTCCCAGATGTGCAGTTGCGCACATTCCCCACCCGTCCGCCGTTGTCCGGACGGAAGAACCGCTGCCACGATTTCCCCGGTCGTGGGCGGGGCTGTCCCCGCAGTGCCGCCCGGAGGCTTTCCCCGGAATTCCGGTAGAAGGTTTCCCGTCCGGCCGGGTGCGCGTGCAGGCCGCGGAAGCGGAAGGTACGGCCGGAACACGACTTCGGGTGAGGGGGCGCCGACAGGCGCGGAGTGGACGCCGGGGCCGGCTGCTGGGTGGCGGCCGGCCCCGGCGTCTGCGCTTCCCGGTCCGGGTTACGAACCGGGCTGCAGGGTGAAGTTCACCGGCGCTGCGCCTCCCTTGCCGAGGTCCACGGTGCGCCGCTCCGTGCGGTAGCGGTCAGCCGTGACCGTCAGGGTCAGCCCCTTCTGCGCGGGGAGCCACAACCGGTAGGAGCCGTCCGTCGCCGTGGCGAGCGTGGTGGTGGCCCCTCCCTTGGCGGTCACCGCGACGGTCGCGCCGGCCACCGGCACCGTCGACCCGTCGGGCTGCCGGGCGGTGACGGTGCCCGTGAGTTCGCCCCAGCCGCGCGGCGGGGTGACCGTCATGGTGACCGGGACGGACAGGGACGGGTAGGGCGTGTCGCTGTCCACGACCAGGCGTGCCTGGTGGGCGCCCAGGTCGGCCACGGACATCCCGGAGGCGTCCAGGGTGACCGTGACCGAGGCGGTAGCGTGCGCCGCGACGGTGACGGTGCGGGCCTTCTCCGACAGCCAGGAGACATCCCCGTGGGACTGGTCCCAGCCGGGCAGCTTACGGACCGCTCCGGTGACCCCGGAGTCCGCTCCCTGGCCGCCGACCACGTACCAGCCCTGGGCGCCGGAGGCGTTCACCAGCGGCTCCGGCAGGCCGGGCATCGCCGACCAGGAGTCGGAGGCCGGGTCGTAGGCGTAGGCCTCGTTGGTGTACACGCCGTCGCCGACCAGCACACCGCCGCCGAGCAGCAGCTTCCCGTCGGCGGTGGCGCCGGCCGCGCCCCAGACGTCCACCGGCGGGTCGGCCAGCTTCTTCCAGCCGCCCTGCGCCGGGTCGAGGGCGTAGGTGGCCTGCGTGGCCTCCGGCCACGAGCCGTCGGCCTGGCTCACGCCGCCTGCGCAGTGGAGCACGCCGTCGACGGTTCCGCAGGACTCCCAGGAGGTCGCGACCGGGTAGGACGGTCCGGCCGACCAGGTCCGCGACGCCGGGTCGTAGACCTGAACATCGGTCGTCCCGCAGTTGTAGGTGTCGCAGCCGCCCACCACGTAGAGCTTGTCGCCGAGGACGGCGGCGCCGGAGCTTCCGTACGCGACCGGCATGTCGGGGATGCTCGACCAGGTGTCGGTGGCGGGGTCGTAGACCTCACCGCCGGGGATCGGGTTGCCGGCCCGGTCCTTGCCCCCGGTGACGTACAGCTTGTCGCGGATGAAGCCGTACGCCGGGTTCACCCGCTTGGTCGCGGGCGAGGCCAGGACCCGCCAGGCCGCGCCCGCCGGGTCGTAGGCGTAGAAGCCCTTGGTCCACTGCGGGTCGGTGGTGGCTCCCAGGCCGGTGTAGAGCACGCCCTTGTCGACGGCGGCGATGCCGCCGGCGCTCGGGGCCGGCAGGTCGGCGAGGGCCTTCCAGGACTGGCCGACGGCGGTTCCGCCGGTCGTCGCAGCGCCGCCGCTGTTCGTGGTGCCGCCGCTGCTCGTGGTGCCGCCGGTCTTCGCGGTACCGCTGGATGCGGTCGCGGCGAAGGTGTCGGGCTGCAGGTCGGTCTTCACCCGGCGGACGGGCTCTCCTGCGGTGCGGGCGCCCGGTGCGGTTCCGGCGATCTCCTGCTCGCCGAGGGTGATGGTGGCCTTGGTGCCACCGGTGTTGCGGATCTTGAGGGTGACCTTCTTGTCGGTACCCGCCTCCACACCGGCCCCGAGGGCGGCCTGGTCGATCCGGAGCTGCGCGGGCTTCAGCGAGAAGTCCGCCGTGGTGACGCCGTCGGCCTTGATGTCGGCCGTCTCGGTCACCGCGGGGTAGCCGAAGGCCGCCAGGTCGGCGGAGAACTTCTGCTTGCCGGTGCGGCTGGAGAAGGCCCAGTACAGGCCGTCACCGGCGGCGGGGTCGCCCTGCGTGGCCACGCTGACGCCGGCGTCCTCGGGCCGCGCGGTGCTGTGGACGGTGGCGCCGGCCACCCCCGCTCCGGTGTTGTGGTCCGTCACCTGGCCGACCAGCAGGCCGCCGGGCACGGTCCGCAGATCACGGGTGCCCACGGCGACGTTGTCGATCTCCCACATGGAGGAGAGGGAGCCGGTGTAGTGGAAGCGCACCTGGACCGACGGCAGGCCGGCGTACGCGGTGAGCGGCACCGTCTCGTGCGACGGCCCGTTGACCACGTCGGTGTGGTGCCAGACGTTGGTCCAGTTCGCGCCGCCGTCGGTGCTGACGTCCACGTCGGCCGTGGGGTCGGACAGGCGCATGGTGCCGGGCAGCGAGGTGTCGAACTCCAGCTGCGGACGGGTCTCGTGGGAGAGGTCGTAGCGCGGGCTGATCAGTTCGCTGTCGGCCGAGCCCCAGCCGAGGTAGTAGTCGTCCAGGATGGCGAACCAGCCGTCACCGCCGGTCTGGTTGCCCCGGTTCAGCGGGTCGTCGAACTCCCACCCCCCTGCGGAGGTGTTGTTCTTCACCGTCCAGCCGTCGGGCCGGGTGTAGGCGGCGAACTTCTGCACCCCGCCGCCGTGGTAGGTGAGGTCGTACCCGGGCGGGAGCACTCCGGAGGAGTTGGTCTTCAGGGTCACGTCGGTGGTGACCCGGCTGTCGCCGAGGTCCACCTGCGCCGTGGCGGGCTGGTAGCCGGGGTAGAGCCCCTCCACCGTGAGCCGGTAGCTGTGGCCACTCGGCAGGGTGACGGAGTACCGGCCGGTGCTGGGGTCGCTGTAGGTGCTGCCGGGGACTCCGTCCACGGTGATCCGGGCGTAGAGGCCCCACCCGTGTCCGCCGCCGTCGCGGACCGTGCCGGAGACGGTCTGCGAGGGCACCGGCTTCAGGGAGACGTCCCGGGTCACGGCGGCGCCGTCGGCCACCTCCACCGTGCCGAGGTCCTGCTCTCCGTAGCCGAACGCGCTGACCGTCATCGGGTACGAACCGGCCGGCACGGTGATGCGGTAGTCGCCGACGGAGCCGGTCGTGGCATGGTTGCCGCCGAAGGTCACGGTCGCGCCGACCACCGGCTTGCCGGTCGCCGCGTCGGTGACCGTGCCGCTGACCGTGCCGTGGGCCGGGGCCTCGAAGGCCCGCAGGCCGTTCGGGGTGCCCAGGCCGGTGGGCCCGTCGTACCCGGCGCCCGCGACGCAGGAGTAGAGCGGCTCGCAGTCGGGGGTGGAGCCGAAGCCGCACAGGGAACTGTCCGCGCAGCTGGCGTTGTCACCGGTGACCACGTCGTTCAGGGCGTCCCGCTGCGCATAGGGGTAGGAGGCCGGGTAGGTCCCCGCCGCGGGCGTGCCGGCCACCGCGTAGACACCGGCGATGATCGGCGCGGAGGCGCTGGTGCCGCCGGCCACCACCCAGCCGTCGCCCGAGTAGCTGTCGTAGACCGAGACGCCGGTACCGGGATCGGCGACCGCGCTGACGTCCGCCACCGAGCGTCCGGAGCACCCGGTGTCGGTCTGGAAGGACGGCTTGGGCTCGAACTGCGAGCAGCCCGAGCCGGTCGCGCCCCAGCGGGGGATCCCCAGGGAGTCGGTGCCGGTGCGGTTCCAGACCGACTCCGACCAGCCGCGTGCACTGCCGTCGCGGACCAGCGAGGTACCGCCGACCGAGGTGACGTACGGGGAGGAGGCCGGGTACTGGACGCCGTAGCCCTGGTCACCCGCGCTGAAGACCAGCGTGGTCCCCGGGTGGTTCATGTACTGCTCGTCGAAGGGCAGGGTGCCGGGGTCGTCGACCGGGGCGCCGTAGGAGTTGGAGACGTACTGCGCGCCCAGCGACACGGCGGTGTTCAGCGCCTGGCCCAGGTCCTCGAAGGAGGCCGAGTCCCCCTCGACCAGCAGGATGTCGGCGTTGGGCGCCACAGCGGAGACCATGTCCAGGTCGAGGGATATCTCCCCGGCCCAGCCGTCGTTGGGCACCGGGTACGCCGCGCCGCCCCGCTGGTCGACCTTGCGGAAGCAGCCGTTCTCGGTGGTGCACGCCGGCAGCCCGTACTGCTCGCGGTAGTGCGCCAGGTCGCTCTCGGCGTTCGGGTTGTCGTACGCGTCCACGATGGCGATGGTCCTGCCGGCTCCGCCGTCGGCCGGTACGCCGTACGCCGAGCGCAGGTCTGCCGGGCCGTAGCCGTCCGGCTGGGCAGGGTCGTCGGCCTGCGCGGCCACGTCGGTGCGGCGCAGGGCGAAGCAGCCGAACTCTCCCGGCTTGGGGGTGCCGCAGAGCGCCTGGGCAGCCTTCTGGCCGCCGCCGGCAGGAGTCGCCGCCCCGGCGGTCTGCTGCGGGAACTGCGCTGCCAGCACAGTCAGCAGGACCGCGCCGGCCGCCGACGCGATGCGGCGCAGACGCCGGGTGCCGCGGCGGGCACCCGGCGGGGAGGCCGCCGGGAGGCGGTCCTCTCTGAGGGTTCTTTTCGGTGAGAACACGGAAGCCTTTCCCGATCACACAATCGGTGGGACCCCGGCCCGACGGGCTGTCGGTGGACGCGGGGGAAGAGGAGACGGCCCCGCCGTCCACGCTGTCCAGGGCGGACGTCGATGCGACGTCCGGCAGCGCGTGGGCAGGGCCGCCTCTCTCCCCCGGGACGGAGCAACAGGAAAACCGGTTCATGTGGCGTCGGTCACATCCGCGCCGGAGCCCCGGCGGACACCAACTGCCCCTACCGGCAACGCCGTTGCCGCAAAGGGGTGGGCGCGCTCGCAGCCGCCTCGGGAGGCCCGTCCGGCGCCGCTGACATCGGCTGTCCGCAACGGCCTGCTCTGGTTCCCGGGGCGACGGCCGACGCGAGCAGCGACTCCAAACGCCAAGCCAACGCCAGGTCAGCGTCATTCCGCCACCCGATCGTGCTTGGGCAAGCTGCTTCACGGACGAACCAGCAGGGGAACGTCCAACGGCCCCGCCAGGGACCGCCCTTCGAGACCGGAGATCGCACCCATGCTCAGGCTTCGCACCGCACACCGCTCCGTCGCCATGACCACCGCTGCCCTGGCACTGGCCGGCGGCGCCACCATCGGACTCGGAGGTGCCACCGGCGCCCAGGCCGCGGTGAGGCCCGCCACCTGCACGTGGATCAACATCGGGACGCCCGGCAACTACACCCTCAACGGCGTGTACGCGGGCCAGGTCGAGCAGCAGTACAACGGCTGCGGCACCGCCAGGGCCCACTGGCAGTGGTCCACGGCGTACCGCACCGCCCACCCCAACGCCCGGGTCACGGTCTCCGTCGAGTCGTGGACCGTTCCGGTCGTCTCGGACACTCCGAGGACCCAGTACGCGTCGGCCTCCGCCGACGCCTACTCCTACGGGGCGGACATCCACAGTGCCAACCCTGACGAGTGGTTCGCG
Organism: Peterkaempfera griseoplana; assembly: GCF_001418575.1. Taxonomy (GTDB): domain Bacteria; phylum Actinomycetota; class Actinomycetes; order Streptomycetales; family Streptomycetaceae; genus Peterkaempfera; species Peterkaempfera griseoplana. The sequence continues at coordinate 23,527 of NZ_LIQR01000266.1, forward strand.
GACGCCGCGGTCATCGGTGACGACGGGGCCACGTGCCGCTACTCCGCCGGCGGATCGGTTCACGCCTACGCCAACGGGAGCGAGATAGTCGCCGCCTCGCCCAGCTCCTGCTGATGAGGCGATGACCCACCCGCCACTCCGGCGACAGCACGGTGGCTGAGGTGACAGAACGACGAAGCTCCTGGCGGACGGGTTGCCGACCAAGCGCAACCTTCACCGCCAGGAGCTTCGCGTGCTCGTCCACTCGTCCAGCCTGGATCTCCGCGGTGCGGCTGCAGCAACGAGAGCTTGCCGCTCGGCGCCACCGGCTCGGGGCTCACCGGGGGCGACGGGCATGACCGCTTGGATCCGCGGCCCAACGAGGCCCGTTCGGCGTCAGTCCAGCTGGATGACGCCGGCCTGGATCGGCGCGTCCTCGGCGTAGGGTGCGCCGGTCACCACGAAGACGAGGCCGGGTCGGCGCCACGATCCCGGGTCGGCCAGCGGGATGGTGAACCGGCTGTAGCCCCTCGGCATCGCCGAAGACAACCGCGTCCACTTGCCGGGGTCACCGAGGGCCCGGTTGACGAAGAAGTCCTCGTCACTGTTTGCGCTAACAATGATCGTGCCATGAGGGCCACCGGAGTCCGACCACGCCACGGTCGGGGCGGCCGACGGGGCGTACCCGTCCTGGTCGAGGAGCTCCAGCGCCGGGGCTGAGCCGAACGACTCCGGGTCGCGGGCGAGCTTGTAGCGCACGGGGTAGTAGGTGTCCGAGACGCCGTACTCATAGGTCATGATCCACAGACTGTGATGCACCTGCGCGACGGTGGTCATACCCGGGCGCCGGCTGTACTCCTCGCCCACGGCGTCGTCGACGACCGGGCCCCAGTGCCGCAGGTCCCTGCTGGTCTGGTGCGCGAGCTTCTGGCCGTAGTCCGGGTCTCGCTGGTCCGAGTAGTAGCAGACGAGCCGGTCACGGTGCAGCAGCAGGAACGGCTCCCACACGGGCGTGTTGCCGTTCTGCGGGTTGGGCGGCCCGCCCACCGCCACCGTGCTCAGGAACTGCCAGGTCAGGCCACGGTCAAGGCTCGCGTACAGCACGATCCGTGTGCTCGAGGAGTCCAGCGAGTTGGCGGCGCACAGCACCGCGCCCTTGGGAAGGCCGGCGAAGGCGCGCGGCAGCTCGTACAGGAACGGCTGCAGCCACATCCTTCCGGACTCGCCGTTGTCGGGCACACTGCCCTGCTGGCGCCAGGTACGGCCGTCGTCGTCGCTGCGGAAGATCGGGAACCCGCCCGGCTTCGAGAAGTCGAACTGCTGGTAGGTCGCCAGCAGAGTCCGCGATCCGCCCGGTCGCCCCTCGCTGAGCCGCACGGCCCGCGCGTACGACGCGCCCGATCCCGGGTCGGTCACCGTCACCGGACCGAAAGGGACCTCGCCTCGCGGCGCCCCGGATTTCGCCGGTGCCGCCACCGCCGTTCCCGCGCTGCCCAGAGACAGCGCCACGACCGCGGCTCCCCCTGTCCCGAGCAGCGCCCGGCGTGTCAGGCGCGGGGTTCGGTCAGCCGCACCATCCGCTCGCTGTCCGTCGGCGGATGCTATCCCTTGCGAGTCACGACCCTTTTGCATGGTTCACCTTCGCTCTCCCTAGATCGGCGGCCGGGAACGTTACGCGCACCTTTGCTGCCGCGTCAATGGCGCTGCGCCCGGACGGGATTTCTTCTGGCCTGAGTCGAAGAAGGCCGCACACGCAGCGACGTCGGGTTCTGGTGGTTGTACGGGCCTTTGTCGTGAGGGGATGGCAGCGATGGGCCGGGGCCTCGCGACAGACCTTGCGGAAGTGCGGATGCCCGTCGAACCCACAGGTCAACGGCTCAGCCCATCAATCGGGCGGGTGTGGACAAAGAGGTTTCCAGCGGTCATTGCAACCTGCGGTCGATTGTTGGGCCGCAAGGAGTTTGTCCAGGCGCTCGACCGGGAAAGAGCAGCCGAACGTTTTGTGCGGACGTCCTTGAGTTCGGTGGTGACGGCAGCCGGGTATGCGGTCCGGGAACGGAATGGTCTGTACCTTTCGAAACTTTTTCGGCAGCAGGCCGTTGCTGTTCGCGCTGGAGTCGCGCCGTCAGGGACTTGCCTCATTGCAGAAGTAAGCCGGAATGTCAATGGACCGGCCCGGAAAAGCATGACGCGGGGCCGTGATCTCCGAGGCTCGCCCCGAAGTGGCTACAGGAAGCCGCGCACCGGCTGCCCCGGCCGAGCTTCTTCGGCGGCTGCAGGGAGAGGGCCTGTCCGCGCGGGCGTTCCACCCAGGCGTTTGCGGAAACGGCAACAGAAGTTGCCGTACCCGTCCGGAGGGCGCATCCTCCCGGACATGAGCCCACACAGCGCATCCGGAACCGGCCACCAGCACGCCCATGGACCCCGACACGGGCACGGGCACGACCACACGGACATCGACTGGGAGGTCATGGCGGCCCAGCTGGAGAGCAGCGGCGATCTGCAGCTCCCCGTGCTGCGCCGGACCGCGGCCCGGCTGCGGGAACTGCTCGGCCCGGACAAGGAGGTCCGGCGCATCATCGACCTCGGCAGCGGGCCGGGCGTGATGACCTGCGTCCTGGCCGAGGCCTTCGGGGACGCGGAGGTCGTGGCCGTGGACGGCGCGCCCGGACTGCTGGAGCGCGCCCTGGCCCGCGCCGGCCGGCTCGGCCTCGGCGACAGGGTCACCGCCCGGCACGCGGAGCTGCCGGAGGGCCTGGTCGGCGGTGACGAGCACGGGGAGGGCGGTCTCGGCACGGCGGATCTGATCTGGAGCAGCAAGGCCGTCCACCACATCGGCGACCAGCAGGGCGTGCTCGACGCGCTGGCGGCGATGCTGAGGCCCGGCGGTCTGCTCGCCGTGGCGGAGGCCGGTCTGCCGATGCGCTACCTCCCCCGCGACATCGGGGTGGGCAGGCCGGGCCTCCAGGCCCGGCTGGACGCCCTTCTGGAGGAGTGGTTCGAGGCCATGCGGACCGAACTGCCCGGCAGTACCCGGGTGGTCGAGGACTGGCCCGCGATGCTCGGCCGCGCCGGGCTGAGTGGCACGGGCAGCTTCACCTCCCTCCTCGACCTGCCGTCACCCCTCGACGAGACGGCCCGCTCCTTCCTGCACGGCCATCTGACCCGGCTGCACGAGACCATGGGCGAGTCCCTGGACGCCGAGGACCACAAGACCCTCGGGCTGCTGGTCGATCCCGAGGCCCCGGAGGGGATCCTGCGCAGGCCCGACGCCTTCCTCCTCTCCGCCACCACGGTCTTCACCGGGGTACGCCCGGAGCGGTGACCGTCCCCCGGGACGACGCCTCGGCGTGCCGTCCCCCACCTGACCGGTTCGCCATCACGGCCGCCGGGGGCGTCCACCGCGCAACGTCCGCGCCGGGACCCCGGCGGCCTGGTGGACGCCGTGCGCGGTGACGGCCTCCATGCCCGGCCTGCCGCCCCCGACGTAGGCGTTCATCACCATCGGTCGGGTGACGGCAGATCGGCCGCGTCGCACTGAGCCGGCTGCCCAGACCCTGATGCAGAGGGGGCAGGGGGTCAGGCCGGCCTGGGTGGCTGCTCCTCGTACCCTCCCGGTCCGGCGCGGGGTGCCACCCGGGGGCGTCCACCGAGTCACCCCGCCTGCCTGCGGCCGACGGGGCGCTGTCGCATGCGGACTACTTCTCGTAAGTGGACAGGGCCAGGCCGAGGCCGAAGAAGGTGGGCGCCCACTCGCCGACGAAGATGCCCCACCGGTCGGCACGTTCGACACCCTGGCCCGGTTCCGCTTGGAGCGAGGTCGCCCAGGAGAGGACGGACAGGCCGATGGAGGCGATAGCGGCGGCGTAGGCGTGTTCGCTGCGGATACCGCAGTCGTGCAGCTTCTTGACGATCATGTGTCCTGCCTTCCGGCTCGGATTCCCCCCTTGCCTGTGGTCGTGTGCCCACCCCGCCCATGTCGACCCACAGGCCACCCGAATGGCGCCGCCGGGTTGCGGCATCGGCCCGGGGCCCGCACCGTCCGCCCAGCCCTTGCCCCCGCGTCTCCGGCATCCGTCATCCCGGGTGCGGGTAACGGTGGCCGCCGCCAACGACGGCTCGATCTTTCGCTGGGCTGTGCACCGCCAGGACGACGGCCTCCACCACAGCAGGCCCTGCCCCCAGCAGCCGGGCCGGGTGGGGCATCGGGGGGAGTCCGCCGTTCGAGCGCCACCGCGTCGGAAGGCCGACGGGCGCCGGGTATTGCCAGGCGCCGTCCGTCCCGGTCGTGCCAGGATGCTCGGCATGTCTGCTCGTGCACTGAGCTTCGGCGCGATCGCGGAAGCCTACGAAAAGTTCCGGCCGGGCTATCCCGAAGAGGTCGTCGACCTGGTGGTGACATATGCGGGCCGGCCGGTTCGGACGGCCCTGGAGATCGGCGCGGGGACAGGGAAGGCAACCCGCCTGTTCGCCGGGCACGGGGTCGCGGTCACGGCGACGGAACCCGACACCGGCATGCTCGCCGAGTTGGAGAAGACCGCGCCCGCGAACGTGACGACCGTACGGGCCCGGTTCGAGGATCTGCGGCCGGGTGAGACCTACGGGTTGGTCTATGTGGCCGCAGCCCTGCACTGGACACAGCCGGCGGGACGGTGGCCACGAGTGGCCGCGCTGCTGGAACCGGAGGGTGTGTTCGCCTCGTTCGCCGGCCCGATCCAGCCGGCCGATCCAGCGGTCGAGGAGTCCGCGCGTGCGGCAAGGGCACCGTTCCTGGAAAGTGACGACATTCCGTCTCCCGACGGGACTGCTCCGGATGAGGAGATGCAGTGGCCGGGTACGGAACTGCAACGGTCCCCGTTGTTCCATGACGTCCAGCAGAGCGTCATCGAACGGCGCCTGACGATGAAGCGCTCCGAATACCTCGGCTATCTGTCGACCGTCTCGGCGTACCTCCAGCTGCCGCCGTCGAGGAGGCAGCAAGCGTTCGACGCGATCGCCCAGGCGCTGCCCGAGACGGTCGAGATCGCCGCCGACATCATCGTCCATCTCGCGCGCCGCGGACCGGAGTAGAGGCGCCCCCGCCCCTCGGAGGACACGGCGAGTCCCACGGACGCCCCCTCGTCACCGACGCGGCATGACCCTGTCGTTCAGCAGACCCGCACCCCAGGAGTCCCCGTATGGCAGTGGACATCATCTACGAGACGCACTCGACCACCACGGACAACGAGGCCGGCATCTCCACCGGCTGGCTTCCGGGACGCCTCTCGGCGAAGGGACACCGCGAAGCACGCGAACTCGGCGAACGCCGCCGCGGTCAGGACATCGCAGCTGTGTTCACTTCCGACCTCCGCCGCTCCGTCGAGACCGCCCACATCGCCTTCCCCGACGGTCGCCCCCCGATCCACCAGGATGTCCGTCTGCGTGAGTGCGACTACGGCCGGTTCAACGGCCAACCGTCCCAACTCGTCGCCGCCCGCCGCGCCCGGCACGTCGACGACCCCTTTCCCGGTGGCCAGAGCTACCGGCAGGTCCTGGCCGCCACCGACGCCTTCCTCCAGGACCTGGCCCGGGACTGGGACGGCAGGCGAGTCCTGCTGATCGCCCACACGGCCAACCAGTGGGCACTGGACTGCCTGCTTGCCGGGGCTTCCCTGGACGACCTGCTCAAGGCCCCGTTCACCTGGCAACCGGGCTGGTCCTACACGCTGCCCTCCGACCGGAGAAGCCAGTCCGGCGAACCCTCCCGGTCACAGGCCTGATCCTCCTGCCCGCGTGGCCGCAGCACCTCCCGTCGGTATCCACCTCACCTCCAGGGTCGGCTGGAGGGTCGTTCCAGGTGGGTGCAGGTCGTGCCGGCGCCCCAACGCCAACCGCTCGGGTGACGGCGCACGCGGCCCGCGGCCATCGGCGCGCGCGCGGACTGCCGCCGCGCGGGTACTGCCGGCCGGATCCGGGTACCTGCACGAGCATGTCCAGCCCTGCGCTGTCCTTCGGTTCCGCTGCCCGCCTCTACGATTCGATCCGGCCTACCTACCCGGTACAGGCGGTCACTTGGGCCATCGGCGCCGAGCCGGTGCGCGTCCTGGACCTGGGGGCGGGCACCGGGCTACTGACCGGTGCATTGCGCGCCGTCGGCCACGAGGTGATCGCGGTCGAGCCCGACGAGCAGGCCCGCGTGGACCTGGAGATCGGCGAGTTGGCCGCCACCGACCCGGCCCTGGCCGGCCGCGACAGCGTCGAGATGCCCTACCGGACCTGCGTCTACCGGATGCGGCGGGTCTGATTCCGTTGCCCCGACTCCGTCTGCGGGCCCGCGACGATGCAGGCATGGACCATCCGACGAGGGCACGCGACCGGGCGGAGACGCCGGCATACGGATACGGATGCGGGATCACCGGGCTGCCGAGGCCGGGAGCAATGGTCAAAACCTGTGGTCGGGGCTCAGCTCGGACCGCCGGCGCGCAGGGCGAGCTTCATCCGTGTGAAGGCTGTGGGAGTCGGCCGTCGTGGCAGGGTGTTCTTGATCTGTTGGGCGATCTCCTCCGGCGTGTTCTTGCTCGTGTCGCATTCGATGTCGTAGATGCCGTGCGCGTGGACCTGGTCGACCTGTCGCGCGGCAAGACCTGGGGTCCGGTCGCCGCGGATCCGTTCCCGTCGCTCCAGCTCCGGCAGCGGGCAGTGAACGCCGACGAGGACGACGTTCTCGGCAGAGAACAGGTCGAGGCAGTCGAGGAGGCGCCAGCGCCGGCTCAGCAGGTAGTCCACCACGATGTGATTGCCGGCTGCGGCCATCCCGGCTACCGCGCGGTGGAAGCCCCTGGCGGTTCGGTCGATCTCGGCCTGCAGGTGTTCGTCGGGAATGTGCCGGTCAGACCGCATGGCATGGAAGGCGTCCACCGGCATGTGGAAGAACGACTGGTCCAGGATCCGGAGAAGCTCCCGGGCGATGCTCGTCTTACCGGAACTCGATGCCCCGTTGAGGAAGATGATCAGCCCGCCCGGCCTCTGGCCGGACATTTCAGGGCCGCTGGGTTCGCTGGGGCTGGCCGGCGCTTCGTTCGGCTCTGCATCGTCATGCGACATGGGCGGATGATCCCGAAGGTCGCGGCAGGCTCGCCACCGGAATTCATGCCGCTTCGGTCTCCCGCTCGACCAGGACGCCGTTCTCGAACGGGGCTCCAGCGCGAACCAGAGGCACCAGGTGGGCGCCGGTGATCACGCGCCGGCGGCCTGGGCGGACTCGACAGGCTTGAAGACCAACGCCAGGGCCGCGGCGGGCTGCCGGCTCCGCGGGTGACCTTGGTGCGGAGCTTGACGGTGGAGAACGTGGACTCCATGAGGTTCGTGGTCCGTAGATGGATCCAGTGCTCGGCCGGGAAGTTGTAGAAGGCCGGCAGTTCCTCGGCGTCGTCGGTGATCTTCGCGACGGCCTGGGGCCACTCGGCACCGTAGGTCTTCGTGAAGGCCTCGATCGCCTTCTCGGCGTGGGCGCGTGGTCCAGCAGGTCCTGGCCGCACCGGCATGGGCATCAAGCCTGAGCGACGAGGACCGGCGCGGGCTGACCGCGCTGTTCTGGTCCAACGTCAACCCATACGGCACCTGCCGTCTGGACATGAACAAACGCCTCGACCCGGGGCCGACCGCCCATGCCGCACCCGCGCCCATCAGCGGATGCTGCCGATCGGTCCCGTGCGGGGCGGCTGGGCGCAGTGGCCAGGAGGTGAGGCGGAGACTTCCTGCTGACGAGGGGACCGCCCGCGGCCTGGCGGGACCTGGTCAGCCGCGGGCGTTCCAGACCAGGGGCGCTTTGCGGATCCATGCGTCGTCCTCGAGCGTCCGGACGAGGAACTGGGCGAGGTCGGCGCGGTTGATCCGTGCGCCGGGCTTCTCGGTGCCGGCCTCGGCGGCCCGCACGGGGCCACCGGCGGGCTTGTCGGTCAGGGCGACGGCGCGGGCCAGGGTCCAGTCGATGCCGGACGAGGCGCGGACGACGTGGTCGACGCCGGTGTGGTCCTCGAAGCCTGCCTTGACGTTCGACAGCTTGATGAACGCCTTGACCAGCGGGTTGAGCCGGGCCCAGTCGTCGCCCGCGCCCTGCGTAGACGTCAGCACGATGCGGCGGATGCCCTGCTCGCCCATGACGGTGAGAGTGTGGCGGGCGGCGTCGGTCATGAACATCGGCGGGCTGACCGGCTTGGCCCACGGGTTGTCGGAGGCGCGGCCGTTGTTCAGCACGCTGATCACCCCCTCGGTGCCTTCGGCGGCCCGGCGGATGTCGTCGATGTTCGCCGGGGTGCCCTGGATCAGCTCGACACCGGCCGGTGCCTGCACCTTGTCGGGGTTGCGGACAAGGGCGCGGACGCGGTGGCCGCGCTGGGCTGCGTGGTCCAGGACGTGAGCGCCGGTACGGCCGCTGCCGCCGAGGACAAGGAGGGTGCTCATGGTGATCAAACGCCTTTCGGGCAGTACGGGGGTGGATCAGGCGGCCAGTCGGCCGGTCAGGATCGAGCCCGGGCGGCGGGCCTCGTCGTGCGCCTTGGTCATGGACGCCTCGTGCATCGGAAGCAGCGGGGCCAGCATCGGCACGTCCGACATGGAAGGTTTCGGGCCTGTCCAGCGTCGGATGATGGGTGTCGTGGTGCTGAGCCGTCGCGGACGGCGGGTGTCCGTGGCTGCCTGGGGGCGGCCGGGATCAGGCGCGCTCGGGGACGGCGCAGCCGTCCGGCCCGCAGACCGGGGCATCGCCGGCGTCGTCGGCGAGGGTGAGGGGGTGGCTGGCGTCCCAGGCCTTGCGCAGCAGCTCAAGGAGGCCGTCGCTGTCCTGGGCGCCGGGCACGCCGTAGCGGTCGTCGACGACGATGAACGGGGCGCCGGTCGCCCCCAGGCGCTGGGCACGGGCCGCGTCGTCGCGGACCTGTCGGCGGTAGCGGCGGTCGGTGAGGACTTGGTGGGTCTGCTCGCGGTCCAGGCCGAGGTCGTCGGAGAGCCCCAGCAGATCGTCCAGGGAGAAGACCGGCTCGGCCTTGCCGAAGTAGGTCCGGAAGATGGTGTCCCAGGCCTCGCGGTTCTTGCCCTGGGCGCTTGCGTGGGCGAGGAACTCGTGCGCCAGGTCGGTGTTGCCGACCTTGTTGTCCAGCACCTGGTACGGGGCCAGGCCCTCGCTCTCGGCGAGCTTCTCGATCCGCCGGGTCGAGGTCTCGGCCTGGCTGCCGCCCATACCGTGCCGGCGGAGCAGGGCCTCGCGGACGGAGAAGGTGTCCCCCTCGGGGAAGCTGCTGCTGAGCGGGAACGAGTGGTGGACCAGTTCCACCTCGTCCGCGTGCTCGAACCGCTCGATGGCCTTGGCCACCCGGTGGTTCCCCAGGCCGCACCAGGGGCAGGTCACCTCGGACCAAATGTCCACCTTCATTCACGCACCTCCATTTCTTACGACTTGTGCGTAACGCCATGATGGGCCAGCATGGAAGGCGATACAAAACGCACACCGGTGTGCGTGCCGGAGAGGAATGTGCGTCATGGAGACGGCCGACGGAGCAGAGGTGACGGCAGGAGCGGCGGCGATCGGGCCGTGCGCGGCCATCCCTGCCGAGCACATGGACTTCATCCGCCAGACCCTCGACCGCGTCGGCGACAAGTGGAGCCTGCTGATCATCGCGGTCCTGGAGTCCGGCCCGCTGCGTTACACCGACCTGCAGCGGCAGGTCCCCGGCATCTCTCAGCGCATGCTCAGTCTCACCCTGCGCCAGCTCCAGCAGGACGGCCTGATCACCCGCACCGCCTACGCCGAGGTCCCTCCGCGCGTCGAGTACACCCTCGCCCCGCTGGGCCGCGGCCTGCACGAGATCGTCACCTTGCTGATCGGCTGGGCCGCCGACCACCACGACGAGATCCGTGCCAATCGCGAGCGCGCCGCAACGGCGGGATCCTGACCGCCACGCAAGCGGTCGCGGACGCGAGGCGTTTCCTAGGTGGTCGCTCGTGAAACACCCTGCCGCCCGGTCGCCCACCTGCAGGGATCATGTTTCATGAGTTGTTGCGAACGACTGGGCGTCTGAAACAGCCTCATAAAACAGTCCGGGCTCGTGAGCGACGACTTCAAGCGCGTGGAATCGCGCGACTGCCCGATGTCCACCTGCGCCGCCCCCGCGGGGTCCCCGTGCCGGACCGGCAAGGGCAAGGGCAAGGGCAAGGGCAAGGTGACGATCCGATACCACACCGCCCGCTTCCGCCTGCTGCCCCAAAGTGCGTAGGGCGTCCCCGGACCGATGCCTCGAAGCAACGAGCTGTCACCGAAGGATGACGCTCACCCCTCGTGCCTCAAAGATCTCCAGGAGGAGGTCGAAGGGGACAAGCTCGCGATCACCAGCGGCCACGCACTCCGCCAACCGCGTCCGAGCCTCGGCCGAGGAGTCCCAGTGCAAGGTGAACGGAGTGGTCGCGCCCCAGCCGCCTCTCAGACAGTCGTCCAGAGCATCCAGGTTCCAGCCGCTGAAGCCCCCGGGACACCGGGGCCCAATGTGGGCCTCGGTGATCTCGGCAGGGAATGCAGTTGTCGCCCACCCGGCTTCCCTGAATGATCCGGGTGTGAGCACGCTGTTCTTGACAGTCGGCCTGCCAGGGGCCGGAAAGACCACCAGGGCTCGGCAGCTGGCCGAGGAGCACCGTGCGCTGCGGCTGACACCCGATGAGTGGATGATCCCGCTCTTCGGCCAGTCGCAGCCGCCCGGGAAGCGCGATGTGCTGGAAGGACGGCTGCTCTGGCTCGGTCTTGAGGCGCTGGGACTCGGAACCAACGTGGTGCTGGACTTCGGATGCTGGTCTCGTGACGAGAGGTCCGCGATCCGCTGGCTGGTGGCGTCCGTTGGCGCGTCCTGTCGCCTTGTGTATGTGCCGGTGGACCATGAGACCCAACGCGCTCGGGTCGCTCATCGCCAGTCGACCACCCCGGACCGGACCTTCCCGATGAGCGAGGCGGACCTCGTGCAGTGGAGGACGCTGTTCGAGGAGCCCGACGCGTCAGAACTCGAGGGCCGTCGGGTCGGCGACCCCCCGCCTGGATGGCCGGGATGGCGGGAGTGGGCGGCCGATCGCTGGCCGTCGCTCGTGTGACCGCCGAGAGATGCCGCCCGGCACAGAAGGCTCACCTCCTTGAGCAGGCCATCGAGGAGATGCTCGGGCGCCGACGCGACACGAGTCGCGCTTCCCATGAGATGACCCCTTGAGGGCCGACGACTCTGCTCCGCCGCGGCAGAGTCGCCTGCCCGGACGCGTGCGGCAGGAGCGCCCGTGGAGAATCGGACAGCCTCAGCCTGCGGAACGACCGTCCTCTTGATGGTCACGCGCGCCGCAGACACAGACCGAGGACGCCCGTGTGCGGCCGAATCGACGACCGTCAGCCCCGACGAGGTGGCCGGCCCCCGGTCGCAGCGGCCTGAGTCAGCCGGCCCCTTCGACGTACGACGCCAGGTTGGCCAGCGACGAGGCGATCCCTGCCTCGTGCGCTGCCGGGTCGATGCCGGGTGGCACATCCGTGGCGGCGACGGTCACCTCGGTCCCGGCACCGGCGGCGGCAAGGTGCCAGGTCATCGTCATGGTGCCCGCGTACGACGGGTCGTCGGCCTCGAACACCGCCCGCTGCACCACGCGCTCCGGTGGCACCAGGTCGGCGAACTCGACATCGACGACATCCGTCGCATCCGAGGTTTTGCCGGGGCTGTCGGTGGGGTCGAGGTAAGTGAGGACCATCCGGAACCCGCCGCCAGGCCGAGGATCCCATCGCTCGACCTGCCCGCGCATGCCGTCCGGCGGCAGCCAGGCCTCGAGGGACTCCCGGTCGAGGAGGGCGCGGTAGACAGTCGCGGGTGGTGCCGCGATCACCCGGCTGGCGCGGTCGGTCCTGTCCATGACCCCCGAGTCTAGGGCCGGGGAGGCGCTCGGGGACCGTCCTCGTCGAACGGCGAAGAGTCCAGCGTGAGGAGTCATGACAGGACCGGACCAACAAGCCGCGCTCGCCACCCGGCACGACACCGCCTCCCGCGGTCCCGGGCGGGGCGGAGGAGGGAGCGGGCCCGGGTGGTG
>NZ_LIQR01000267.1:0-17367 GCF_001418575.1 Peterkaempfera griseoplana
CCCCGACCCCGACCCCGACCGAGACCGGGGTGAGCGCCCGGATCCACGACATCCAGGGCGACACCCGGGTGTCGCCGCTGGCGGGCAAGGCCGTCACCGGGGTGACCGGGATCGTCACCGGCGTCCGCACCTACGGCTCCAAGGGCTTCTGGATGCAGGACCCGCAGCCCGACGCCGACCCGGCGACCAGCGAGGGTGTCTTCGTCTTCACCAGCTCCACCCCCACCGTGGCGGTCGGTGACAGCGTGACCGTCTCCGGCACCGTCTCCGAGTACTACCCGGGCGGCGCCGCCTCCGGCATCCAGTCGGTCACCGAGATCTCCAAGCCCTCGGTGAAGGTGGTCTCCAGCGGCAACGCCCTGCCCGCCCCCGTGGTGCTCGACGACAGGAACGTCCCGGACGCCTTCGTCCCGAGCGTGGGCGGCGGCTCCATCGAGGACCTCCCGCTGCAGCCCCGCAGCTACGCACTCGACCTCTACGAGTCGCTGGAGGGCATGGACGTCCAGATCTCCGACACCCGGGTGGTCGGCGCCACCGACCCGTACAGCGAGCTGTGGGTGACGGTGAAGGGCGACCAGAACCCCACCAGGCGCGGCGGCACCTACTACCCGTCCTACGCCGACCCCAACTCCGGCCGCCTGATGGTGCAGTCGCTCGTCCCGACCGCCACCAGCGCGTTCCCCACCGCGAACGTCGGCGACACCCTCTCCGGCACCACCACCGGCCCGCTGGACTACAACCAGTACGCCGGCACCTACACCCTGGCCGCCCGCACCCTGGGCACCGTGACCTCCGGCGGTCTGCAGCGCGAGGTGACCGACAAGGCGAAGTCCAACGAGGTCGCCATCGCCACCTACAACGTGGAGAACCTCGACCCGACCGACCCGCAGTCCAAGTTCGACGCACTCGCCGCCGGCCTGGTCACCAACCTCCGCTCGCCCGACATCGTGGCCCTGGAGGAGATCCAGGACGACAACGGCGCCACCGACGACGGCACCGTCACGGCGGGCAAGACCCTGCAGAAGCTGGTGGACGCCATCGTGGCGGCCGGCGGCCCCCGCTACTCCTGGCGGTCCATCGACCCGCAGAACGACCAGGACGGCGGCGAGCCGGGCGGCAACATCCGCACCGCCTTCCTCTTCAACCCCGCGCGGGTGGGCTTCAACGACCGGGCGGGCGGCGACGCCACCACCGCTGTGGGGGTCACCGGCACGGGTGACGCGACGGCGCTGACCGTCTCGCCGGGACGGATCGCCCCGAACGACCCCGCGTGGAACAGCAGCCGGAAGCCGCTGGTGGGCGAGTTCACCTTCCGCGGCGACAAGCTCTTCGTGATCGCCAACCACTTCAACAGCAAGGGCGGCGACCAGAGCGTCGACAGCCGCTTCCAGTCGCCGGTCCGCAGCTCCGAGGTGCAGCGGGTGCGGCAGGCGATCCAGGAGCACGCCTTCGTGGAGCAGCTGGAGGCGGCCGACCCGGGGGCGAGGATCGTGGCGCTGGGCGACCTCAACGACTACCAGTTCTCCCCCGCGGTGACGACCCTCACCGGCAACGGCAGCGCCCTCACCGACCTGGTCAACACCCTGCCGGCCCGGGAGCGCTACTCCTACGTCTACGAGGGCAACTCCCAGGTGCTGGACCACATCCTGGTGAGCCCGGCGCTGAAGCACGCCGACTACGACGTGGTGCACATCAACTCCGAGTTCGCCGACCAGGCCAGCGACCACGACCCGCAGGTGGTCCGGATCAAGCCCTGACCGGCCGCTCCCTACCGCCGGTGCAGACCCGCCCGCCCCCGCTGCCGAGCCGCAGCGGGGGCGGGCGGCTGTCCGCACACGTCCCGACCCGCCGGCGGCGGACGGGTTCACGGGGGCGGTACCGGCTGCGGGGCGCTGCCGGGCCGCCCGCCGGTGTCCCCGGCGGCTCCGGGATCAGGCCTTGGTGGCGCGGTGCAGGGCGACGATCCCGCCGGTCAGATTGCGCCAGGCCACCCGGGACCAGCCCGCCTGCTGGAGCAGCGCCGCCAGCTCCGGCTGGTCGGGCCAGGCGCGGATCGACTCGGCCAGGTAGACATAGGCGTCGGGGTTGCTGCTGACCGCGGTGGCGACCGGCGGCAGGGCCCGCATCAGGTACTCGGTGTACAGGGTGCGGAAGGGCGCCCAGGTGGGGCTGGAGAACTCGCAGATCACCACCCTGCCGCCCGGCCGGGTCACCCGCAGCATCTCCCGCAGCGCGGCGTCGGTGTCCTGCACGTTGCGCAGCGCGAAGGAGATGGTCACGGCGTCGAAGGAGCCGTCGGCGAACGGCAGCCGGGTGGCGTCGCCCGCGGTCAGCGGCAGCTGCGGGTGCCGGCGCTTGCCCTCGCTGAGCATCCCCAGCGAGAAGTCGCAGGGCACCACCTGGGCGCCCACCGCGGCGAACGGCAGCGAGGAGGTGCCGGTGCCCGCGCCGAGGTCCAGCACCCGTTCACCGGGGCGGGCGCCGACCGCCCGCGCCACCGCCCTGCGCCAGGCCCGGGTCTGCCCCAGCGAGAGCACATCGTTGGTGAGGTCGTACTTGGCCGCGACATCGTCGAACATCGCGGCGACTTCATGAGGCTGCTTGTCCAGGGAAGCTCGGATCACGGGCCCATTCTTCACCGCCGGGCGGGGACGGGCCGCAGCCGGGCCTCAGCGGCGGGCGCGCCGTGCGCCGCCGCGCCGTTTGCGGCGGGTCCGGGCCGACAGGGCGGCGACCCCCTCGGCGGCGAAGACCGCCGTGGTGCGGACCGCCCCGCTGTGCGCTGCGAGGGCCCGCCGATGACGGCGGATGCGCACCAGGCACACCGTCAGCACCAGCAGCCCCACCGGCACGCTGGTCTGCGCCAGGCCGATGCCGGCCGGCTGCGGATAGCGCTGCCCGCAGACCCGGACGGCGGCCGGGTCCGCCTTGGCGTACTCCAGACAGACGGGGTCGCCCACCGCGGCGTCCTCGGGCAGCCGCAGGTCGGCGGCGTGCAGGGTGCGCCCGGCTGCGGGGTAGTCGACCTGGCTGTAGGTGGCGGTGCCGGACGCCAGCCGGGAGACGGTGCCGTGGACCTGCACAGGGTCGGCGGCGATGCGGTCGGCCTGGTTCAACTGGCGCCAGCCGAGCACGGCCATGCCGAGCGCCAGTACGGCGCCGAGCACGGCTGTGACGTACCAGCCACGGCCGATCCGGGGGACGGGCTCGGATCGCATCGTTCCTGCTTGCTGCCTGCGGGGCATGGGGGACGGACGGGTGGTGCGGACCGCCGCGGGGAACGGCGGTTTCCGGGATCGTAGCGGCCCGACGGCCTCCAGGTCACGGCCGGACGTGATCAACCCGGCTCGCCGGGGCGTCAGTTCGCCCCCGGCCGGGGCTCAGCGGCGGCGGTGGACCAGTCGTCCGGCCAGCACGGTCGCGATGCAGCTCGCCGCCCCGGCGGCGCGCAGCGCGGCCTCCGCGCCCTCGTCCGCGCCCACGTCCTCCGCGCCGTCGCCCACGGCCACCGCGAAGACCGCCAGATCCGCGCGGGCACCGACCGCCAGCGGCGTGTGCACCGCGGCAGCCGGTCCCGCCCGCAGCAGGTCGAAGGAGGGCTCCCCGGGGTCGCCCCCGGGCGGCGGCAGCAGCACCAGCCCGGAGCGGGCCACCGCGGTACGCACGGCGGGCCGCAGCAGCGGCCCGCGGACCGCCGTGGTGCCCCGGCTGAGCATCCGCTGCAGGCCCCGGCGGGCGCTGGCGCCCCAGCCCGCGTCGTCGAGGTCCAGCGCGGCCAGGGCCGCACCGGTGAGCGGCTCGGTGCCCAGCCGGTCGGCCTCCCTGGGGTCCGGGTGGTAGGCGTGCTCCAGCAGCATCGCGCCGTGCGGACTGCACAGCCCCGGCGTCAGCACCCCCTGCCAGCTGCGGGTGCGAGCGTCCGGGTAGGCCGCGGCCAGCTCGGCGTACGGGCCCAGCGCGGCGATGCGGTCGTCGCGCACCGCCACGGCCCCGTCGGGCAGCGGCGGTGCGCCGACGGGCAGCACCAGGTCGGCGCGGTGCAGGGTGAGCACGATCAGGCCGGCCGGCGGGTCAGTTGGTGGCGAGGATCGTCAGCTCGGGGTGGGCGGTGCCGCCCTCGATCGCGGTGGAGGCGATGTGGGAGGCCACCCTGGCGTCCACCGGGTCGTTCGCCGGGTCGTCGTGGACCACCAGGTGCTCATAGGTGGTGGCGCGCTGCGCCGGGGTGCGTCCGGCCGCCCGGATGAGGTGGATCAGCTCCAGCAGGTTGGAGCGGTGCTTGGCACCGGCGGAGGAGACCACGTTCTCCTCCAGCATCACCGAGCCCAGGTCGTCGGCGCCGTAGTGCAGCGTCAGCTGGCCGGCCTCCTTGCCGGTGGTCAGCCAGGAGCCCTGGATGTGGGCGACGTTGTCCAGGAAGAGCCGTGCGACGGCGATGATCCGCAGGTACTCGAAGACGGTGGCCTGGGTCCGGCCCTTCAGGTGGTTGTTCTGCGGCTGGTAGGTGTAGGGGATGAAGGCGCGGAAGCCGCCCGTGCGGTCCTGCACGTCGCGGATCATCCGCAGGTGCTCGATCCGCTCGGCGTTGGTCTCCCCGGTGCCCATCAGCATGGTGGTGGTGGACTCCACGCCCAGGTTGTGGGCGGTCTCCATGATCTCCAGCCAGCGCTCACCCGACTCCTTCAGCGGGGCGATCGCCCGGCGCGGCCGCTCGGGCAGCAGCTCGGCGCCCGCGCCGGCGAAGGAGTCCAGGCCCGCGGCGCGGATCCGGGAGATGGCCTCCTCCACGGAGACACCGGAGATCCGGGCCATGTGCTCCACCTCGGAGGCTCCCAGCGAGTGGATCACCAGCTGGGGGAAGGCCTCCTTGATGGCCGCGAAGTGCTTCTCGTAGTACTCCACGCCGTAGTCCGGGTGGTGGCCGCCCTGGAACATGATCTGAGTGCCGCCCAGCTCCACCGTCTCCGCGCAGCGGCGCAGGATCTCGTCCAGATCCCGCGACCAGCCCTTGTCGCTCTTGGGCGGGGCGTAGAAGGCGCAGAACTTGCACGCCGTCACACAGACGTTGGTGTAGTTGATGTTGCGCTCGATGATGTACGTGGCGATGTGCTCGGTGCCCGCGTAGCGACGGCGGCGCGCGGCGTCCGCGGCGGCGCCCAGGGCGTGCAGCGGCGCGTGGCGGTAGAGGTCGAGCGCCTCCTCCGGGGTGATCCGGCCGCCGGCCGCCGCGCGGTCGAGGACGGGCTGGAGGTCGTTCCCGGAGGGTGTGGCGTGGGGCGCTGCGGACTCGGACACCTGGCGTCCTTTCCTGTGGACGGGTCGTACGGATACGGCCGGCCGACCGCCGGACCAGCCTACGCCAGCGGGTGCACGGCTCCCCGGCAGCCCCGTTCGCGGTGGTCAGCCCTGTTTCGCCAGGTCGCCGGAGGGGTCTCCGGCGGCAGCGTCGGCGACGTCCAGGTGCAGGGTCCCGTCGGCGTTGAGGGTGTAGGTCTGGGTCTCCGGGGCGCCCAGGCACTGGGTGTTGCCGCCGGAGGGCTCCTCCCGGACCACGATGGTGCGGGCGTCGGCGGAGACCAGGGTGCCCCGGCCGAGGCAGTAGGCGCCCTTGGTCAGCTGGGAGTTGTTACGGGACTCGGTCACCACGGCGCCCTTGCCGCCCTGCCGGACCGTCAGCTGGAAGGTGCTGCTCAGCGGGATGAGCTTGGTGGTGATGTCCCCCTGCCAGCTGCCGACCATCGCGGCCGGCACCGCGCCGTCCTGAGGTGCGGCGGTGGCGGCGGTGCCCGTGGGCCTGCCGGTGGGGGCGGAGCCGGGGGTGCCGTGTCCGTACAGCAGGGCCAGCGCGACACCGCCCCCGGCCAGCGCCAGCACTCCCGCGGCGGCGGCCGCCCTGACGCCCGGTCGGGACCGCGGTGCGGGGACCGGATCCGGCCCCGCGCCGGGCGGGGTGGTCGTGTCGAGGGGGCCGGGTACCGCGGGCTCGGGCCCAGCGGTCGCGTCCGACGGGCCGGATGCCTCGGCCCGGGGCGGAGCGTCCTCCGGCTCCGGCCTAGCGGGGGCCCAGTCCTCGGGCGGCGGTCCGAAGGAGCCGCTCACCGGCGACACCCCCGACGTCCCACCGCTCCGGGCACCCTGCCCGGGCCACGGCGCGGCCGTCTCCACCGCCGCCTCGTCCTCCAGGTCCAGCAGCTCCGCCGCCCGCCGTCCGACGGAGGCCGAGAGCGCCGCGGGCAGCCAGCCGTCGCTCAGCAGCCGTACGGTCCCCTCACCGGCCGTCAGGGCGGCCCGCAGGCCGTCGGGTGTGGGCCGGGCGGAGGCGTCCTTGGCCAGGCACGCCTGCACGGCGTCCCGCAGCGGGCCGTCGGGCAGACCCGCCAGATCGGGCTCCTCGTGGAGCACCCGGTAGAGCAGCACCGCGGCGCTCACCCCGTCGCCGAACGGCGGGTTGCCGGTGGCCGCGTAGGCCAGCACCGCGCCCAGGGAGAAGACGTCACCGGCGGGGCCCGCCTCGCCCCCGGCCGCCTGCTCCGGCGACATGTACCCGGGCGAGCCCACGACGTACCCGGACCGGGTGAGACCGGTGGTGGCGTCCAGCGCACGGGCGATGCCGAAGTCGATCAGGCGGGGACCGTCCAGCGCCAGCAGCACGTTGGACGGCTTGACGTCACGGTGCACCAGTCCGGTGGCGTGCACCGCCGTCAGGGCCTCGGCCAGCCCGGAGCCCAGTGCCCGCACCGAGCGCTCCGGCAGCGGCCCGGCCTCCTTCACCGCCGCGTCCAGCGCGGGCCCGGCCACATAGCCGGTGGCGACCCAGGGCTGCTCGCCCTCGGTGTCCGCGTCCAGCACGGGCGCGGTCCAGGCGCCGCCCACCCGGCGGGCGGCGGCGATCTCCTGGCGGAAACGGGCCCGAAACTCCCCGTCGTCGGCCAGGTCGGTCCGCACCAGTTTCACCGCGACGGTGCGGCCGCCCGCGGTGCGGCCGAGATAGACGCGCCCCATCCCGCCCGCGCCCAGCCGCCGCAGCAGCCGGTAGCCGCCGACCTGCCGCGGGTCGCCCGGCCCCAGCGGTTCCATGGCACGCCCCCTCGCTCCGCTCGCCCGTGCCCTGCGGATCAGAAGGTACCCGCCGCAGACCCGGCCCGTACCGGGCGTCCCCGGCTTGTGCCGCACCTGCAACATGGGCGTCCGCCGACGGCGGATCAGGCCCGCGCGCCGGCCGGTGTCGTGGGGCCGGTGTCGTGGGGCCGGTGTCGTGGGGCCAGTGTCGTGGGGTTGCGCGGTGCCGCGGGGCGCATCGGCGCGTCCGCACGCCCCGGCGTACGGGCGGCGGCCGGCCCGGCGGTCCGCCGCGCGGGCCCGGGCGGCGTTCAGCTCTCCAGCAGGCGCACCCGGACGTCCGACGGGAAGCCCGAGTCATGGCCGACCCGGCGGGCGAACTCGGCGATGCCGGACAGCTGACTGTCGCCCAGGGAGAAGTCCAGCGCCTCGGTGAAGTACCGCTCCAGTACGCCGTGCTCGAAGGGCTCCCAGCGGGAGGCGTGCTCGGCGACCTTGGGGGCCTCGACCAGCGAGAGGTCCCGCGACTCCACGAACGCCCGCTGCACCTCGCGCACGACCTCCGGGTGCTGCTCGGCGAACTCGCGCCGGGCCGCCCAGACGGCGAAGACGAACGGCAGCCCCGTCCAGTCCTTCCACATGGCGCCCAGGTCGTGGACCTCCAGGCCCAGTCGCGGCGCCTCGTAGAGGTTGGCCCGCAGCGCCGCGTCGCCGATCAGTACGGCGGCGTCCGCCTCCCGCATCATCTCGCCCAGGTCGGGCGGGCAGCTGAAGTACTCGGGCCGCACCCCCTCGCGCTCCTCCAGCAGCAGCTGCGCCAGCCGGACCGAGGTGCGGCTGGTGGAGCCCAGGGCCACCCGTCGCCCGTCCAGCCGGCTCAGCGGCACCTGGCTGACGATCACACAGCTCATCACCGGACCGTCGCTGCCGACCGCGATGTCGGGCAGCACCAGCAGGTCGTCGGCGTGGCGCAGGTACTCCACGCAGGTGATGGGACCGATGTCGAGATCCCCCGTCACCAGTTGGTCGCTCAGCTTCTCGGGGGTGTCCCGGGTGAGGTCCAGATCGAGAAGGCTCCCGGTCCTGGCCAGCCCCCAGTAGATGGGGAGGCAGTTCAGGAACTGGATGTGGCCCACCCGGGGCCGCGTGGGTAGGGCGGGGTGGCCGCCGTCGGCAGTTGTAGTGTCCACCCTCCGCAGGTTATGCCTGCCGCTCCCGGGGCCCTCGGCGGGGGCCCGGCGGGTCCGGCGGGAGTGGGGTGCGACACACCCGTACGCGCGTATGTCATCCCTGGCCGTGACGCAAGGTGCGTGCTACGGTTGCCCGCAGTTGCAGTTTGATTTCCCTTGCAGTACTTGAAGCCTGCGGAGCATGTGACCGCGGGCTTTTCGTAGTTTTTCAGCACTACGCAGAAACTCCGGATGAACTTCCGGAGGCAGGGCGATCAGCGCAGCGGACCGGGGGCCACGCGGTGTGGTTCCCTTCACGTCCCTCGCAAGGAGAACGGTATGGCGACCGGAACCGTCAAGTGGTTCAACGCCGAGAAGGGCTTCGGCTTCATCGCCCAGGAGGGCGGCGGCCCCGACGTCTTCGTCCACTACTCCGCCATCAACGCGAACGGTTTCCGCTCGCTGGAGGAGAACCAGAACGTTTCGTTCGACGTGACTCAGGGCCCCAAGGGCCCGCAGGCGGAGAACGTCAGCGTCATCTGACCATCCTCTGATCGCCCGGAGCCCGTGAACCGCCCAGTGCGGACCGGCGCTCCATTCGGTGGCCACGACGAGCACCACCCAAGGGGGCCCGCGCGTATCCGTACGCGACGGGCCCCCTGCCTTGTGCCTCGGGGGCTTTGACCGCCCGAAGTTATACGTATAACTTCGGACGGGTGCGCTATCTCACCCTGCTCCGCGGTCCCCATGTCGCCCGGCTGCTCACCGGCACCCTCGTCGGCCGGCTGCCGGCGGGGATGACCGCGCTGGTCATCGCGCTGGCCCTGCGGGAGGCGCAGGCCCCCTACAGCCGCATCGGGGCGGTGACCGCCGCGTACGCCGTGGCCGCCGCACTCGGCGGCCCGGTGCTGGGGCGGATGGTGGACCGGGCGGGACAGCCCCGGGTGCTGGTGGCGTCGGCCGTGGCGGCCGGACTCGGCTATGCGCTGCTGGCGGTCGCCCCGGGCGACGCCGCCGCAGCGTTCGGCGGAGCGGCGCTCGCCGGGCTGGCGATGCCCCCGCTGGAGCCCTGCCTGCGCGCCCTGTGGCCGGACATCGTGGACGAGCGGCAGCTGGACACCGCCTACGCCCTGGACTCCGCCTCCCAGCAACTGCTCTATGTGGTCGGCCCGCTGGCCGTGGCCGTCACCGCGGCCGCCGCCTCGCCGACGGCGGCGCTGTGGATCGCCGCCGGACTGGGCCTCGCCGGAGCCCTGGTGGTGGCCACCGCCGCTCCCGCCCGCGCCTGGACCGCACCGCCCCGTGACACCGCGGGCGGCGCCGGGCTGCTGGGGCCGCTGCGCTCCACCGGTCTGGTGCTGCTGCTGGTGGGCCTGGCCGGGGCCGGCTGGGCGCTGGGCTCCCAGGCGGTGCTGTACGTGGCCTACGCCGAGGCCCACCACGGCGGGCTTCCCGGCGGCGCCGGGACCCTGCTGGCGGTCGCCGCCTTCGGCGGCCTGGTCGGCGCCCTGGTGTACGGCGCGGTGCCCTGGCGCGCCGGCACGGCCACCCGCACCTGGGCCCTGGCCTCGCTGATGGCCGCCGGCTTCCTCTCCCTGGTACTGCTGCCCTCCCCCGCCGTGATGACGGCGCTCTCCTTCCTCACCGGCCTGGGCCTGGCCCCGCTGCTGGCCGCCGCCTTCGTGCTGATCGGCGAACTGGCGCCGCCGGGCACCACCACCGAGGCCTTCGCCTGGCTGGTCACCGTGATCTCCACCGGCAACGCGGCCGGCGCCGCCGTCTCCGGCGTCCTGGTCGACGGCTCGTTGCGGGCCGCAGCGCTGTGCGGCGCGGCGGGCATCACGGTGAGTGCGCTGCTGCTCTTCGGCGCGCGCCGGCGTCTGGTACCACCCGCCCGCGCGGTGCGCCTGCCCGAGCAGCGGCGTGCAGCCGAGGGGGCCTCCATAGCGCCGCTGGGCTAGCTAGTCTGGGGGCCGTGACCGCTCTGCCCGACTGGATGCAGCCGCCGCGCGCCGAGGGGTGGTTCGCGGAGGACCTGGACCGCATTCCGGAGGCCCCGCGCCACACGGAGCTGATCGACGGAGCTCCGGTGTTCCAGAGGTCACCGCAACGTGTCTGGCACAGCCGCCTCGTCACGGCCCTCACCACCGCGCTCACCGCCCAGGCCCCCAACGGGACGGAGATCGACCGGGAGATCGGCATCCGGCTGGACGCACGCAACCGGCCGGAACCCGACGTACTCGCCGTCACGGCGCCCTACGACCCGGACCGCACCTTCCACAGGCCGGCCGATGTCGAGCTGGTCGTGGAGGTCGTCTCCCCGGAGTCGGCCCATCGCGACCGTGTGGTCAAGCTGCGCAAGTACGCCGAGGCCGGGATCGTCCACTACTGGCGCATCGAGGAGGAGTACGGCCTCCCGGTCGTGCACGTCCATGAGCTGGACGGCCCCACCGGCCGCTACGCCCCCACCGGAATCGTCCGGAACCGGCTGAAGGTGTCCCTCCCGTTCCCGGTCGACCTCGACCTCAGCGCGCTGCTGCCGAGGCGGTAGAGGCCCGCACCACCAGGGAGGTGGGCAGCGGGCCGGGCGGGTCGACGTGGTCGCCCCGCAGCAGGGCGGCGAGCGCCGCGACCCCGTGCCGTCCGAGCTCCTCACCGGGGAGGTCGACGGTGGTCAGCGGCGGGGTGAGCAGTTCCGCGGCGGTGACGTTGTCCATGCCGATGACGGAGACGTCCGCGGGGATGGCAAGGCCCAGAACCGCGGCCGCCTGGTAGAGCCCGGAGGCGACCACGTCGTCGTCGCACACCACGGCACGCGGGCGGTCGGGGCGGTCCAGCAGGGTGCGGGCGGCGCTGCGGGCGGCGGCCAGGCCCTCGTTGAGGCTGACTCCGACCTCCACCACCTCCAGCCCCCGCGCCGCCTGCTCGAAGGCGGCCTGCCGGGAGCGGAAGGTGTGCGCGGACAGGGTCGAGCGCAGATGGCCGATGCGGCGGTGGCCGAGGGCCACCAGGTGCTCCACGGCGGCGCGCATACCGCCGGCGACGTCGAGTTCCACGGTGAGCCGCCGGGCGGCGCCGCGGCCGTGGGCGGGATCGGAGTCCAGGAAGACCACCGGGGTGGACTCGGGGAGTTCACCGAGCTGGCTGTCGTCCGGTGAGCAGACCACCAGGCCGTCGAACTGGCTGGTGGTGGTGGCCTGGGCGAGGGTCGCGCTGCTCCAGCCGGAGCTGACGACGACCGCCAGCCCGTGCCGGCCCGCCTCCGCATGGGCGCCCTCCAGGACGCGGGCGAAGAACGGCCCGAGGATGTTGGGCACCGCCAGCAGGATCAGCCCGGTCCGGCCGAGCCGCAGCTGCCGGCCCGCGGCGTGCGGGCGGTAGTCCAGGGTGCGGGCGGCGTCCCGGACCCGCTGCCGGGTCGCCTCGGAGACCCGGTGGGCGCCACCGCCCTCGGAGAAGACCAGTGAGACGGTGGCCTGCGAGACGCCGGCCAGGCGTGCCACGTCGCGGCCCGTGGGGCGGCGTTCGGGATCCTGCTGCACCGGGGCCGCAGGGTCAGGCGGAGGCGGGTCGGTCGCTGCGCACCGTCTCGCCGGCACTGGCCCGGTTGGCCTCGTCCAGCGCGTCCTCCTCGGCGTTCTGCGCGGCGATCCGCTCGGCGGTGCGGGAGCGCATCCCGGCCACCTTGCCGACGATCTGCTCGGACATCTCGTCGCGCTGGCGGCTCAGCACCACATAGCTGATCGGCGCCGAGACCAGCGCGGCCAGCAGCAGCAGGAAGACATAGCCCGCCTCACCGGCCACGGGGATGATCCCGTAGTGGGCGAGCAGAACGGCGACCATGAAGCAGACGGCGAAGATCACAGCCCTCATGGACGTATAGCGGAGCGTGGCGTGCGACTTGCTCACCGTTGACCTTCCTCTCGTACCGCTCACGGCCGACACACGGCGGCCCCTGCTCCAGTCAAGCACGCCCGGGGCGCTGCCCCGGGACGGGGCCGCTGTCCCGGAGGTCGAGCCACATGGAGACGTCGTCCCGGTCGTCGCCCTCGGCCACCCGGATCCCCCCGGGCACCCGGCCCACCTCGGTGTAGCCGCTGCGGCCGTAGAACCGCTCCAGGCCCAGGCCACCGCGGAGGGTGAGCTTCAGGCCGGCCAGGCCCCAGTCCCGGGCGGTGCGCTCGGCCTCGGCGAGCAGGGCCGCGCCGTAGCCCCGGCCCTGGAAGTCGGGATGGACCATGACCCGCTTCAGCAGCCGCCAGTGCTCCATCAGGTCGAAGCGCTGCGACTCGAAGAAGACCACCCCGGCCAGCCGCCCGGTGGCGGCGTCCCAGGCGGTGAGCAGCCGGTCGGGCCCGTCGGCGACCCCTGCCAGCTGGCGCCGGGCCACGGGCAGCACCTGCTCGGCGGTGACCGGCGGCACGAAGCCGACGGCGCCGCCGGCGTTGCTGACGTCGGTCCACAGCTCGACCAGCTGCTCCTGCAGCTCCGGGGTCACCTCGGGATCGAGGACGAAAGTCAGGTCCATAATCACCGAGCTTAGGGCAGCTTCCCGGGCATCCCGGAGGCGCCCTTCACCGCGGCCCCGGCCGTCACCGCGCCGCCGCCGGCCGCCGGATGCAGCCGCGAGGCATCGCCCCCGTACGGCAGCCGTACGACGCGGGAAGCCGTGGCCCGGCGCCCCGGGGCGGGGTGCCGGGCCACGGCTTCCGTCGCGCAGGCGCGCCTCGCCCTCGGGGGGTCAGAGGCGCATCGCCTGGGGCTGCTCGCGCAGCTGCAGGTCGGGGCCGTCGTACTCGCGGATGATCTCGTAGCGGGTGTTGCGCTCCACCGGGCGGAACCCGGCCTCGCGGATCAGCTCCAGCAGATCCTCACGGCTGAGCTTGTTGGGCGTGCCGTAGTTGTCCGCATCGTGGGTGATCTTGTACTCGACCACCGAGCCGTCCATGTCGTCGGCGCCGTGGCTGAGCGCCAGCTGGGCGGTGGTGACGCCGTGCATCACCCAGAACACCTTCACATGCGGGACGTTGTCGAAGAGCAGCCGGGAGACGGCGAAGGTCTTCAGCGCCTCGGCGCCGGTGGCCATCTGCGTCCGCTCCTGCAGCCGGTTGCGGATCTTCCCGTCCTTGGAGTCGTGGAAGTCGTGCTGGTAGCGCAGCGGGATGAAGACCTGGAAGCCGCCGGTCTCGTCCTGCAGCTCACGCAGCCGCAGCACATGGTCCACCCGGTGACGGGGCTCCTCGATGTGCCCGTAGAGCATGGTGCAGGGGGTCTTGAGGCCCTTGCTGTGCGCCAGCCGGTGGATCCGCGACCAGTCCTCCCAGTGGGTGTCGTGGTCGACGATGTGCTGCCGCACCTCCCAGTCGAAGATCTCCGCGCCGCCGCCGGTGAGCGACTCCAGGCCGGCGTCGATCAGCTCGTCCAGGATCTCGTCGGCCGGCATGCCGCTGATCCGCTCGAACCAGTGGATCTCGGTGGCGGTGAACGCCTTCAGCGCCACGCTCTCCGGCAGCGCCTTCTTCAGCTCCCGCAGCGAGCGGGGATAGTAGCGCCAGGGCAGCGTGGGGTGCAGGCCGTTGACGATGTGCAGCTCGGTGAGCTGGTCGTTCTCCATGGCCTTGGCGAGGCGCACGGCCTCCTCGATGCGCATGGTGTACGCGTCCTTCTCGCCCGGCTTGCGCTGGAAGGAGCAGTAGGCGCAGGAGGCACTGCACACATTGGTCATGTTGAGGTGACGGTTGACGTTGAAGTGGACGACGTCGCCGTTCTTCTGCGTCCGCACGTGGTGTGCCAGCCCGCCCAGCCAGGCCAGGTCGTCGCTCTCGTACAGTGCGACGCCGTCCTCGCGGGACAGCCGCTCGCCTGCGAGGACCTTGGCCTCCAGCTCACGCTTGAGCCCTGCGTCCATGTGCGTCTCCGCCTCCTCTTCGGTACCGGGTGAAACCCTCTGAGCCTACGCCTGCGGCCTGCTCAGACCGCGAGCAGCTCCGCCAGCAGCTGCGGGTCGACATTGCCGCCGCTCACCACGGCGACATGGGTACGGCCCGGCGGCAGCTCGCCGCGCCGGAAGAGGTGGGCCGCCGTGGCGACCGCCCCGGACGGCTCGGCCACGATCCTGGCCCGCCGGGCGAGCACGGCGGCCGCGGCCCTGATCTCGTCCTCACTGACCGTCACGATGTCGTCCACATACGCCTGGACGTGCTCGAAGGGCAGCCTGCCCAGTGAGGTGGTGCGCAGTCCGTCGGCGATGGTGCGGTACGTCCGCTCCACCGGCCAGCGCGTCAACTCCCCGGTGCGCAGGGACTGCTGGGCGTCGGCGGCGAGCTCGGGCTCCACCCCGACCACCCTGACCCCCGGCATGGTCAGCTTGAGCGCGGCGGCCGTCCCGGCGATCAGTCCGCCGCCGCTCACCGGCACCAGCACGGTGTCCAGCGCCAGGCCCAGCGCTGCGGCGTCCTCGGCGATCTCCAGCCCGGTCGTGCCCTGCCCGGCGATGACGTACGGGTCGTCGTACGGCGGCACATGGACATAGCCGTACTCCTCGACCAGCTCCAGCGGGACGGTGTCCCGCTCCTCCGGCGTCACCAGCCGCACCTCGACCCCGTAGGAGCGAGTGGCCTCCACCTTGACGGCGGGTGAGGTGTCCGGCATCACGATCACGGCCTTGATGCCGAGCAGCCGCGCCGCGTACGCCACCGCCTGGGCGTGGTTGCCGCTGGACTGCGCGACCACACCCCGGGCGGCCTCCTCCGGGGTGAGCGCGGCCAGCCGGTTGTAGGCGCCGCGCGTCTTGAAGGCGCCGGTGGGCTGGAGGTTCTCCGGCTTGAGGTACAGGCTGCCGTGCTCGTCGTCGGCCCAGGGGCAGGGCAGCAGCGGGGTGCGCACCGCGACGCCCGCGATCCGCTCCCGTGCCTGTGCCAGCTCCGCCAGTCCCACCAGTGCCATCAGGTCACCCCTTCTTCGATACGCCTACCGCCGGTCGGCGTCGTCCTCCGGCGGCGTACTCACCCTGTTCTCCCACTTGGTCGACAGGACCACGGTGGTGCGCGTCCTGGCCACACCGCGGGTGCCCGACAGCCGTTTGACCACCGACTCCAGCCCGTCGACGTCCGACACCCGGACCTTGAGCATGTAGGAGTCGTCGCCGGCGATGAACCAGCAGTCCTCCACCTCGCCCAGGTCCTTCAGCCGCCGCGCCACGTCCTCGTGGTCCGCCGCGTCACTCAGCTGCAGACCGATCAGGGCGGTGACCCCGAAGCCCAGGGAGGCCGGGTTGACGGTGGCCCGGTAGCCGGTGATCACCCCCGCCTGCTCCAGCCGGTTGATGCGGTCGGTGACGCTGGGGCCGGAGAGCCCCACCAGCCGACCCAGCTCCGCATAGGAGGCGCGGCCGTTCTCCCGCAGGGCCTGGATGAGCTGCCGGTCCACCGCGTCCATGCTGTGCTCTTTCACCTACACGGACCTTCCCATCGTTGCCGAACCCGCGCTTCGGCATTTGGAGTCAAAGGCTCCGGGCCGCGGCGGCCCGGAAGTTCCAAGAACATACTCTGCCGGGCGGCCACCGCTCATCTTCCCTCGGCAGACGCACGGGCCTCCCCCAGCGATCCCCGCCAGCGCCGGTAGAGCGAGTGCTCCACGCCCACCGCGTCCAGCACCCGGCCCGCCACGAAGTCCACCAGCTGCTGTGCGGTGGAACCGCCCGCGTAGAAGGCGGGCGAGGCGGGCAGCACCACGGCCCCGGCGTCGTCCAGCGCCACCAGATGGCGCAGCGTCTGCCCGTTGAGAGGGGTCTCGCGCACCGCCACCACCAGCGGCCGGCGCTCCTTGAGCGTGACACTGGCGGCGCGCTGCAGCAGGTCCTTGGAGAGGCCCAGGGCGATCCCGGCGACGGCGGCGGTACTGGCGGGCACCACGAGCATGCCCTTCACCGGGTACGAGCCGCTGGACGGCCCCGCCGCCAGGTCACCCGCCGGCCAGTGGCGGACCCGGTCCGGGTCGACATCGACGGTGCCCGGCGCGGGCGAGTCGCCCAAGCCCTGCTCCAGCCACTTGCGCAGGTCCTGCTGCCAGTGCGCGTCACGGAAGGAGACACCGGTCTCGTCCAGCACGGTCAGCCGCGCCGCCCGGCTCACCACCAGGTCGACGTCCTCCCCGGCTGCCAGCAGCCCCCGGATCACCGCGGCCGCGTACGGCGTCCCGGAGGCCCCGGACACGCCGACCACCCATGGCCGCCGTGGCCGTCCCCGGTGCTCCGTCGCCGCTGACTCAGCCATCCACAGCACTTTACCTTCGATCCGAAGGCGGCGACCTGCGGATACGCTCCCCTCATGAGCACTCTGGTGGACCTGTCCGTCCCTGTCTTCACCGGTATGCCCGTCTATCCCGGAGACCCCGAGGTCTCCATCGCCCCCGCACTGCGGGCCGCCGAGGACGGGGTGAACGTGCTGCGGCTCCACCTGGGCTCCCAGTCGGGCACCCATGTCGACGCGCCGTTCCACGTCGACGACGGCTGGCCGACCCTGGAGGGTCTGCCGCTGGACCTCTTCACCGGCCCCGCCGTGGTCGCCGACGTCCGCGGTCTCGCGCCCGCCGCCGCCATCACCCCGGACCACCTCTCGGCCGCCCTGCCGAGGCTCGGGCCCGGCGTCATCCTGGTGCTCTGCACCGGCTGGGCCGCCCACTGGGAGACCGACCGCTACCTCGCCCACCCGTGGCTCACCGCCGAGGCCGCCCAGGCCGTCGTGGACACGGGGACCCGCACCGTCGCGGTGGACGCCCTCAGCGTGGACCCGAGCCTGGAACCCGGCAGCACGCTGCCCGCCCACCGCGTCCTGTGCGGCGCGGGCGCGGTGATCGCCGAGAACCTCACCAACCTCGACCCGGTCGCCGAGGCGGACGCCGCCGGGCGCCCGGTCGAGCTCTCCCTCTTCCCGGTGCGCCTCACCGCCGCCGACGGAGCCCCCGTCCGCGCCGTCGCCCGGCTGGGCTGACCCCGGACGCCGTGGCGCCCGGAGCCGGTGCGGCTCCGGGCGCCCCCGGGTGTGCGGGTGTGTCAGGCCCGGCCGCAGGGTGACCCGCCCAGGGTGAAGGCGGTCGGGGATGCGTCACTGGTGTTCCAGGTGCCCTGGAAGCCGAAGGA
>NZ_LIQR01000267.1:17383-17628 GCF_001418575.1 Peterkaempfera griseoplana
CCGCCGGGGCTGACCGTCGCGTTGTAGCTCTGGGCCGCGGCGGTGACGTCCTTGCCGGTCTGGGTGAGGCGGGTGTTCCAGGAGTTGGTCACCTTCTGGTCACCCGGGAAGCTCCAGCCGACGGTCCAGCCGTTCAGGGCGGTGGTGCCGGTGTTGTGGAGGGTGACGTCGGCCGTGAAGCCGCCGGTCCACTCGCTCTGCCTGGTGTACGTCACGGTGCAGGCGGCGGCAGGCGGGGTCGGGGG
>NZ_LIQR01000268.1 GCF_001418575.1 Peterkaempfera griseoplana
CGTGATCTGGGCAGTCAGGGCGCCAGCGGGGATGCCCTGAGCGGGGTCGCCCATCTCGACGCGGATCCCGGCGGACTCCTCAGGAGCCTCCGCGACGGACAGGAAACGGCCGCCGTGGGACTTGTCGCCGGGCAGGCCTTCGACGCGGGTGACGACCAGGGCCAAGGCGGCGTCGAATGCGGCCTGTTCGGTCTCGGCCAGGCTTATGCTTCCGGACTGGGCAGTGGACCCGATGGGCCACCACAGCGAGACGACGAACGTATGGCTGGCGACGCGGCGGTGGTTGCTGAAGCGGCGGGTGGTTGTGCTCTTCTTCAGCACCCACAGTTGTGTCTGCCGCTGCGCCGGGGTGCGAGGCATGTACGCCTGCACCACGTCCCACGGTCCGCCAGCCGAGGCCAAGAGAGCGGGGAGGCCGTCGCCGCTGGCCGACAGCCACGCGGCCTCGCGGGCAACCGCGTCGGCCAGCCCGGAGTCAGACATCGCTCGCCCCTCTCAGGTCCGTTGGTAGTTGGCGAGGGCATCGAGTGCCTGCTTGCGGAGCTTGGCTGGGTCGTGGTCGCCCTCCCCCATGGGGTTGAGCTCGGTAGCGGCGATGGAGGCGGCCATCAGCTTGCAGGCCCGCCCGAGGGACGCCGGGACGGTCTGGTAGCCGCCGTCGTACGTGACGCGGATCAGCGACCCGGGCGGCAGGTAGGTCCCCAGCTGGAACCACACGTGGCCGCTGTCGGGCTCCGCGCCCACGACCTGCGCCGGGCCCACAGACTGCACGCCGCCCTGCGTGAGGATCAGCGACACCTGGAGGTTGGCGTAGGCCCACATGTCGGGGTAGCGGGTGGCGTACTGGTTCAGCCAGACGTGCCGGACCATGCCGCCCGCGCCGCCCATGGCATCCGCGTAGGACTGGCTGATCGTGGCCTGGATGCTCACCGGGATCCCGGCGTCTCCGGGCAGCTCGTCCGGATCGACGCCCTGCGCGCGGTGGGACTCCGGCAGGCCAGTGAAGGGGGCGAGCCTGCGGTCGCAGGCGTCCTCGCAATCGCGGGTCGCCTCGATCATCAGGGTGTCAAGGGCCTCCGGGGAGTACGTCCGGACGAGGTCGGCGTACTGGCCGGCCTGCATGTCGGCCGCGGAGGCGAGTGGGGTCGGGGTGTCCGCGGCCACCGAGGGTTACTCGCCGGTCTTGCGGCGGGCGTTGCGGCGGGGCGCGGGCTTCTCGTCCTCGGCCGCCGGCTCGGGGGCGACCTCGTCGAGTGTCTGCGGCTGCTCCGGGGCCGGTTCGGTGACTGCCGGATCGGCATCCGGCTCCTCCTCGCCGGCGTCCGGCTCCTCCTCGGCGGGGTCCTGGTCGTCGTCGCCGGACCCGGTCGTGTCGTCCGGGTCCTGGTCCTCCGGCCCCGGGGCCGGGTCGGCGACGAGCTCGAACCCGCCGTCGGCGATCGCCAGCAGCGCCTCGGCCTCCTCGTGCGGCATCTCGACGACGGCGCCGTCGTGCGGCCACTCGTGGCCGAAGGAATCGGAGCCGGCAACGGCCTTGCGAACGTGAGGCATGAGCCCTCCCATGGGGCATCGAAGGGGGAACACAGATGGCCGGGGCGCGCCCGCCCGGGGGAGTGGGCGCGCCCCGGGGAGGGGGTCAGGACGCCAGCGAGCAGGACACGCGGCTGATCCGGCCCAGGTACTTCGGGGCGCGGACGGCCAGGGTGCAGTCCGAGACGATCGCGTACGGCAGCTGGTCGGGCTGCGCGGTGGTCGGGTAGACGTCCAGCGGCGTCAGCTCACGGACGAACGGCCGCAGGAGGAACTGCGGGTCGCGGGCGATGAGGTAGATGTTCTCGCTGCCCGAGGACTGGGGCTTCATCGCCGCGTTGGTGCCCACGTACGAGGCCGGGATCTGAGCCGGGACCGTGGAGGCGTTCTTCGGCGTCAGCTTCACGCCGTCGTCCACGATCGAGGTGGTCAGGATCGGGGTGACGCCGTCGGCGGCGATACCGACGGTGGCGTCGACGTAGCCGAGGAAGGTCTCCGCGCCGCTGGAGGTGGACCGGTAGACCTTGTAGAGGTTCGGCTGCGCGCCCTCGTACCCGTTCGGGGTGGAGAAGGACAGGGTGACGGTCGAGGTGGAGCCCGTGGTGGCCTGGGAGACCTCCGTGGACGGCAGGATCTCGCCCTGGCGGGCGATCACCGGCACCACCTGGTAGTAGTACGTCGCCGCCGCCAGGGAGCCGCCGGTGGTGGCCGTCGCCGTGGTGACCGCCCCCATGCTGTACGAGCGGGCGGACAGGAACGACGTGGTGACCAGCGGGATGCCGCGGTACGACATCACGTTCAGGCCCGCGGCGACCTCGATCTGGCCCATGAACCGCTGGTTGGCCTGAGCGAGCTGGGCGATCCGGGACTCCGCGGTCGAGCTCATCACGAACATCCACCCGGGCCCGTTGATCTTCATGGCGGACTGCTGCTCCACCATGTCGATCAGGCGGTCCAGCCACCCCAGCGACAGGGACGCGTTGGCCGCGTCCTGAGCGTTCTGGTTCCCACCCGAGAAGGTGGCGACGAGGGAGTCCAGGCCGTCGAACTGCGGGTAGCCACCCAGAGCGGTCGAACCCGAGTTGCCCCACACGACCGCGGTCTCGATGTCCCAGTACAGGCCCTGGATGGAGCCCTCGATCTCCTGCGCCCGCAGGTCGCCGGCCAGGCCACGGGTGACGGCCTGCGCGTATCCGGTGACCGCGCCGACCGCCTGCAGGTTGCGGATCGCGAAGCCGTTCTGGGTGTAGCTGCTGTTCGCGATCGGGCGGGCGCCGCCGTCGGAGACGAAGCCACCCGCGGCCCGGGCGGTCCGCTGGTTGAAGTAGTAGACGCTGCTGTCCCACTTGCGGGACGGGATGGCCCGCACCAGCGGGGCGTAGCGGCGCTGGTACTCCAGCAGCTGCGGGTCGACGATTGTGGGGACGAGGGGGGATGCGCCTGCGGCGGTCAGTGCCTCGCGCAGGTCGGCGTTGCCGGTCATGCGATTTCTCCGTGTTCGGCAGAGGGGAATGACGGCCCCGCACCGGGAGGTCCGGGCGGGGCTGGGCGACCATTTCTGCCGAGCGGCACCAGCCAGGGGCTGGCGGTCAGGGAAGACGCAGGAGGCCGCAGGGGCGGCCCGGGCGCGTTACTGGGCGGCGGGGGCCGGCGCGCGGTTGCCGAGGATGGCGCTCACTGTGGTGGGGGCCACGTGCTGCCGCCACTCCTCGTCGGTGTACTCGTGAAGGGGCTTCTGCGGCCACGCGGCCGGGATGCCCGACTCGGTCAGCCCCTGCGGGTTCTCCGAGGTCTGGGCGACCAGGCCCTTGCGGGCCGGCGGCCCGTTCTGC
Organism: Peterkaempfera griseoplana; assembly: GCF_001418575.1. GTDB lineage: Bacteria > Actinomycetota > Actinomycetes > Streptomycetales > Streptomycetaceae > Peterkaempfera > Peterkaempfera griseoplana. Next base: position 3,363 of record NZ_LIQR01000268.1, read on the forward strand.
ACGACGTGCTCCTGCACAGCGGCCGGGAGTGCCCGGGCGATGCCCTCCTTGACCAGGCGGGCGATCCGCTCATCCTCGGACTCCGCCACCGGCGCGGCAGGGGTAGGCGCCTCGGCCACCGGCGCAGCCGGCTCCGCCGGTGCGGCAGCCGCGGGTGCAGCCTCGGCAACCGCAGCAGGGGCGGCCGGAGCGGCCTCAACCGGCGCGGCCGGACGCGGCGCGACCGCGGCGAGCAGCTGGGCGAACTGGTCGTTGGTCAGGGTGACGCTCCCGCCGACGGCGGGGGCAACGGCGGCCGGAGTGGCGGCCTCAGGGGTGGTGTCCGCCATCGCGGGCTCCTCCTCGGGTTCGGCGGGGGTGCCGGCGGCCGGGGGCTCCGGCGCCGGAGTCGTGGCGGGCGTGATGCCGTCAGCCAGCCCCGGCGGGGCGAGCGTGGCGGCGGTCTCCACGGCGGCGACCAGGTCGGCGGCGGGAGCGGCCTGCATGGGCTCCTCCTCGTCGTCGCCCTCGGTGGGGGCGCCAGGCAGGTCGATGTCGGCATCCATGTCCGGGTCCAGCGCCATCAGGGCGTCGCACGCGCCGGCCATGGCAGCGCGGCCGACCAGGTCGAGATCGTGCGGGTCCAGGACGGCCGAGGACACAGTCACGGTCGTCGGCCCGTTGGTCAGCGACAGATACAGGGAGCCCCGGGCCGGGTCCATGTCCCAGCACTCGGCGAGGGCTTCGGACACGGCGGCGGCCGGGTCGATCAGCCAGCCCTCCTGCGCGGCCACCTGCACGCCGAAGCCCTTCAACGCCTTGGCGATGCGGCCCTTGATCCGCTTGAGCTGCGCGCTGGTGTAGAGCCGGGCGTTGTCGGCCTGGTTGATGTACGACCACGCGCTCTTCGCCTGGCTCTTGCTGGAGAGGGGGTACCTCTTCTTCTTGTCCTTCTGGTACCCCGGGTCCGCGAACGGCCCCTCTTCGGCGCTGCCGTCGGCCTCGGTGATGGTCACGGTCGCCTCCGGAGCGGACTCGGTGATCGGCACCCGGGCGGTGCCATCGGACTCGCGGGGCTCGGACCCGATCGGTTCCACGCTGTCGATCCCCGCTCCCTCAACCCCCGGTTTGCGGGTGTAGTCCAGGCCGTCGAGCTCCAGGTCGTCACCGGTCTCCACCGTCCGCCCGTCGTGCTGCTCTCGGCGGACCCGGCCCACCCACGCCCCCCGGATGGACACACCTCGCAGCACGGGGTTGGGTCCGGAGATCAGGGAGTGGATGTCCCGGCCGTGCCCGGTGTCGGTCAGGACCGCGGTGTACCGGGCGGACCCGTCCGCTTCCTGGGCCAGGCTGGTGATCCGGCCGACGATGCGGGTCGAGTCGTCTCCGGCCTCGTGGTGGGTCAGGGTCGTCAGAGGCATGCCGCCCTCGGCGATACGTGCCTGTGCGCGGTCGACCATGCGGCCGATCGCCTCGGCGGTGTAGAGACGGCCGTTCTTGCTGATGCCGGGCCGGATCGCGGTCCCGGTGACGGTGGCGATCGCAGCCACAGATCCTCCAGAGATTCGGGCCGGTCAGCGGCCGACGAGACTGATCGACGCCCCGGGGTAGCCGGGGGTGGTGCCGCCGAGGGTCCACGCCACCCGGCACCACTGCGGCAGCACCAGGGCGGCGCTGGTCGAGGTGACGTTGGGCATGTGCAGCCCGGCGTAGGCCACGCCCCGCCCGGCCGTGGTGGTCAGCTGGCCGATCTTGGCGACCGCCGGATACCAGTTGCCGTCCGCGTCCTGCACGTCCAAGGCGACGTCCAGCGTCGGGCCGGTGCCCGTCGGAGTGCCGGAGACGGTGACGGCCAGCCACAGGTCGGCCACCGAGCCGACACTGATCGGCCCGCTGGTCCCCGACGCTGACAGCGTCGTGCCCAGGCCGGAGCCGGACAGCGTCCACAAGGTGCGGGCGACCGGGTTGTAGGCGCCGCTCATGAGTGCCCTCCTCAAGGGTCAGGTGAACCAGGCGGCGAACCGCGACAGGTCGACGTCGGCGGCGTAGCAGCAGCGGCAGGCCGGATGCAGGGGCAGCCGGGGAACCTCCAGGGCGATCCACGGGCTGCCGGTCTCCGCGTCGACGCAGGCGGGGCAGACCCGGCCGTCACCGGCGGTGATGCAGTCGATCCGCTGGACTCCCTCGGCGGCGTACAGAGCCAGCGCGCCGGCGTCGGCGGCGGCGGTCATCGCCCAGTCGACGACGAAGGCCACTGCCTGCGGGTCGTCCGAGCCGATCGCGTCCATGGCGGCCTGAAGCATCTCGTCCCAGTCCGAACCGGCGGCGGCGTGCTGGGCCAGGACGCGGCCGAGGTCGGCGGCGGCCCGGTCGATCATCCGCGCGAGCCAGCCGTCTGCCTCGGCCCACAGTTCGTCCAGGCGCTCCAGCGAGTCGTAGGCGTGCTGGAACGCCATGTCCCAGTCCAGGGCCAGGGTGTGGACCGTAGCCCGGTCGGCGGCGATCGCCACGGCGTTGACCATGCCTTCGGCGCGGCCGGCGCGGATCGCTTTCTGGAGTGCGGCGCGTAGATCGTCCCAGCCTGGTTGGCCGGCGATGGCCTGGAGCATGGCGTGGGCGGCGGCCAGCGCGGCCGCCCGGGTGTCCGCGTCGCTGTGCTCTGCCTCGGTGAGGCCGACCATCTGGCGGAACGTGCGGATGCCGGTGCCGAGGTGGTCGCGGTGGATCAGCGGCCGCCATGCTGTGCCGACCGCCCGGATGTGCCGGGTCTGCTGCTCCTCGCGTCGTGTGAAGAGCAACGCCCACATGCCCTCCAGTCGGCCCAGATCCACGGTTGCCTTCAGGACGTCGGGGTCCTCGGCGTTCTCGATGGCCAGCTGGATGGCGACCTCGCATCCGGCGCGGACCCGGTCGGTCATCGGTCCGCCGGAGGCGGCCCACCCGGCGGCGTACGCCTCCCGTGCGACCGCCTGCAGTGTCTGTGCGGGGTCGTCGAGGCGGTGGTCGATGCGGTCGGTGCCGTGGACGGTGGACAGTGCGTCGAACCGCACCGGTCGGGACGGGAGCCTGTCCAGGGGCGCGGGCTCGTCCGGGGCCAGGTAGGTCAGCGTGCAGTGGGCAGTGAACCCGTGGTCCCGCGGCACCTCGATGCCGGTGGCGGTGAGCGCGTCCAGGACGTCGCGCCGCAGCTGCTCCAGGTCGGGGGAGTCGACCAGTGCCACCAGCACGTCCTGCTCGTCGCCGGTGAAGCGGGCGACGCCGGAAACGCTGGCCTGGAGCGGCGGCCGGTCGGCGAGCGCAGCGACCACGGCACGCAGCGCCTCAGCGTCGACGTCGGCCGCGTCACCGCAGTACGCCACGGTGACGTGCAGTTCCTCCGGGGGCAGGCCGCCGTCGACGACCAGGTCCTCGGCCACGTCGCGGGGCGGGTACAGGGCGACCATGCACCCATCGGAGAAGTCCGGCGACCCCATGACTCACCCCCTGGTCAGCCGACGTGCTTGCGGATGAAGCACACGGCGTCCTCAGCCCGCAGCGGATGCCCCGTCTCGTGGGCTGCCTCGCAGGCCCGCGCGAGCGACGGCACCGCGCACTCCCGGCCGCACACCCCGCACCGCCACGGGTCGTCAGGCTGCCCGGTCGTGGCGCTCATCCACGCCTCCCGGCAAGGTCCGCAGAGCCTCCGCCAGCCGCGCCCGGAACCGCGCCCGGTGCGACTCCGCCGGAGGCTCGTCGGTGTCGTCGTCGGGGGCGTCATCCGGCCCGGGTGTCTCGGGCGGCTGTCCGGCGAACGGAGCCAGGTGCGGGGGCACCGGGGCCGGTTCGGGCTCCGGCTCCAGCTCGACCCCGGGGACGACCACGCCCGCGGAGACGGCCGGGGCCGCGGCGGCCGCGATCGACGCATCCGACATGCGCTCCATGTCCTGCCATCGCACCAGGTGGGAGCGGTCGACGAGGACGGCCTGGTCGCCGCCGTCGACGGGCAGCTCGTTGATGTCCCCGCGGTACCGGTTGAGGGTCCACGCGCCGTTCTTCAAGCGCATGTCCCGGATCTCCTCGATCTTCTTGGAGTCCCGCAGGTCGACGTCCTTGAACCGAAGCGTCCACCCGTCGACGCCGAAGCCGAGGCGGCCGAGGTGCCAGTTCAAGGCCTCCAGCACCAGCTCGGCCAAGGGGCCGCAGGTGTTGACCATGAACGTCTTGTCCTGCTCCTCGCCGGTGCCGCCGCCGAGGTTCCCGGATTCGATGATCCCGGCCTTGGCCGGCGGGACGCCGTAGCAGGCGATGATCTCGTCGCGCTTCTGGTCGAGGAACTTCAGGTAATCCACCGTGCGGGACGAGTTGAGCTCCTGGACCTTGCCGCCGCCCTTGGTCATCACCGGCGCCCCAATGTTGCGGGAGCCGACGTTGCGGACCATGAACTGCGACTGCCAGCGGTTCATGTCCGCCACGGACGCCGAGGCGGGCATGTCGACGTGCAGCGTCGGCGGGTTGCCCTTCTTGAACAGCTCCTTGCTGGTGGCGCTCGCGTAGAGCCAGGCGGTGATCGGCAGCAACGCGGCCTGGGTGGGGGAGACGCCGAAGATGCTCGACCTGGGGGAGTCGAGGCTGATGTGGATGACCTCCCGCGGCTCGAAGGTGGCGCGCTGCCCGAGCTCGGTGACCTGCACGTAGCGGGTCACCTGGCCGTGCTCGTCGGTCTCCGGGTGCATGCTCGGGCAGTCCAGCGAGTACAGGGCGACCGGCTGCCGCCCGACCCACACGACCTCGAGGTAGGCGTCGCCGAAGACCAGCAGATCCGCGATCACACCCCGCAGGATCTTGATGATCGACTCGGACGGGTTGCAGTACCCCAGCATCCGCTCCAGCGCCCGCACCTCGGCGGGCTTCGGCGGCTGCTCCTGCTCGGTGTCCTCCTCCGGGTCCCACTCCATCACCAGGCCGCCCGCCGTGATCGTGCGGGCGATCGCGTTCACGCACGCCCACGCCCACGGGCACGCCAGATAGGCGTCGTAGAGCTGGTTCAGCGCCGACCGCCGGTCCGTGCCGGACCCCGCGCCGATGCCCTGGTTCCACTCCGTCAGGCCCGACGGGCCGATGCCGTACTCGAACCCGGTGCGGTCCGGGAGCCGGGCCGGCACCGCCGACGCCTTCTCCAGGACCTCACCACTGCCGGTGAGTCGCTGCCACCATGCACTCAGCCCCATGGGGATGTCACCGTCCCCCCTGGCACGTGCCCGTCGTCGTGGCTGTCGGTCTCCCACCAGTCGCTCGCCGGCCCGCTGGTGTCCGGGCGCACGGCCATCGCGGTGCCGAGCGGCTGCAGGGCCTCGCCCGGCGCGCCTGTGGGCGCCTCGTCGAGGAGCGGGTAGTCAGGCCCGGTCCCCAAGTTGGTGAGGATGTAGCGGAGGGCGTCGGCTGCGTGGTCGTCGGCGGTGGTGTCTGCGTCCTCCGGATTGCCCTTGGAGGCGTGGGGGAGGTCGCTGAGCTCCCGGTACAGCTCCGGGACGGTGCTGAACAGGTGCAGCCGCGGGCAGGTCTCCCACCCCTGCGCCCGGTGGTGCGGGCAGGCGGGGGCTTCGTTCAGGTAGGACCGGACGCGCTGCCAGCCGATGACCCGCGACCCGGCGCCCTTCCCGGCCTTCTCCAGGTGCACGCCCTCGTCCGCGTAGATGTCGGCGATGGGCTTGGCCTCGCCGCGGGTGGCCCACATGGCGTCGTCCGCGTACCGGGCTGCGACCTGCTCGCCGATCTGCTCGGCCGCGAGGATCTGCTTCGCCTGGTCGGCTTCCCCGACGCCGCGCTGATAGATCTCGCGGTAGATCCACGCGCGGCCGTCCTCGTCGACCGCCGCCCACAGGGCTGCCCACGGGGCGCTGTAGCCCCAGTCGACGCCGCCGTAGCGCCGCCACGACGCGGGGAGGTCGATGGGGTCCAGGACGTGCCGGTCGCGCTTGAGCTCGGTGAACATCTGGCCCTGGAACTGGTCCCAGTCTCCGTCGAGGAACGCGGCCCTCAACTTCTCGGGGAGCGCCTTGAGGTCCGCGGCGTACTCCGGGTTCACGTGCGGGTTGTCGCTCAGCTTCGACGGGATGAAGCGGACCGTACGGCCGCGCTCGTCCGTGACGACCTGCGCCCCGTACTGGGTCGGCTTGATGTACCTGGCTTTCACCGCGCCGTGCCCCGCCCCGCCCGGGTTCGTCCCCGACCGGATCCCGAGCACGGGCAGATCCCGCCGGCCGGACCGCAAGCGGGACTCCAGGAAGGAGCACACGTCGGGCGGCGTCAGGGTCCGCTCATCGAACACCAAGAGCTGGTACTGGCCGCCCTGGCGGCGGGTGGCGTCCTGCACCGTCTCGGCGTACCGGAACATGATCAGGCTGCCGTTCGGGAACCGCAGCTCGTACTCGGTCCCGTTCCACGTCGCGCCGAGCGCCTTGGCGAAGTTCAGGTTCGCCAGCTCCGCGATCAGCGACTCCTTGAGCTCCGGGTAGCTGCGCCGGAACGCCCCCACCCGCAGACCGGGGTACCTCACGCACTCCCGGATCGCGTGCGCGGTCAGCGCCCGGCTCTTCCCGCCACCGGCGGCGCCCCCGTACAGCACGTCGAACTCGTCGGCGTCGTGGAACTCGCGCTGCTTCGGGGTGGGGACGTAGCCGAGCTTGGCGAAGACGTCGATCCGGCGGAGCCGCTCGGTCTCCCGGCGCTGAACCTCAGCTTGGAGGGCCTTCAGCTCCTCCATCTTCTGGATCTTCAGCTTCAAGAGCGGCGAGCTGCTCCCGGGCCTGTTCGAGGGCGTCGTTGAGGGCATCGATCGTGAACACCCCTTCGACCCGGCTCGGGGCATGCAGCCCACGCAGCTTCGACACCTCGGAGGCGATCTTCAGCAGCCGGTCAGCCGCAGCCATCCGCGGCTGCGGGTCCCGCAGGGGCTCACCGGTGACCGGGTGGGTGACGATCCGCCCGCTGGCGGAGACCATGAAGTGATCGGCGCGGAAGACCGCGTGGACCTCCTCGGCCAGGTACTCCAGCTCGACGAGCTGCTCCTCGCGGTACACCTCGACGTTGGTGTGCTGCGCCGCGATGGACTCCTCCAGCGCGCGGCTGAAGTCCCGCCGGGCAGCGTTGACGGAGGCGTAGCCGAGCTCCTCGCAGATCTCCTTGTAGGGGCGCTTCTGCCGCCGCATGTCGACGAGGCGGGCCCGCCGGGCTGCGGTGGCGGCCCGCGTCGCGCGGGAGACGGGCATGCCGGCCTCCCCTCTCAGGTGATGGCGAGGAGCCCGGCCTGGCGGACGGGTACCTCGGGGTTGTCGGTGATGCGGACCCACACGGCGTACCGGCCCTGGGCGAGGGTGACGTCGCCGCCCGGGCCGACCAGGCAGCGGGCGGTGAAGGTGGAGGTGCCGGGGACCGGGTGGGTGTCCCACGAACCCGGCACCCACGTGACCGGGTCCGCGCCCGGCCCGGGGAAGGAGAACTCCACCAGGTCGCCGGTCGGGTCGTACGGGGCGGCCTCGACGGTCGCGGTGACTGACACCAGGACGTACTCGCGGGACGCCGCGGGGATCGACTGCACCAGCACCACCCCTTCACGGGCTGTCGGTTCTCCAGCGGCCGGGGCGCTCCTCGGCCCTCCAGCGGCCGGGGGCGTTGGCCGTGTGCCAGCGGCCGTCGTGCTCGTGGGCCGTCCACCGCCCGGGCGCCAGCCGGGCCTGCCAGCGCACCCGCACACCGGGCTCTACGGTCACCTCAACCGGGCCGACACGGACGGCGACCGCCAGGTCGGTGAGCGCCGCCCCGTCGCCGACCGGGCGGCCCCTGCTGGCTGTCGCCGTGGTGGTGTCGGTGAGGACGGTGGTGTCGTCCGCGCCGCGGGCCGGGCGGTCGCTGTCCAGGGCGTCGCCGGGGTGTGCCGGGTCGTCGATGGTGCGGACGGCGGCCACGGCCCGGTCGGCGGCGTCGCCGAGCGCCAGGACGTCCGCGACCGCGACCTGGCGGTGGAACACGGCGGTCGCCGCGTCGGCCAGCTGCGCCGCTTCGGCAACTGCCCGGGGCCGGGAGGAGGCGTCCGACGCCCCGTCCACCAGCGACGACGGGTCGGAGACGAGCGTGTGCCCGGATGTGGACTGGGCGACCTGGACCGTGTCGACCAGGGCTGTGGTGTCCGCGGCCTCCCGTAGGCGTCCGGCCGCGGCCTCCACGCTGTCGCCGAGGGACGCCGGGTCGGTCGCCCCTCGGGCCGCGGCGCGGGCGGGGGACGGGGCGTCGGCGAGCGTCGAGCCGTCGGCTACCGCGCGGCTCCGCCCGTAGGCGGCGGTCAGGCTGTCGGCCAGGGCCGTGCCGTCGCTGTTGCCCGCGGCCCGCTGCCGGGCCGCGACCGCGGCGTCGCCCAGTCCCGTTCCGTCCATGGCCGTGGTACCACGCCCGACCGTCGCTGCGTCCGCGACGGCCAGGCCGTCGCCAGCGGTGGCGGTGCGCACCGCGATGGCGGTGGCTGCGTCCGCCAGCGTCGTCGGGTCGCTGGGCTGCTCGCGGCCGGTGCTGGACCGGGACACCGAGACCGCGTCCACCAGCGTCGTACCGTCGGCCGGCCCCCGGACCGCCGTGCGCGCGGAGGCCGGGTTGTCGCCGAGTGTGGCACCGTCGCCGGACGGCCGTGAGGAGGTTGCCGCGGTGTTGGCCGAGTCGGCCAGCCCCGTGGCGTCGGCAGTGGTCCGGGTGAGGCCTCGGTCGGAGGTGGCCGAGTCCGCGAGGGCCGCTGAATCCAGGGCTGTCCGCAGCCGGATAGCCGACGTGGCCAGAGCATCCGCGAGCGCGGCGGCGTCGTCATCTGGGCGGGCCCGGGTTCCGGCCGAGGTGGCAGTGTCGGTCAGGGCGCCGCTGTCGGCGACTGAGCCTGCGGCGCCGGTGGTGGCGTGGTCGGTGAGCGCAACCGGGTCAGCCGCGGGACGCACCCGACCCGCCACGGTCACCACGGCATCGCTCAGAGCCGTACCGTCGGCCACCTGCCGGCCGGCCGAGGCCCGCGCCGCATCCGTGAGCAGGACCCCGTCCGACGCGGCGCGGACGCGTCCGGACACCCCGTCGCCAGCGTCGGACAGCGCCGCCGTCTCGATGGCCAGACGGGTTCGGAAGGCTGCGGTCTGGGCGGTGTCGACGAGGCCGGTGCCGTCCGCGGGGCTCCGCGTCTGGGTACGGGCGACCGTCGGAGTGTCCGCCAGCGTGGTGGTGTCGGCCGATGCCGCGCTGGCGCCCGTACGGGCCGTGACTGCGTCCGACACGGCAGCCGTGTCGACCAGATTTGCGCTTCGGATGGTCGTGGCCGCGTCCGACAGAGCCTCGGTGTCCGCCGCCGTACGGGAGCGGACCGCCCCCGTACTGGCGCCGTCTGCCAGCACGCCCGAGTCCCCAGCGGCGCGGCCGCGGGAGACGCCCGCGGTGTCCGAGAGGCTCCCGCCGTCCCCGACGCCCCGTACCGTGCTGGCCGTACGGACCGCAGCGTCGGCGAGCGAGGTGCCGTCGGCGCCCCCGGCCTGGCGGGCGGTCGACGCCGTGTCGGCCAGCGTCGTGCCATCCGCCGCGGTCAGGCCGTGCCCGTGGACAGCCGCCGCGGTGTCGGTGAGTCCCGCTGCGTCTGCAGGTGCACCAAAACGGGCCGTGCTGGCCTGCGCGGTGTCCGTGAAGGTCGTGGTGTCCGCGGCGACGCGGATCGCTGCGGCAGCCGAGGCGGCGCTGTCGCCGAGAGCGGTGGTGTCGGCCAGCGCCCGACTGGCCGCTCGGGCCGCGTCACCCGAGTCGGCCAGGCTCGTAGTGTCGGCGGGCGTCGCGGTGACGCTGCTGCCCGTGGACGGCACCAGACCGACCGTCGCCATCACTGCGGTGGCCGTCGACTGGGACGCCGTGGCGGTGTACGTGTGCGCCGCGATGGTGACACCACCGTTGGTGTCCATCAGGGCGGCGGACGGGGCGTTCGTGGCGGTGCTGGCCCCGGAAGCGCGGGAGGTGATCCCACTGCCAGCGGTCCAGGTGGAGCCGGCCGAGGCGCTGGACCGGTCCGCGAAGGCGCAGACGATCCAGTCCGTGTCCGTCGGGGTCAGGCTCGGCGTGGTGTGCGCGGTGCGGTTGGTGGTGTCGGCCGCGGCAGCGGCGCCCTCCGTGGAGGCAACGCCGGACCAGGTGCCGCAGGTCAGGACGGCTTTGGTGGCGGAGCTCCACGTCCAGGTGTAGCTCGCCGGCTCGGACCCGGCGGTCTTGCTGAAGAGGAACAGCGTGGTGCTGGTGCCGTTGGTCTGGCGGGCGATCTGCGTCCACCCGGTGGGAGGGGTGGCAATGGTGACCGAGGCGCCGACGCTGATCGCCGCGATCATCAGGTGCCCGGACGCGGTCCCCGTTGGGACGGCCAGCGTCGCGGAGGACACCACGACGGAGTTCTGGACGGTGGAGCTTCCTGCGACCCATGCGATGGCCATCGGCGGGCCCCTCCCGCTGCGGTGCCGGTCAGGTGCCGGACATGGACCAGGTCCAGGTGATCGTGAGGGTGTCGCCGCTCGCCTTCGGGGCCGGGGAGGCGAGGAGGACACGGGCGAGGGTGTTGGCCGCGGTCGAGGTGGCGTCGGTGGCGATGGTGTCGTTGACGATCACGGCCTCGGTGATGTTGCTCGCGGTCGTGGCCACGCCAGCGCCCCAGGACGCCTGCCAGGTGATGACCCGGTTCGGGCTGCTGAAGCTGGACTGCGGGTAGGTGGCATCGAAGGCCTTGTTGGAACCAGAGAGGTAGGTGACCAGGGCGGCGCCTGCGCCGGTCTTGGCGACGGCGGTGGAGCCGGTGCCCAGGCGCATGCCGGTGGCCTGGGCGGGCGGCGAGCTGATGCCCGTCGCCCGCTCCATGATCATCTGGTCGCCGATCTGCGTGATCAGGTTCTTCTGGGTGCGGTCGAGCTTGACGGTGCCGTCCCCGGCGACGAGCCGGACGCGGACCAGGCCCCGCACAGCGATCAGGCTTCCAGCGGACATGACGGGACCTCCAGGACAAGCAGCGGGGCAGGGGGCGGGGTTCAGCGCTGATAGGCGGCATACGTGCGGGAGTTGCGCATGCCGCACTGGAGCAGGTGCTGCTCGATGACGCCGCGCAGCTCGCGTTCGGACAGCACCGACCCGGCGACATGGACGTTCACCGTGACGTGCGGACCAAGAGGAGCGGGCTGAAGGGGGTCTGCCTCCACCGCGTTGCTCTCGGTGGGGCCGTCGTCGACGTGCTCCCAGTCGTCAGCGAGCAGGTCGGTCTGTGAGGCCGTCCACGGCACCAGCACGTCGTGCACGGTGTGCAGGTACAGGTAGGGCAGGCCCATCTTCGAGTGGGCGTCAGGCTCCTGGAGCGCCACCCACATCCCGGCGTCGCCCCAAGCCGCGCGGGCCATGCGCTCGCCCTGCCTCAGAAAGTACAGAGCCGCACCGAAGTCCATCACGCACGCTCCGGGCTCTGCTGGGTGTGGTCGATGCGCTGGCCGTAGGCGTCGTACCAGTCGACGCTGTCCAGGACGGGCACGTGGTGGTCGCCACGTAGCTCCGATCGGTAGATCGGTACGGCGCGCGCGGCCCGGGCAGGTGCGCCGGGGATGTGGACGTCAAGGTCGACGACGGGCCCGAACTCCCAGGGGGTGCGGGCGTCCACGCGGGCCCCCGTGCCGAGCAGGTGCAGGTGCTCCCGGAAGTACGGCACCAGCTCGGCGGATACCTGGACGCGGATGGTACGCCCCCAGCCAGCCCAGAACGCGGCCCGATCCGCGCGCTTGGCGTTCACCCGCAACTGCCCCGACGCGGTGCTGGCCGGCCGCACAGCTGGCCTGCGTCGCCGGGCCGGCCATGCACCGATCCGCCAGCCCGGAGTCCCGTAGCGGGCGGTGCGGCGGGCCAGGTCGCGGCTGGCACCGCGCCGCACGGAACGTGGCGCGGCCGAGAAGGAGGCGAGGGCAGAGGGCATGAGGGCTCCAACAGGGGGTGGGCGTACAGCCCGGCCGCAGCAGGCCGCGGCCGGGCCAGAGGACCGCTCAGGCGCCGAGCATGAGGCGTTCCCGAGTGATCTGGGCGTAGTGCGGTGACTGCTCGATCCCGACGAATCGGCGGCCCTCGGCCAGCGCGGCGGCTCCGGTCGTGCCGGAGCCGGCGAACGGGTCGAGGACCGTCCCGCCGGGCGGGACGATGCGCACCAGCTGCCGCATCACATCCAGCGGCTTCTGCGTGATGTGCTGGCGCTCAGTGCCGCGAGGCTGACTGCCGGTGTACAGCCCTGGCAGGTACACCGGGTCGTTGCCAGGCACCATCGCCCCGTGCGAGCCCCAGACGATGAACTCGCAGTCCCGCTTCAGCCCGCCCTTCGTCGGGCGGGCGAGGGGCTTGTGCCACACAGCGACACCTCGCCACGTGAACCCGCCGGCCTGCAGCGCGTCCGTTGTCGTGGGCAGCTGCCGCCAGTCGGTGAACACCAGCGCCGCGCCGCCCGGCCGGACCGCCCGGTAGCAGGCTGCCAGGACCATCGACATCCACGCGAGGTAGCCGCGCTGGTCCCGGCTGTCGCCGTCGAAGTCCGGCAGCTGGTGCTGCGCGTCGCCGCTGACGTACTTGCCGCGGGCCGACTGCGAGGTGCGCTCCCGGACGGTCGCGGCGCCGGAGTTGTACGGCGGGTCGCAGATCACCGCGTCGACGCTGCTCGGGGTGAGCGTCGGGAGGATCGTCAGTGCGTCGCCGGTATGCAGGGTGAAGTCGTCCATCAGGTGGTTCCTTGTGCAGGTCGCATGCGCCCCGGTGCGGTGGCGAGCGAGTCGGTGCACAGCGGTCCAGCCCCGGGGCGGGGTCGGGCTGGCGCCAGGGGCCAGCGGTGCGCGTGGGCGTGGAGCCGGCGCCTCGGGGCGAGGACGGTCACCCGAGACGCCGGAGATCAAGGGGAGGGCTCGGGTAGTTCCCGGCCGTCGAGAGAGTGGTGGACGAGTAGCCAGCCCATCGAGCCGTCGCCGCGCTTCACCGGCCGGGTCTCGGGGCCGCAGGCACGGTCTGTTCTCGTTGTGCTGGTGTCAGCCTCGGGCACGGTCACAGGCCGCAATTTGTGGGCCACTTGGGTGATCGGTCGGTACGATCAATTGTCATGACGCCCACCCCGCGACGGCCCTTCTCCGTGCGCGTCGGCCATGCCGAGGACACCGAGGACACGCTGTACGAAGGAGTCCCAGCCCACCTGCTCCGGCCTCTCCAACGGTGGGTGTACACCATGGCTGCCGCGGGGGGCGGTTACCTCGGCAAGACCATGTGCTTGAAGCTGCGTATTGCCGTTCCCGCAAAGAGCAACGCCAGTTGGGCGTTGAGCCGTCGGGAGGGGTTCGACCTACTCGATGCCGTGGATGAGATCTTGGCTTTCGCAGCCGAGATGGAGGCGCGCGACCTCGCTGAAGTTCGGGAACTGAAATTCTTGTTGGACGATGGCCACTCGGCGTACCGCGTCAGGGAAGACGAGGCTGGCTTGGAGATTCGAGTCACGCCAGCAGTGCGCGACTCTGTACAACAGACTCTTGTCGATGCCGCTGCCGAAACCGATGCGGGCTCTGCCTCCGACCATTTGGCTGCTGCATGGCAGGCTGCCTACGGGTTGCATCCCGACCCGGTGAGGGCATACAGCGAAGCGGTGAAAGCGGTGGAATCGGCCGCGCATGCGACCGTTCAGCCAAACCATGCCAAGGCAACGCTGGGGACCATGCTTGGCGAGATCAAGAATGCCCGGCATAAGTTCACTTTCGCTATCCCCGTGCCACCTGGTGGAGACTCGATAGCCGCGCCTGAGGCCTTGATGCGGGCTCTGTGGGAAGGGCAGGTCTCCCGTCACGGAGGCAAGGCCCCCACTCCATCGGAGACTCAAGAGGCGGCCCGAGCTGGCGTCCACCTCGCAGCTACGATCGTCCAGTGGTTTGCCTCTGGGGCCGTAAGCCGGCTTCCGTAGTTGCTACACAGCAGCAGCCCAGCCACCTCCCACCGGAGGCACTCGGAGGAGTCTTCGCGGGCCCGGTGTCCACCATTCCACCAGCACCGGGCCCGCGAAAGGGCCTGCCGCCGCCCTCAACGACAGCAAGCCGACCCTGCCCGGGCCTCGCCGCGCAGGCAGGGAGCTGTGACCAGCGTCAGGCCGCGGCGCGAAGCCGCGGCCGGTACGACTTCGCCCGCTCTTGGACCTCGGGCAGGGAGTACATCGTCCGGTACAAATGGCCGTCACCGGATGGCCGTCCGTCGCCGGGGAAGCGCAGGAGCCGGCCCCGGGAGGCCCATTGACGCAGCACCTGTTCGGGGATGCCGGTCGCGGCCGCTGCCTCGTGCGGGTAGACGAGCTCGTCCGGGGTGACGGTCTTCAGGGCAGGATGCACGATCGACCCCCTGGAATGCGGAGAGCCCCCGCCGGCTGGGCGAGGGCTCTCGGAAGATCAAGACGCAGTGGTGCCGTCTGCAAGCACTGTGACACCGTCGGATGATCTATGCAAGGACACCGCGTCTCAAGCCGCCGAGCGTTGCCCGGTCCGGGCCAGCCGCTGGAAGTGCTCACGTGCCCAACGAGCCCCGCAAGAGGGGCACCTGACGCTCAGGGTCTCGGCGTCCACCCGCATCTCCTGCCCGCACACGGTGCCGTCGTCGTACTCGGCGAGACACGTCACCGGAACCCGCCGGGAGCGGTCACCGGTAATGACCCGGGTGGTAGCACCAACAATGCGGGCCAGGACCTGGTCGAGCTGGTCGACGTCCGGGTAGTTCTCGCACGCCCACGGGAGATTCAGGCGGAGGAACCGGCAGACCTTCGGCAAGGTCTGGTCCGCGTTGCCCCGCCAGGCCTGGACAGTGAAGCCGCGGGCGCGCCGCCAGTCGTCCTCCACCGCCAGGAGCTGGCCGACGATCGTGTCCGAGCCAGGACCCGTGGCGGACAGGACATCGAGACGCAGCGGCAGCCCGGGGTGGACGGAGCGGCCAGCGGACCCGGCGCCGGGGATCGCAGCACCGCGTTCCAGGTGCTTGGGGAGCTGGAGCCACTGGTGCTCGACCGTGTTCAACCGGTCGTGCATGCGCTCCTGGCAGCGCTCGCAAGCGGTCCGGGGGTGGGCGGGGTGGAGCTCGCTGCCGCAGCAGGCGCAGGTGGGTGTGTCGTACGGCTGGTCGGTCATGAGGGTGGCCTCCCCTGGGCGGTACGGTGGCGGTGTCGATGCGTGCCAGCTGCGACACCCAGGGCGCCCCTCACGGCCGAGGGGCGCCCTGCCGCGCTCAGGGGCGGAGGCCGAAGTCCTGCGGGTGCAGTGGTCCTTGCGTGGCCCGTTTGACGTCCGCCAGGTGCTGCTCGATGCGGGCGTTGGCCTCGTCCTCGTTCGGCGATCCGCAGACCACTGTGCGGATCACCCGGGCGCGGGACTCCGCAGGTACGCCCTGGTCTTCCATCGCCAGGTCCGCCAGCGCCAGCGCGCGCCGTAGGAAGACAACGTCGCGGTGGTAGGCGGGGTCCTGAAGATAGGCCCCACTGGCGCCGGGCATGTGGTCGAGGTAGCGGTTGATGATTCCGTCGACGGTGCTCTGGCGGGATCGGGGTGCCTTGTCGGGCATGAGGGTGCCTCCGTGGTGCCCGGGAGTGCTGCTCCACATGGTGTCACGGTTCATCGACAACGCAGTTGTGAGGTTCTGGGGACCTACCCACGCGGAGGGCGTTGTCCCCGGATCACCTTGCGCCGACAAATGCACTGGTCCGGCAAGTCGGATTCCTGGCCACGGGTCTGCTCATGTTCCAGCGCGCGGTGGAACATAGACACGTCCTCTGGCGCAAGACCGGGGAGTGCAAGGACCGCGCGGAGGACACCGGCCCTGTTGTGGAACCGGCACCGTTCTTTTGCCGGCTTCCACTCCAAAGGATGGATGGTGAGCTGGATGCGATGTCGTAGTTCGGCCGGGACTCCCCGGAGTTGGTGAAGAGCCCTGTCGACCCGTGTGTAGAAGTTCCCGTCCATCGCTCCCTTGTGGGGTACCGCCCCACGCCGGGTGAGGACCGCCGGTTTGAGGCCGAGATCTTCGGAGGCAGCGGGCACACCGAGGTGCCTGGCCAGTTCGACGGCGGCTTCGTCCGCGATGCGCTCGACTTGGTCGGCGAGAAGGCGGATCTCGGCCGTGAGGTCGCGCGCGGCGAAGTACCTGCGGTACGGCGCCAGCGCACGAATAGGACCGAGGTCAGGTGGTTCGAAGCTGGTGGGGGTCGGCTGGGGGATCACGGCCTGCCAACGACGGGGTGGCTGCAGGGTTTCTGGGAGCTCCTGCAGGCGTCCCCTAACGGGGGAGAGGTAGGGCCCGCCCGGACGAATTCGGACGGGCCCCAGCAGTGAACGCTCAGGCAGCCGACTGCTCCCACGGCCATGCCGCGTTCCGCCCCGCCTCCAGCAACGGCACCATCCGGAATGCCGCGTCGGTGAGGCCGCCGAAGGTGTGCCGGTTCCCCGCCCCGGACGGACCGTGGCCGGCCTGGTAACCGGCGAGGTTCCACGTGTACACCGGAACGTGTGCCGGGACCTGTGCGCTCGGGTCGCCGTAGTAGTTGTACGACGCCTGCTCGTCGGTGACGATCAGCACCCGGTCGTGGCCCTGGTAGTGCGTGCGGACGGCCTCGGTGGTGTTGGTCCCGCCGAGGTTCCCGAACCGGTCCAGGACCCGCAGCACCGACTCACCCGCCCGCAAGGCCACCGGCCGGCTGGTGGTGCCGAACTCGACCAGGTCCGCGGACTGTGCCCGCTTCGCCACCGCCGTACCGAAGATCGCAGCGGAGTCCGCCCGGTTGAGCTGCGTCTTCTCGCTGATCCCGCCGAACATGGAGCCGGACCGGTCGACCAGCACCAGGGTGCGGCCCGGCAGCGCGGGCACGTTCGCCAGTGAGTACCCGAGGGCCTTCTCCAGCGCGTGCCCCCATCGCAGCGACGGCGCGTGCTTGTACGCGGCGAGGAATCGGAACGGGAACTGCCGCGACCGCGCCACCTGCTCCGGCTCCGCGAGCCGCGCTGCGACCTGCTCGGCCACCTCGTCCGATACGCCAGCCTCGTCGAAGTTCCGCAGGTTCCGCAGCAGCGCCATGTACCCCATGGACGGGATGATCGCCTCCCACGCTGCCTGGTCCATCGGCCCCTGCAGCCACCCGGCCAGGGCCTCCCAGGTGATGCCCGCGTCCGCGAGCCGCTGGGCCCCGTCCGCGCCCTCGACGATGGCCCGGCGCTCGCCGACCGGGACCTGCATCAGGAGCCGGTGCGCGGTGAGCGTCCGGTTCGACGCCGGGGGGACGGCCTCGTCGGGGTTGTGGCGGCGGTCCAGGGCGTAGCGGAACAGGTCACCCTGCCACGCCTTGTCGGGGTGCGGGGTGGCGTGGACGAGGTTGAGGACGTCGCCGAACCGGTAGCCCTTGGAGGCGGTGTCGTACTTCAGCAGGGCCTTGCCGTTGTACAGCCGGGCGACAGCGTCCGCGATGCCCCGCTTGATCGGCTTCGGCACGTTCCGGCCGTACCGGGACGTCCAGTAGGCCAGGAGCTCACCGGGCTCGTCCGGGCGCTGCAGAACGGCGTCGACGACCTGCCGGGAGTGGCCGGCCGCGCCCGCTTCGAGGCGGGCCTTGGCGAACTCCGCAGCGCCCACGAGGGACGCCGTGCGCATGTTGCCCTCACCGCGCAGCCAGCCGAGGAGGCCGGAGGTCCACTCGGGGTCCTCGATGGCGAGCTGGCGGACAAGCTGGGTGTACCGGTCGTCGCGCTGGCCGCCGCGCTCGTAGAAGGTGTCCTGGCCGACCATGTTGGCCACGGCGAGCAGGAAGAGCTCGCTCTTCTCCGAGCGGAGGTGGCCGGTGCCGCCCTCATGGGTGCGGGTGGTCTGCCCGGTGCTGGTCACGGGCGAGGTGACGGACGGTCGGGTTGTGCGGGTGTTGAACCTGGACATGAAAAAGCCCCTCTCTGTGGAGGGGAAGCACTGCATCTGGGGCGCCCGAGATCAGAGTCGGCTACGGGCACGTACGCGCTCTACCAAGCTGAGCCACCAGCCGCCCGTGAGGCGGCTGAGCGGGATTTGAACCCGCGACCTCGTCATCCCAAATGAAGTATCCGTTGCCTGCGCACCGGGCGCCCCCGATGCTTGTGCCTCCCGAGATCAATGACGGCTGCGGTTGAGGCCAGCACCATGCCGAGGTGGGATTCGAACCCACTCGCCCTGTTGTTCAGACAGGAAGTAACTGCGACCTTCGCACCGGGAGGTGCGTTGTGAAGTTGTGCCGTCCGAGGTCGAGACGACAACGCGAGCGCCCACCAACTGGGCAGCAGGCCCAGGGGTGGGCCTGACGGGAATCGAACTCGTGAAGAACGCGTGGTCTTCGCACCGGACGGAAGTCTGTAGTTGTTGTCCAGAGTTCAAGGTCGGCGACGCGGTCGTAAGCGCTCTGGGCCGCTGAGCTACCCCGGCGGGGGAGCCGGAGCCGGGATTCGAACCCGGGTCTCTCTCTTAGCAGGAGAAGAACTCGTCACCTGCGCACCTGGACGGCGGCAACGCTACCGGCTCCTGGTGCGGACTTCCTCTCAATTACTCGATGGAATGAAGGCATTGAGTGAGGCACGCGCGAGGGCACCAGCAGGTCAGCGTGGGTATCCGCGCACTGGAGCCGGTCAACCGGCCAGGGCCTGGGGTCGGCGGACAAGACCTAACCTCGCTCATGGCGGGCCTTCGCCCGGCCGCATCAGCCAGCGGCGATCCGGCTCGCGTCCTTGTCGGCCTTCACCAGTGCGGCGAGCGCATCACGGGCGTCCTGCCGAGTCTGGGCGTTCGGGGCATCCATGGCGGTGCCGTCCTGGGCGAACTGGATGATCGCCCCGTCCGCATTGCCGTTGTCGGTCCGCCAGGCCTCGATGAGGTCGGTGGGCTCGTTGTCGGCGGTAAACAGGCCGTCGGCCTTCCTGAATGCCTCCTGCTTGGTGCCGAACCCCAGGATCGCGACCTGATACCAGGAGGTGAAGCCCGGGGTGCCGACGAGGCGCTGACCCTTGGCGAGCTGGTCGCGGAACCTCTGATCCTCGGCCTTGAGGATCTTCGCCGCCTGCTTCCGGGCCGCAGCCGCGGGCAGCTTCTTGAGCGTTGCGCTCGCCGCGGGCGCCGGTGCCTCCGCGTCCGCGCTCTGGTCGATGCTGATCGTCGACGGGTTGGAATCGACGCTGGTCGACGCGGTCGTGCTGGTGCAGCCGGTGAGGAGGGCGGCTGTGAGCAGCGTGGCGGATGCGGGCAGGGTGGTGCGGCGCATGGTCGTTTGATCCCCCCGGGGTGTGGTGCTGGTCGGGGGACAGCGTGGCAGCGGTTGGGGCGGCATGTGCATAGCGTGACGAGTTCGTTGCGCAGAGTTCGAGAGCGTTCGACGGCCCAAGTGGCGGCGAGATTGTCGGACCGTCATGTCACCATGCCGCTGTGCTGATCAGCTTGGGCCAGGCGCAGAAGGACTTCTTGGACCTCATCCGCGACCCGGTCCTGCCCGTCGACGCTTCCGTGCTGCGCTCGGACTGGTTCCGCCAGCACGGCCACATACTCCTCGGCCCCACCCCGATACGCGGCATCAAAACCCGAGGTCGGTGGTATGTCGACGACCGGGAAGTCCGTGTCGCAGCTCGCGCCATCAACGAGCTGACCATCGACGCCGATGACCTCGTCCCGATACGTATCGACTGGCGCAACCCTGAGAACCACGACTGGCCGTGGCGTCCCGATTGGCGGCTGAGACTGCGGTGGACCATGGTTGCGAGCGCCCTGCAGACCGGGACGCAGGGCAGCTTCCGCGAGCTCTTCGACCAAGGGGAGAAGGCCCGGACCGTCCGCGTCTGGATGCGGCGCCTCACGAACGAGCCCCCACGGCCCTCTGCGGAGACGGATGCCGCCATTGCCAGGGAGCCCCTGGTCCACGCCTGGGCCCTCACCGCCGGCCCCCCGGTACGGACAAAGGGCAGCTGGATGATGCCCCGCACCGTAGTGGATCTCCTGGACCGATGCCAGGCACTGGACGAGCGACTCATAGCCGCCGCCCGGCGCTGCGTCGGCTGCTACACCGACGGGGGCGAAGAAGCATCGTGGAAGTGGCGCGCCGCCACCAGCGATGGCTGGGTCACCAAGTGCCCGGCGTGTGCTGTCGAGGAGTTCCCCGAGTACACCAGCAGGTTCCGCGGTGTCCGATACGACAGCCCGCGCCGGAAGGCCGTCCGGGCCGACGAGTACCGCTGCTGCCTATGCGGAACAACCCGCGCCGCGGTCTGGGACCACTGCCACGACCACGGGTACGTCCGAGGCCCGCTCTGTGCGAGCTGCAACGCATCGGAGTGGGCACACACGCTCAGGGAGGAGCAGGGCCCCTGGCTGAACCGTGCGAACGGTATCGCCCACCTGCTTCGATGCGCCGGGTGCAGCACCGCGAAGATGCTTCCTGACCGGTATCGCGTTGAGGTGGTGCGCCGCCACGTCGAGGCAGAGGCGGGGCAGTGCCGCTGCAAGTCACGGCGGGCCGAGGTCCGAGAGGGCCACGAGGACGCGCTGCTGTTCGCCGTCCGGTGCTTCTGCAACTGGCGAGCTCCGCAGCTGGTGACGATCCCCTTTGCGGAGGCTGATTCCGTGGTCAGGGCCCTGTTGGAGAGTGTGCAGAGCGGCGAGTGACCGGGCCGCGGCCCGGCGGTCACCGCCGACGGCTCGAACCTGACCGGCCGGTCTGCTGGGCCTGCGCGATGGCCGCGGCAACGGACTCGACGGCGGCTGCGAACAGCTGCCGGTTCTCTGGGGCGATGTTGTGCTCGGCGGCGATGACGTCGATGCCCCCAGTGGCGGCGGCCGCCCAGTCCTCCGGGAGATCGAGGTCCTCGGGGCGCAGCGTGCCAGAGCGCAGCAGCATCTCCCGGAAGAGCGCGTGCTGATCGCTGTCGAGGCGCTGCGCGAGGGCGTAGGCGATGGCGCGCTGCGTGCCGATGTCGGGGGCGGTCGTGCCATCCAACGCCCGCATGACCTGGGTGAGCGCGACTCCGGCGTCCTTCGCGAGCTGGGAGCGGCCGCCGGATCGGGCGCCGCTGAGGTTGTAGCCGGCTTGGATGGTCTGCTGGCGTAGCCAGGTGGCGAAGGTGTGCTCGTCGTCCATCGCTGCTCCCTGGTCGTGGCCTGCGGTCCCGAGACTAGCGTGCACGCAAGTTGCAGGCCTGCAAGAGGCCACTGTTCTGCATCTTCGGCCTCAGAGGTGCACTGCTCTGCGAGCCAACTTGCTCGTGAGACACATAACTGCCAGGATTATCGGCAGAGCAAGTAACTAGGTGGCATCACGCCACCAAGCCAATTCGCCAGGGGGACACCCATGCCCGAATTTCGCCTCAGAGCCGACGTCGTCCGCGCCGCAGCCGCCGCCCACGGCGACACCACCGGACGCGACATCAGCGCCCGCACTGGCCTCCACGAGACCACCCTCTCCCACCTCTTCAGCGGCCGCCGCGCCCCCTCACTCGAAGCCGCTATGGCCATCTCCGCCGCCTACGGCACCCCAGTCAACGTCCTCGTCCGCACGGTTGGCCAGCCGGACCCGACCCAGAGTGACGGCTGACCCAGTCAGCAGAACGGCCCCGCCGGAGCGGGGCCGCCAAACTCGGCACCCCCGGTTTCTCAGGCCGGAAAGGGTGCGAAGGAGCTGATTCATCATGGCAGCAGTCGATGCAGCTGCGCAGCCGGTCACGAGCAGCGGTGACAGGTGAGCTACGCGGGGCGCATCAAGCGCGGCCCCATGGCGGCGGATGTCATCGGCCGGAACTTCACCATGCTGCACAACGCCGCCCTGCGGGACCGACGGCTGAGCCGCCGCGCTCGCGGACTCCTCGGCGAGATCTCCACTCACCGGGACGGCTTCGGCATCTCCATCCCCAGCCTGGTCGCGGCGGGACCCGAAGGGCGCGACGCGATCCGGTCGGCGCTGGCCGAGCTTGAGACGTATGGCTACCTCCACCGTCGCCAGGAGCGAGACCCGGAGACCGGCAGGTTGGGTGATGCCGTCTACGAGATCACCGACATGCCTGATGAGCTGCCCGCGATGGCGACGGCCCCGTGGGAGGACGGAGACGTCAGTTGCCCGGAGGTGCGGGATGCTCGCAGGTCGGGCCCGTCGTCGGATTTTCCGTCGTCGGCTCACCCGTCGTCGGTGAATCCACCGCATAAGAAGATCAGTTCCAAGAACACCAGCGGGAAGAAGACTCTCTCTCCGCACACGCCTGACCAACCAGCCCAGCTGCCTACAGCCACATCCGGCACCGAGAGAGAGATCAGTACGCCGCAGGAGAGGCCCACGGCAGCCCAGAGGGCCGTACGCGCGAGCGGCGCCGTACCTCCCGACCAGGAGACCGCCTTCATCGCCTGGGTGCACCAACAGCACCACCCCCGCAGCCCCGCCTGGTGGCGCAAGGCCGCCAACGACCTCGGCGAGCTCGCCGACACCTGGCGCCGCACCACCCAGCCACCGGCAGCCACGTCCGGCCTGCCGCCCTGGTGCGGCGACTGCGGCGACGGCTCCACCGCCGCCCGCACCAACCCCGCCTTCCGCTTCATCCGCCTGCCCAACGACGACAAGGCCCCGTGCCCCGCATGCCACCCCGGTGTCGCCGACACCGCGGCCTGACCCTTCGCCCCTTCGTGGGGACCTCCACCAACCCACCCACCCGACGGCCAGAACACCACCAGCATCAGCACACCGCCACAAACCCACCCCCAGGGGGACCAGCACCATGACCGCCACGCTGCTACGTCCCACCAGCGACCAGGCCCCCGTCGAGTACGCCCTCGTCAACAGCATCGCCGACGACTACGACCCCGAGACCCTGCTGTGGATCGTCTTCCACCGCCCCGACGGCGGCGCCCGCGTCTGGTACGCCTGGACCGCCAGCGGCGAACCCCTCGGGAACCGCATCGACCACGACGCCCGCGCCGGCGGCCTCGACGCCGTCGACTGGCTCGCCATCACCACCCGGCACTGCACCCACCGGACCCGCGGCCGCATCGACATCCAGGTGCATCCGCTGCGGCCCATCCAGGAGGACGTCGCCGCTGGTCGACGGGCGTCCCACGAGGACCGCGACAAGGCCCGCCAGCTCCTCGACGCGGCCTGCGACATGACCGGCCAGCCCCGCCGCCCCGCCGACCAGCACCCCCGGTGGGTCGGAGTCGGCCCGGCCCTCCTCGCCCGCCGCTGACCCGCGGGCCCACACCAGCAAGGAGCACCCCTATGCCCCTCGACGAGCAGTACCTCACCGAGGTCGAGCAGCGCCACGCCGCCGCCGAACGCGGCTGGCACCTCGTCACCGACCCCGAGAACATCTGCCGCTACCGCATCGACGGCGACGGCCCCACCGTCGTCGCGGTCTTCGACAGCGACGACGCCATCGGCGGCACCCCCTCGTACATGACCGAGGAGAACGCCGAGTTCGCCGTCCACGCCCACCGCGACGTTCCCCGCCTCGTCGACGAGGTCCGCCGCCTCCAGTCCGCCCTCACCCGCTGCGCCGACAGCGACGACCCCGCCGAGAAGCTCCGCGCCGAGCTGGAGCTCCAGCGCGTCCAGATGCAGCACCTGCAGAAGGAGAGCAGCGGCGTCCTGCGGTCCCTGGACAAGGCCCGCAGGGCCCTGGAGTTCGCCGAGCGCACCACCATCCCGAACCTCCGCCGCGAGGTCGAGCGGCAGCAGGGCGGCAAGCAGCGGTGGCGGGAACGCGCACTCACCGCCGAGCGCACCGCTCGGTCGGCCGAGACCACGAACCCGGGAGAAGACCAGTCATGAGCTACACCACCCACGTCACCGGCGGGTTCGCCATCACCCCGCCCCTCACCTGGCGCGAGTTCCAGGGCAGTCGGTTCGCATCCGACAACTGGCGCGACTCCGACGTCGTCCTGCGCGTCGACGAGGAGACCGTGGACACCCCGGACGGCCCCCTGCTCCGCCGGACGGCCTCCGCCCTGGTCATGCGCGAGATCAGCGAGTACCGAGCCGACGGCCTCCTCGGCGACGTCCAGGCCGCAGTCGACGCCTTCCCCGGCCACAAGTTCACCGGCCGCCTCAACTGCGAAGGCGAGGAGGCCGGCGACCTGTGGCGGGTCGTCGTCCGCGACGGCCGCGCGACCAAGGTCGAGCCCCGGATCGTCTGGCCCGACGACGAGACCCCCGAGGCGCAGCGGTGACCGGCAACCGCGCGGACGCACGCTTCCCCACCCCCGTCGAAGTCCGCGCCGTCGAAGGCGACCAGGCCCACGTCGTGGTCGTCGGCTGGCACATCGCCCGCAGCATTGGCGTCCCCCTCGCCCCGATCCTTGAAGCCACCGGTCTCACCGCAGCGCGGTTGCCCGGGCGGTGGCTGGAAGCCGAGGCGAACTGCTACGCCGAACACGCGGAGGACCTGGTGCTCAGCGGCATCACCATTGCCCCTGACCTCCCGGTCGGCTGGATGGAGCCCGACCAGTGACCCGCCCTCTTCTCCTGATCGACATCGACGGACCCCTCAACCCCTACGCGGCCAAGCCCCACCGGAGGCCCGAGGGCTACCAGACCCACCGGATGAAGACCGGCTCGTGGGTCGCCCGCCACCACAAGCCCCCGGCCTACGTGAAGCCGCTCCGCGTGTGGCTGAACCCCGCCCACGGCCCGGCGCTGCAGGCGCTGCCGTTCGACCTCGTGTGGTGCACCACCTGGATGCACGAGGCCAACGAATGGATCGCCCCGCACCTCGGCCTGCCGGAACTGCCGTACATCCAGTTCCCCGACGACCAGCTGCTC
>NZ_LIQR01000269.1 GCF_001418575.1 Peterkaempfera griseoplana
TCGGCGGGCTCCGGCAGCTCCAGATCCGCCACCAGACCGCCCGGTTCGGCCACCAGCACCGACTGGAACGGCGCCCCCTCCCACAGCGGGGCGCCCAGGTCCAGCGACGCCCCCGGGGCCACCACCAGCCCCTCCACCTGCGGTGACGCCGCCAGGGTCGCCAGCGCGCGCAGTACGCCGTCACAACCGCCGCGCACCGAGAGCACCAGCTCCGCGCGCGGGCCCCGGTGCGGATCCGCGACCGGGCTCAGCGGATCGGCCATCGGTGCGGCGGCCATGCCGAGGGTGGCGTAACGGACCACTGCGGAGTCCGCCGCGCCGGCCCCGGCCCCGGGGCCGAACCGCAGCACCTCGATGCGGTCGGCGCCGAGGAAGGTGACGGCCGCCCTGCCGCCGGGCTCCCCGAATGTGGTGAGCAACCTGGCCTCCACCGCGGCGAGCACCGCCTCGCGGGAGAGCGGGTCGGGGCCTGCGCCGGCAAAGCCTGGGTCATGAGGGGCCATGCATGCGAGGTTATCGGGCAGACTGAGGGAGGGCCGTTGCGGCCGTCCTGCGGCGCGCTGCACGCCTCGCCTGCTATGGTGGGTCGCTGGCCCGCGAAAGCGGACATGCCGCAGGGACCCCTGGCGGGGTCGATGCACCACGGCCTACCCGGCCGGGGCGCGGGTGAAACCCCACGACGGCATTTCCGCCGGCGGACGCAGTATGGCGCGCGCCGCGCGCGGTGAGGGACGAGGCTTTCCCCCAGCGGGGACCGGCCGAGGGAGGTGGTTGCGGGTGGATACCAGCCGACCGTGCAGTACCGGCAGCTCTCCCGTACCGGTGCCCTGCGGCCGCCCTCCTCGGATCTGAGGACCTGACAGCAACCGAACCACGGTTGGCAGCTGAGCCCCCCAAGGCTCGCGCCCCGATGTGTTCCTCCTCCCGGATCGGGAGTGCTCAGGCCCCCGTCCTGCGCTCCGAGGCAGTAGCGGATCGTGTTTTCTCCGGGCACGTACCACCGGACGGGAGAGCGCCGCCCCGGGCGCCGTGACGGTTCCTCACCTCCCCGGCGCCACCGCCAGGCGTTCCCCGCCGCCGCACTCCGGCACACCGCTGGGGCGACCCACCGCCCCGCCGGCAGTCGACGGCCCTGCCCGTGAAGGAGTCCGCCATGTCGATGATCCGCGACCTGCGCGCCGTCGTCCGCCCGCACCGCCGCCGCCCCGGCGCCGCCTACGACGGCAGCCTCTCCGAGCCGACCCCCAGCGCAGTGGTGGACTGCGCCGTGTACCGCGCCGGCAAGCGCGTCGGCGACAGCTGCTCGCCGCGCGAGGCGGTGCACCGGGTGCGGCTGGCCAACAGTGAGCCGACCGACGCCGACTGCTTCGTCTGGATCGGGCTGCACGAGCCCACCGAGGCGGAGTTCGAGGGCATCGCCAAGCGCTTCGGGCTGCACCCCCTGGCGGTGGAGGACGCCGTCCACGCCCACCAGCGGCCCAAGCTGGAGCGGTACGACGACGTGCTCTTCGCCGTCTTCAAGACCATCAGGTACGTGGAGCACGACCAGCTCACCCCCACCAGCGAGGTGGTGGACACCGGTGAGGTGATGGTCTTCACCGGCAAGGACTTCGTGATCACCGTGCGGCACGGTGAGCACGGCTCGCTGAAAGCGCTGCGCCGCCGGCTGGAGGAGGACGTCGAGCTGCTGGCCAAGGGCCCCTCCGCCGTGCTGCACGCCATCTCCGACCAGGTGGTCGACGACTACCTGGCGGTGGTGGACGAGCTGCAGACCGACGTCGACGAGGTGGAGTTCGACGTCTTCGCCACCCGGAGCGGCAAGAGCGCCGACATCGGCCGTGTCTACCAGCTCAAGCGTGAGGTGCTGGAGTTCAAGCGGGCGGCCGGCCCGCTGCTGCGCCCGATGCAGCTGCTCTCGGAGCGTCCCATGCGGCTGGTGGACCCGGACATCCAGAAGTACTTCCGCGATGTCGCCGACCACCTGGCGCGGGTCAACGAGCAGGTGTCCGCCTTCGACGAGCTGCTCAACTCGCTGCTCCAGGCCAATCTCGCGCAGGTCTCGGTGGCCCAGAACGAGGACATGCGCAAGATCACCGCCTGGGCGGCCATCTTCGCGGTGCCCACCATGATCACCGGTGTCTACGGGATGAACTTCGAGCACATGCCGGAGCTCAAGTCCCAGTACGGCTACCCGGCGGTGCTGGTGGGCATCGCGGTGGTCTGCTGCATGATGTACCGCGGTTTCCGCCGCAACGGCTGGCTCTGACGCCGGGTCGGCGGACCCGGGGGCCGGTCCGCGCTCCTGGTCAGCCGCGGCGGTTGGTACGGATCACCAGCACCAGGCCGGCCAGGATCAGCACCACCGCGGGATAGGCGGCGGCCGGGGGCAGCTGGCCCAGCCAGACGGCGGCGATCAGGGCGGCGCCGGGTGTCTCCAGCAGGATCGCGGTGGAGGTCACCGACGGCCCCAGGGTGCGCACCACCCGGTTGCTGAGCGAGTGACCCAGCAGCTGCGCGGTGGCGGTGAGCAGCACCAGCTTCCACCAGGTGCCCGCGTCCCAGCCGTGCAGCGCGGTACCGGAGACCAGCACCGCGACCAGCAGCAGCAGGGCGGTGGTGGCGTAGCAGAGCAGGGTGTACGCGGTGGTGGAGACCGTACGGCGGACCTCGGCGCCCAGCAGCAGATAGCCGGCCGCCGCCAGCCCCGCGGCCAGCGCCAGGGCGTCGCCGGACAGGGCCCGCAGGGAGAGCGAGAGGTCCACCCCGGTCAGCACCAGCACACCGGTGAAGGCGACACCGGTGCCGATCCACACCGCCGCGGGGGCGCGGTGGCCGCGCAGCCGCATGATCAGGGTGGCCCACAGCGGGGTGGTGGTGACCAGTGCGGTGGAGGAGGCCACCGAGGTCATGTGCAGACTGGGCAGCCAGAGCGCGAAGTGCAGGGCGAGCAGCAGGCCGGCGGCGAGGGTCAGCAGCAGCGCGCGGCGGCCGATGCCGCGCAGTTCGGCGCGGTGCCGCAGCAGGGCGTACGGGGCGAGGGCGCCCACCGCCATGGTGTTCCGCCAGAAGGCGATGGCCAGGGCCGGCGCGGCGGTGGCGCTGATCAGCGGCGCGGAGAGGGAGATGCCGCCCACCGAGACGGCGAGCAGCAGCAGGTCCGTCATCGGCAGCCGGTGCGGGTGGGTGACGGCGGCCGGCTGCGGGTGCCCTGGGAGGCCGTCCGCCGGCGGCGCCGCCGGGGCTCCGGCCGGAGTGGTGGGTGCGGTGTCGGGCCGGCCGGGCACGGTGCTCCTCGATGCTGTGCGTGGGGAAGGCGGTCGCTCCCAATGTAAGGGCCCAATCACCGCCACACCACTGTCGTCCGGTCCGCGGAGCGGGCACGAGGCTCGATCGCACCGGGTGTGCACCGTACGCTGTGCGGCATGGACCGTGTTGCTGCCGCACCCGCCCCGACGGCCGAGGAACTCTTCGACCCCGCCCTGGTGGAGGAGTCCGCCAAGAAGTCAGGACTGCTCTGGGTGACGGCGGACGACCGGGACGGCACCGGCGCCCCCAGCCGCCCGCTCTGGCACGCCTGGCAGGACGGCGCGGTGGTGGTCGTCGGGGACGGCGGCGAACAGCCCCTGCACGGGCTCGCGGACGGGCAGCGGGCGGCCGTGACGGTCCGCAGCAAGGACAAGGGCGGCCGGCTGGTGCGCTGGCAGGCGCGCGTGGTGCAGCTGGCGCCGGGCGGCGAGGCCTGGCTGGCCGCGGTGGAGGAACTCAAGGGCAAGCGGCTGAACGCCCCCGACACCGACACCATCGCCGACCGCTGGGCCCGGGAGTGCCGGGTGCTGCGCCTGGAGCCGGCCGGTCCGTCCGACGAGCACCCCGGGGCGATGCCGGACGGCTCGCACGCCGCGCCGCCGATGCCCTCCCCGGCCACCACCCGCCGGCCCGCCCCGGCCGGGCTCCCCAAGCTGCTGCTGCGCCGCCGCAAGGTCTGACGGCCGGACGACGCCCGAGCGGCCGGGCGCCCGGTCAGCCCTTGCCGGCGGTGGCGGAGCCGGTACCGAAGTCCAGCACCTGACCGGCGGGCGGGGGCGTCACGGTGAAGTCCCTGCCGTACTCGCTGAGGGTGAGGGTGCCGGCGTTCCCCGGACGGTCCACCTCGACCGGGAACGGGGTGCCCTGGAGGGAGACCCGCACGGTGCTGCCGCCGTCCGTGGTGACCGCGACCGTCCGCAGACCGTCGATCCGCCGGTAGTCCGCCTTGCGGGCCGGACCGCCGAGATCGGTGACGCTGCCCAGCAGCGCCGCCTTGTCGGTGAAGACGGACAGCTGACGGTACGACGGGTCGGTGGAGTGCACCCTGACGTACTTCCCCTGCAGCTTGGCCGAGGCCGCGGTGGAGTCCGAGCCCGCCGACGAGGTGCCCGACGAGGCCTCGCTGTAGAACGCGGCGTCACCCTTGACGTAGAGCTGGGAGCCGACCCGCAGCAGTTCGAAGGTGCGGGCGCCGCTGACCACCTCACCGGTGCCGCCGCCGGACTTCAGCCGCATGTCCAGCCGGTAGGTGGCCCCCGCGCTGACGACCGTGCCGGACAGGTGCACCGAGGAGGCGCCGAGGGCGGCCGCCCGCGCCTTGGCCGCGATGACGTCCGGGGCCTGCCGGCCGATGCCGTTGGTCCCCGCGTCCGGGTCGGGCGGCGGGCCGGAGCAGCCGGCGGCCAGCGCGACGACCGCGCAGACCGTCCCCAGGGCGGCGGTGCGGTGCATCGGCAGGTTCCTCCTGGAGTCGGGGCCGGCGGGACGCCAGCAAGCTACCGCAGCGTACGCGGGACCCGGCACCGCAGGTTCCGCTCGCGGGGCCCCGGAGGCGGCCCTTCACCGGACCTGCGCGGCCTGCTTGCCGGAGCCACACGCGGCGGGCCACCCGGCGGGCCCGCGCGAAGACGCCCGGGTAGCCTGGGCTGCACAACGGCGCGCGGGGGCAGGCGCGCGGTGCGGGCACGCAGAGCGGGCAGACCGGGCAGCCAGTAAGGAGACCGAGGAGGCCATGCCAGGTTCAGCCAACCGGGTCTTCATCTCCCACCTCTCCGGCACGGCGGTCTTCGACCCCAACGGCGACCAGGTGGGCCGGGTGCGTGACGTCGTGGTCTCCCTGCGCCTGGGCGGCAGACCGCCCCGGGTGCTGGGCCTGGTCGTGGAGGTGGTGAGCCGCCGCCGGATCTTCCTGCCGATGACCCGGGTGACCAGCCTGGAGTCCGGCCAGGTGCTCACCACCGGTGTGATCAACATGCGGCGCTTCGAACAGCGGGCCACCGAGACCCTGGTGGTGGGCGAGATGCTGGACCGCCGGGTCACCCTCACCGCCAGCGGGGAGCAGGTCACCGTCCTGGACGTGGGGATGGTGCAGACCCGGCTGCGGGAGTGGGAGATCAGCAAGATCTTCGTCCAGCGCGGCAAGGCGGGCCGGCTCCGCCGCCGGGGCGAGACCCTCACCGTCGACTGGTCCTCGGTCACCGGCTTCTCGCTGACCGAGGAGGGCCAGGGCGCGGCCAATCTGCTGGCCACCTTCGAGCAGCTGCGCGCCGCCGACCTGGCCAATGTGCTGCACCATCTGTCGGCCAAGCGCCGCGCCGAGGTGGCGGCGGCGCTGGACGACGAGCGGCTCGCGGACGTCCTGGAGGAGCTGCCCGAGGACGACCAGGTGGAGATCATCGGCAAGCTCAAGGACGAACGGGCCGCGGACATCCTGGAGGCGATGGACCCGGACGACGCCGCCGACCTGCTCTCCGAACTGCCGGACGACGAGGCCGAGCGGCTGCTGCGGCTGATGGAGCCGGAGGAGGCCGAGCCGGTACGCCGTCTGCTGAGCTACGAGGAGAACACCGCCGGCGGTCTGATGACCACCGAGCCGATCGTGCTGGAGCCGGACGCCACCGTGGCCGACGCACTGGCCCGGGTGCGCGTCGCGGACCAGAAGTCGGCGCTCGCCGCGCAGGTCTACATCTGCCGGCCGCCCAACGAGACCCCCACCGGCACCTACCTGGGGATGGTGCACTTCCAGCGGCTGCTGCGGGAGCCGCCGTACACCCTGGTCGGCTCGATCGTCGACCGCAATCTGGACCCGCTGCCGCCCGACACCCCGCTGCCGGTGATCACCAGCTATCTGGCCACCTACAACCTGGTGGCCGCGCCCGTGGTCGACGACGCCGACCACCTGCTGGGCGCGGTCACGGTGGACGACGTCCTGGACCACCTGCTGCCGGACGACTGGCGGGAGTACACCGTGCACGGCGAGGACCTGCCGCACGAGGAGGTGACCGGCGGTGGACGGTGAGCGCGGCGGACGGGGCCGCCGGGACCGGGACGAGGGCCGCTCCCGGCTCCAGAGCGAGCTGCGGGAACTGCGGGAACTCCGGGAGCTGCGGATCCGCGAGGGCGCCGGCTCCCCCGGCCAGATGGCCGCGGCCCGGGTGGGCGAGCGGGAGGAGCGCCGGCGGATCCGGCTGGACCAGCCGCGCAGCGGCCGGCGGGCCTGGGTGCGGCTGCCCGCGTACGACCCGGAGGCCTTCGGGCGGCTGTCGGAGCAGATCGCACGTTTTCTGGGGACGGGCCGCTTCATCGTCTGGATGACAGTGGTGGTGGTCGTCTGGATCGGCTGGAACAGCCTGGCACCCAGCCCGCT
Organism: Peterkaempfera griseoplana; assembly: GCF_001418575.1. GTDB lineage: Bacteria > Actinomycetota > Actinomycetes > Streptomycetales > Streptomycetaceae > Peterkaempfera > Peterkaempfera griseoplana. Next base: position 6,674 of record NZ_LIQR01000269.1, read on the forward strand.
CCGCTTCGACCAGTACCCCTTCATCTTCCTCACCCTGGCGCTGTCCCTGCAGGCGTCGTACGCCGCACCGCTGATCCTGCTGGCGCAGAACCGGCAGGACGACCGGGACCGGGTCAACATGGAGCAGGACCGGGCACGCAGCGAGCGCAACATCGCCGACACCGAGTTCCTCACCCGGGAGGTCGCCGCGCTGCGCCTGGGCCTGGGCGAGGTGGCCACCCGGGACTTCCTCCGCTCCGAGCTGCAGGCGCTGCTGAAGGAGCTGGAGGAGCAGCGCAGGGAGCTGGCCCCCCGGGTCGAGGACGTCTGAGCCGCATCCGGGCGCCCGGTGTGACCCGCCGCACGCTACCGGCTGGTCGGGGGTCGCCGCAGGCGCCGTACCATCGGTGCATGGCCAATGAGACGCAGGGCGCGGCCGGCGGCGCGACGGCACTCGAGGAGTCCGTACGCGGTGCGCTGGCGACCGTCCAGGACCCGGAGATCCACCGCCCCATCACCGAGCTGAACATGGTGAAATCGGTGGAGATCGGCGACGGGGGCGCGGTGCGCGTCGCCGTCTGGCTCACCGTCTCGGGCTGCCCGATGCGGGACACCATCACCAGCCGTGTCACCGAGGCGGTGGGACGCGTCCCCGGCGTCACCGGCGTCGAGGTCGAGCTGGACGTGATGAGCGACGAGCAGCGCCGTGAGCTCTCCACCATGCTGCGCGGCGGCACGGCGGAGCGGGAGATCCCGTTCGCCAAGCCCGGCTCGCTGACCCGGGTGTACGCGGTGGCGTCCGGCAAGGGCGGCGTCGGCAAGTCCTCGGTGACCGTCAACCTGGCCGCGGCGCTGGCCGCCGACGGGCTCAAGGTGGCCGTGGTGGACGCCGACATCTACGGCCACAGCGTGCCGCGGATGCTGGGTGTGGAGGGCCGGCCGACCCAGGTCGAGAACATGATCATGCCTCCGTCGGCGCACGACGTGAAGGTGATCTCCATCGGCATGTTCACCCCCGGCAACGCCCCGGTGGTGTGGCGCGGCCCGATGCTGCACCGCGCACTGCAGCAGTTCCTGGCGGACGTCTACTGGGGCGACCTGGACGTGCTGCTGCTGGACCTGCCGCCCGGCACCGGCGACATCGCCATCTCGGTGGCCCAGCTGGTCCCCAACGCGGAGATCCTGATCGTCACCACCCCGCAGCAGGCCGCCGCGGAGGTCGCCGAGCGGGCCGGCACCATCGCCCTGCAGACCCACCAGAAGATCGTCGGCGTGATCGAGAACATGTCCGGCATGCCCTGCCCGCACTGCGGCGAGATGGTGGACGTCTTCGGCACCGGCGGCGGCCGGACCGTGGCCGAGGCGCTGACCCGGGCCACCGGCGCCGAGGTGCCGGTGCTGGGTGCCATCCCGATCGACATCCGGCTCCGCGAGGGCGGCGACGAGGGCAAGCCGGTCGTCCTCTCCGACCCGGACTCCCCCGCCGGTGAGGCGCTGCGCGCCGTCGCCGGCAAGCTGGGCCGCCGTGAGCGGGGCCTGGCGGGGCTCTCCCTCGGGCTCACCCCGCGCAACAAGTTCTGAGCGACCCGTTCCGGGCGCCACGCCCGGGCGCTCACGGCGCAGGGCCCCGCATGGCCGAGCCATGCGGGGCCCTGCGGCCGTGTCAGGAGGAGAAGCCGAGCGCGGTGGCTCCGGCCGGGCGCGGCTCGGTGTAGCGGACGATGTCCGGGACCGGGGCGAAGCCGAGACCGTAGGCGCTGATGCCCCGTCCGTAGGCGCCCAGCAGCACCCCGGGAGCCTCCCCGGCCAGCACCCAGCCGTACTCGGACTCGCGGTAGCGGAAGTCCTTGGGGGCGCCGGCCACCGGCAGGTTCAGCGAGGACCAGTTGGGGCCGTCCAGGTCGTCGGCCAGATCCCAGGCGATGGCGGTCTGCTGGTCCAGCCAGTCCTGCCGCAGGGAGCGGTCCAGCTGCCCGGGCCAGGTGGCGGAGAGCAGCCCCGAGCCGGCCAGCCACGCCGCGGAGGAGGCGGAGGTGGCCTCCAGCACCCCGGTGCCGTCGACGCTGCGCCGCACCGGGCGGCGGGCGACCGTCACCACGACGACGAAGCGGCGGGTGTCCGGCACCCCCTCGTACTGGCGGGCGGCGGGCTCGTCGCCGTGGCCGACCGAACCGTAGTCGACCGAGCCCTCGGCCACCGCCCCCACCTGCATCAGCCAGCGCGCCCCGGTCCAGCCGTCGTCCAGGCCGTACCAGGGGAAGTCCGCCGCCAGAAAGCCGTCGAGTGCGGCCGCCGGTGCCGCTCCCGCTGCACGACTCGTCGTGTCCATCCTGGGCCTCCTCAGACGACCTGTCACCGCTCCGGCGCGCGGTGCGCCGGGCCCCGCAGTCACAGACGATGCATCAGGGCAGAAAATAGGATAGCGACGGCGGTGCCGCCCTCCCGGCGTGTCGTGGAACCGGGTGTTTTCGGAGTGGCGGGTACTGCGCCCGGCTCAGGTGGCGTCCGGGTCGAACGGCGGGCGCTCCCCGGACGGCAGGTCGCCGCCGCCCTTGGTCATGTCCACCGTGCCCCCGGCCGTGCGGTGCGGCACCGGAGCCGGCTCGTCGTCCGCGTCCAGGTTCAGGTCGAAGCCGTTGCGGATCTCCTTGAGCCCCAGCTCGTCGCCGCCCAGCAGATTCTTGCGGACGAACGTCTTGGGGTTGAGGTCCTCGAACTCGAAGTCCTTGAACTCCGGGCCGAGCTCCTTGCGGATGTCGGCCTTGGCGTTGTCGGCGAAGGAGCGCACCTTGCGGATGAACGCCATGGTGTCCTGAATGACCTTGGGCAGCTTGTCGGGCCCGAAGACGATCACCGCGATGACGATGAGCACCAGCATCTCGGGCAGGCCTATGTCATTGAACACCCGGGACTCCCTGCAGCTGGACGACGTATGGGCACGACGGCGACTGCTCACCAGGGTAATGGCCTGGTGCCGGTACCGGGCAGGCCCCATGGTTAAGCGGTGGCAAACATGGGCCGGGCACCACCCGGTCAGCCCCCGGAGGCACCGTCCAGCCTGACCTTCACAGTGTGCCGGGCGGACCCCCGCTTCACCACCAGCTGAACGGTGTCACCCGGCCGGTGGCTGCGGATCAGCACCACCAGTTCGTCGCCGTCGTGCACCGGCCGCCCGTCGGCGGAGACGATCACATCGCCGGGCCTGATCCCCGCCCGGTCGCCGGGCCCGCCCGGAGTGACCGGGGCACCGCCGGAGGAACCGGACCGGGTGAGCACCTTGGCGCCGTCACCGGTGAACCGCATGTCCAGGGTCACCCCGATCACGGGGTGCACCGCCTTGCCGTCGTTCACCAGCTGCTCGGCGACGCGGCGGGCCTCGTTCACCGGGATGGCGAACCCCAGGCCGATGCTGCCGGCCTGCTTGTCGGCCTCCAGCGGATCGCCGGTGCCGCCGGACGCGGAGCGGATGGCGGAGTTGATGCCGATCACCCGGCCGCGCGCGTCCATCAGCGGGCCGCCGGAGTTGCCGGGGTTTATCGGGGCGTCGGTCTGCAGCGCGTCCACATAGGAGACGCCGTCGCTGTCCCCCTCGCCGCCTGCGGTGATGGGGCGGTGGGTGGCGCTGATGATGCCGGAGGTGACGGTGCCCTCCAGGCCGAAGGGCGCGCCGATCGCCACCACCGGGTCGCCGACCTGCACCCCGTCGGAGTCGCCCAGGGTGAGCGGCCGCAGCCCCGAGACCCCGCTGACCCGGATCACCGCCAGGTCGTACCCGGCGTCCCGGCCCACCACCGTGGCCCTGCGGGTCTGGCCGCTGTTGAAGGTGACGGTGATGGTGCCGGAGGAGGCCGCCGGGGAGACCACATGGTTGTTGGTGAGGATGCGGCCCTTGGTGTCCAGCACGAACCCGGTGCCGGTGCCCTCCGCCGCGGGGCCCTTGACGTGGATGTACACCACACCCGGCAGCGTGGCGTGGGCGATGCCCGCGACGCTGTCCGGAGCCCGGCCCACGGCGGTGTCGGAGATCTGCGGCAGGCTGATGTGCCCGCCCGTGCCGCGGTCCTGCAGAAAGGCGCCGATGCCGCCGCCGACGGTCCCGGCGAACAGGGCGAGCAGCACCGCGCCGACCACCAGCGGGCCGGTGCGCCGCGGCCCTGCGGGCGGCGGCGGGGCGGCCCAGCCGTCGAACCCGGCACCGCCCGCTGAGGGCGGACCCCAGGGGTCCCACTGCGGCAGCGGCCGCTCCCGGACGGCGGTGGCGACCCCCGGGGTCGCCACGGGCGCCGCAGGACGGGGCTCGTCACCGTGGGGCCGGTCTCCCTCGGCCAGGGTCCCGGCGCCGGATTCCCCGGGCACGGAGCCGGGTCCGGGGTCGGCGGCCGCGGGACGGTCGGGGTGGCTCCACCACTGCGGTGCACCGGTGGTCAGCCCTGCCCGGTCTTCCGTCGAGCTCATGCGTACTGCTGCTCCCCTGTAGGCACCGCGGCCCGCGGCGGCCGCCCCACGATTCAACCAGCCTCGCCCCCCGCCCCGACACCCGGTCGCAGGGACCGGTCCGCGGGGGCGGCCGCGGCTACCGCTCGGCGGAGCGGCCGGCCGTGGCCAGCGGGGAGGGGGTGGCGCCCGGGCTGCCGGGGGAGGCGCTGATGAAGTCGGGCAGCTGGGCCGGGACCGAGACCGGGTATCCGGCCCTGATCGGCACCCGCACCGGTGCGTTCAGCGGGGAGATCTCGCCGTTGCCCGAGCCGGTGTCGGCGACCGGGCTGACGCTGGAGCCGTAGGGCTCGTCGGTGGTGGTGTCCACACCGCCGAGCGCACCCAGGCCGCTCAGGGCCACCGCCGCGACCGAGAAGGCACCCGCCGCCGCGGCGGCGAAGGCGAAGCGGCGGCCGCGGGCCGCCGAGGGCCGCGGCGAACGCTCCACCGCCGTACCCGCGGGGCGCCCGTCCGGAGGGGCCACCATGGTGCGCAGCCGGGTGGACGTCCGCAGCTCCACCAGCGGTCCGGCCTGGGCCGCCCGGGGGTCCAGGCCCGGCAGCGGTGCCGCCGCGCCCAGGGCGCCGTTGCCGAAGGCCGCGCCGCCGCCGAAGGGGCCGCCGCCCGCGCCGCGGCCGAAGGATCCGCCGTCCAGCCGGCTGCTGCCGCCGAAGGTGCTGTCGCCGCCGTCCGGACGGTCCGCGCCGATCGCCAGCAGGCGGCCCAGCAGCAAGGCGGACGGCTCAGGAGTGACCGACTCGGCGAGCAGCTGCTTGACCGACCGTGCGTCCTCGGCCTCGGCGAGGCAGTCGGGGCAGGTGGCCAGATGCACCTGCACCCGGTCGCGAAGATCATGGTCCAGCTCGCCGTCGACGAAGCCCGCCAGCCGCTCGCCGAGGTGGTGCTCCTCGACGGACTGCTCGGCCGCGGGGCCGGTGCCCACATTGGTGAGCGCCACCACCGAGGCGATGCTCTGCGGCTCCTCCGGGCCTGCGCCGTCCTTGCCGACCGACTGGATCCTGCCGCGGCGCCCCGAACCGGTGTAGCGCTCTGCGCTCACGACCGCCCCCGGTCGCCGGACGGGGCGGGTCCTGCCGCCGCGGCGGCGGCCGGCGCGGTGTCGCCCGAACCGCCGCGCCGCACCCGGCCCGGGGCGGTGCCCGGGGCACGGTGCTTGAGGGCGGACCGCAGATGCGAGCGCCCGCGGTGGATACGGCTGCGGACGGTGCCGAGCTTGACGCCCAGGGTGGCGGCGATCTCCTCGTAGGACAGCCCCTCGATGTCGCAGAGCACCACCGCGGCCCGGAACTCCGGGGCCAGGGTGTCCAGCGCCTGCTGCACATCGGCGTCGAAGTGGTTGTCGTGGAAGTGCTGCGCCGGGCTGGGCTCACGGCTGGGCAGCCGCTCGGCGGCGTCCTCACCGAGGGCGTCGAAGCGGATCCGCTGGCGCCGGCGCACCATGTCCAGGAAGAGATTGGTGGTGATCCGGTGCAGCCAGCCCTCGAAGGTGCCGGGGGTGTAGGTGGAGAGCGACCGGAAGACGCGGACGAAGACCTCCTGGGTGAGGTCCTCGGCGTCGTGCTGGTTGCCGGTGAGGCGGTAGGCGAGCCGGTAGACCCGGGCGCTGTGCGCCTGGACGATCTCCTCCCAGGTGGGCGGAGTCCAGCTCTGCGCGTCGGCCCCCTGGATGAAGGCGGCCGTGGCTGCCGGCTGCGGGTCGGCGGACGGCTCGTCGGGGGTGTGCACAGGCTGGTTCATCACGGGCTCCGGCGTACGGGCCGACGCTGTGGTGCTGCGGAAGTGCCGCCGCACAGGGGCGCCGCCCTCAGCCACACCTCCTCGGTCGGCTCTTCTGCCCAGCAGGGCCACCACCATATCCGCCTCGCCCGTCAGTTCCGGATAAAGCCTGTCTGTGCACTCTGTGCGGCCGGACTCCGCCGACCGCACTCACGGGGGCCGTTCGCCCTCGTACAGCACCAACGTGCCGCCGTCGGACGCGGTTCCCGGGACGGCCAGTAACCTGTGGCTGGAAATATCGACATCAGCTTCGGCCAGGTCCCTGACGGAGGCAGCCATCACCGGCTTCGGGCTCGCGGGTGCGGCCCTCGCCGACACCTATGTCGGGGAGGACGACGCGCTGATCCGCGCCCGCGCCCGGGCGGCCCGC
>NZ_LIQR01000027.1:0-639 GCF_001418575.1 Peterkaempfera griseoplana
AGATGGGTATAAGGGACAGGGCAGGGGCCGGGGACGCGGCCTGGGGGGTCACTGAAGTCACCTCGGTACCGGGCTTGTAGTCGGCGAAGAAGTCCCACCAGGCACGGTCTACGGAGTTCGGGTCCTGGAGGTACTGCTGGTAGATCTCGTCGACAAGCCATTCGTTGGGGCCGAAGCCCGCAGAGCTGGTCGAGCTGTTGGAGGTATTCGGGGACTGTGGCGACACGGCGCTAACCGCCCTCTTCCGCTTCCTTTTGGGATGGTGGACAGCGGAGAACAAGGCTACGCCCCTGACATGTGATCGCGCAGTTCCCGGGGGCCCGTCGTCGCCCAGATCACAGCCGCCGAGGTCAGTTTGGCGTGAAACATGTGGTTGAACCGGCCGAAGCATGGGAAGGGCGAGGTTCCGCTTTGGCTGACAACCGCCGACAAACGGGACATAATCCCCCATTGGTCGGCCACTTCTGGCCGCTCGGCATGCTGCGGCGTGTGAATGTCCCGGTTCTGTGTCAAACGTCCACAGGGGTGCCACCCGGAAGGGTGACCAGGATCCGGCAACCCCGCTCGGCCTCCGCCACCCTGATCTCGCCGCCGTGCAGATCGACCGCCCAGCGCGCGATGGCCAGCCCCAGCCCGGTA
>NZ_LIQR01000027.1:653-2765 GCF_001418575.1 Peterkaempfera griseoplana
GGGGATGCCGGGGCCCTCGTCCAGCACCTCCAGGACCAGCCCGCCGGGCTGCCGTCCGGCGCTGGCCAGCACGGTGACGGTCCCGTTCGGCGGGCTGTGCTTGCAGGCGTTGTCCACCAGGTTGGCGACCACCTGGTGGAGCCGCTCGGCGTCCGCGACCGCGGTCAGCCCGTCCGGCGCCACCTGGAGGTCCAGGGTGACGTCGGCGCGCCGCTTGGTGGCCCCGCCGGAGGTGGAGCCGTCCACCGTGACACCCCGCAGCACCCCGGCCAGGAACGGCTGTACGGCGAACTCCCGGGCGTCCAGCGGGACCACCCCGTCGGAGATCTTCGACAGGTCCAGGAGGTGGGCGACCAGCCGCCCCAGCCGCTCGGTCTGCTCCAGCGCGGCCGACATGGTGGCCGGATCCGGCCGCACCACCCCGTCCACCACGTTCTCCAGCACCGCGTGCAGCGCCGCGATGGGGGTGCGCAGCTCGTGCGACACATTGGCGACCAGCTCGCGGCGGTGGCGGTCGGCGGCCTCCAGATCGGCGGCCATCCGGTTGAAGGTGACGGCCAGCTCGCCCACCTCGTCCCGGGAGGTGGCCTCGACCCGCCTGCTGTAGTCCCCTGCCGCCATCGCCCTGGCGGCCGCCGTCATGTCGCGCAGCGGGGCGGTCATGCCGTTGGCGATCATCTGCATGAAGAGCAGCGAGGCGATCATCGAGAAGATCATGATCACCCGGATCCGGGTGTCGGACTGCACGGCGATCACCACCATGCCGCTGGCGACCACCACCGAGACGATCACCAGCACGGCCAGTTTGGCCTTCACCGATCGCATCGGGTCCAGCGGCCGGATCTCGCTCCAGACCCGCCGTGCGGCGCGGCCCAACAGCCCCGGCCGGCGGCCGCCCTGCTCCAGCCGTTCGCTGTACGTCATCGCGGCCCCCAGCTCACTCAGGTCACCGCCCCGCGCCCCCGGTCAGGGGGTGGGGGCCTCCAGGGCGTAGCCCACGCCGTGCACGGTCCGGATCCAGTTGGCGCCGATCTTCCGGCGCAGCGCCTTCACATGGCTGTCCACGGTGCGGGTGCCGGAGGCGTCCGTCCAGTCCCACACCTCGGCCAGCAGCTGCTCCCGGGTGAGCACCGCGCGCGGCTGCTGCGCCAGGCAGGCCAGCAGGTCGAACTCGGTGGGGGTCAGATGGACGTCGGACCCGGCGACCCGGACCCGGCGCTGCACATGGTCGATCTCCAGGTCGCCGAGGCGGATGGAGCCGGTCGCCGGGGTGCGGGCGGCCAGCTGCGCCCGCTCCACGCGGCGCAGCAGCACATTCACCCGGGCGGCGAGCTCCCGCATGGAGAACGGCTTGGTCATGTAGTCGTCGGCGCCCACGCCGAGGCCGACCAGCATGTCGGTCTCGTCGTCGCGGGCGGTCAGCATCAGCACCGGGACGGGGCGCTGCGCCTGGATGCGGCGGCACACCTCCAGCCCGTCGAATCCGGGCAACATCACATCGAGGACCACCAGATCCGGTTGCCAGGTCTGGAAGCAGTCGACGGCGTTGGGGCCGTCGTGCGCCACGGCGACCTTGAAGCCCTCCGCGCCGAGCCGGGCCGCGATGGACTCGGCGATCGTGGGTTCGTCCTCGACCACCAGCACCCGACGCTGTGCACTCGGGTTGCCGTTCTCCTGCTGCTGCATCTCTGTCACGGTCACGCCACCGCCCCCAGGGCCTGCGGGTCCCGGAACTCCCTCGGGGGAGCACCGGTCCTGCTCTCGTCTCGTTCCGTCAGCTCCAAGCCACGGTGCCGTGCCTGCCCGCCGCGCGCGGCCCGCGCGGTCCGGAGTGTGGGGCTCCGGTCCCGCGGGTGGCCGACGAGGGGATCGCGGCCACCGTGCGCAGCGTATGTACAGGTCGTGTCTCCCGGGAGAGGGTCCGGGCACAACCGGACCGCACGCCTCATCGGGACGGCACAGCCCGACACCTTACCCAGCGATCATTCCACTTGTGATGCCAGGTACACGACATCGGGGGCGCCCCGATCCACCTGGACGTCCAGCCGGCGCACCCGGGGGAAGCGTGCCCGGAGCCGTTCCTCGAAGTCCGGCGCCGGTGCGGCGCTCCAC
>NZ_LIQR01000270.1 GCF_001418575.1 Peterkaempfera griseoplana
CGGCCCGGGCCGCACCCCGGCGGACCGCGTGCACGCCCGGCGCGGCCGCCCGAACCGCGTCGCCCCCGCACCCCCGACCGGAGGCGCCGCACCGCAACCCGAGAGGAGGCACGGCGCACCGGGCCCGCGAAGCCCGGCCGCCGTACACCACCATGGCCACCATCCCGACCCTGGGCGCGGGCCGCACCGCGACCCGTGCCCAGTCCCGCGAACTCCTCAGCAGCACCACCTACGACCTGCTCGTCATCGGCGGCGGCATCCTGGGCACCGCGGTGGCGTGGACCGCCGCACAGTCCGGACTCAAGGTCGCGATGGTCGATGCGGGCGACTTCGCCGGTGCCACCTCCAGTGCCTCCTCCAAGCTGGTCCACGGCGGTCTGCGCTATCTGCAGACCGGCGCCGTCAAGCTGGTCGCCGAGAACCACAAGGAGCGCCGGGCGCTGGCCACCGACGTGGCCCCCCACCTGGTCAACCCGCTCACCTTCTTCGTCCCCGTCTACAAGGGCGGCCCCCACTCCGCGCCCAAGCTCGGTGCGGGGGTGTTCCTCTACTCGGCGCTCTCCGCCTTCCGCGACGGCATGGGCCGGGTCTCCACCGCCGCGCACGCCGCCCAGCAGGTGCCGGCGCTGCGCACCGCGGGCCTGCGGTCGGTGGCCGTGTACGGCGACCACCAGATGAACGACTCCCGGGTGGCGGTGATGACGGTGCGCGCCGCCGTGGACTCCGGCGCGGTGGTGCTCAACCACGCCGAGGTGACCGCGCTGCGCTTCACCGGCGGCCGGGTCAGCGGCGCCGAACTCAGGGACCGTACGGACGGCGCCGAGTTCGGGGTGGACGCCCGGCTGGTGCTCAACGCCACCGGCCCGTGGGTGGACCATCTGCGGCGGATGGAGGACGCGGGCGCGGCCCCCTCGATCCGGCTCTCCAAGGGCGCCCATCTGGTGCTGAGGCGGCGCTCGCCCTGGCGTGCCGCGCTGACCATCCCGATCGACAAGTACCGGGTCTCCTTCGCCATCCCGTGGGAGGACCACGTCCTGCTGGGGACCACCGACGAGGAGTACACCGGCGACCCCGCCGAGGTACGCGCCACCGACGCCGACGTCGACCAGATCCTGGGCGAGGCCGGGCATGCGATCCGCGACGAGCACCTGGACCGCGACCTGATCACCTACACCTTCGCCGGGCTGCGGGTGCTGCCCGGAGGGCCCGGCGAGACCGCGGCGGCCAAGCGCGAGACGGTGGTCACCGAGGGCCGCGGCGGCATGCTGTCGGTCGCCGGCGGCAAGTGGACGACGTACCGTCACATCGGCCGCACGGTCCTGGAGAAGCTGCGGAACGTGCCCGGCGTGGGACTCTCCGAGGACATGGCCGACTTCCCCAGGACGGTGCCGCTGCCCGGCGTCGGCGCGCCCAACGCCGTGGCGCACCGGCTGCTGGTCGACCGGGAGCCCGGGGCGCGGATGGAGCCGCTGGTCGCCAAGCACCTGGCCTCCCACTACGGCACCTTCGCCTTTGACATCGCCCGGCTGATCGCCGCCGACCCGAAGCTCGGCGAGCCGATCCACCCGGACGGTCCGGACGTCTGGGGGCAGGTCGCCTTCGCCGCCGACCACGAGTGGGCGTACACCGTGGACGACGTGCTGCGTCGCCGCACCACCATGACGGTCCGCGGCCTGGACACCCCGGAGGTGCGCAGCCGGGTGGAGGCGTTCCTGGCCGGCCGCGGCGAGGGCTGATCCGGCGCGGGAGCCGCGGGGGCGGCCGGGGGCGGACGTACCGGCGCCACCGCGGCCCCCGGCTCGGCGGCGGCCGGTCGGCCAAGCGGCCAGGCGGCCAGGCGGACGGTCGGGTGCCGCGGCGACGGATCGCCGGGGACGCGGCCGTCCGGACGCAGAGCACCCGCCATGGATGACCGGATCGGGTGACTGCGGGGCGCAACCGGGCATGAACGCCCCCTCCTCGGGCAAGGTGCACAGGCGGACTCTGCGTCAGCCACGCCGTCGTGCCGCATCTCGAGGGGGCATCGCCATGGGGGTCACCCACAGCCGGAGCACCGCCCAGCGCCGCAGACTGCCGGACGAGGTCCGGTCGGCAGCCGTACGGGCCGGGGTGTCGTTCGCCTTCACCCTGGTCTGCGTGATGGTCACCGTGCTCGCCTCGCTGGGCGGCACCTGGATCCTGGTGCCGGTGCTGCTGCTCACCGCGGTGTCGGTGCTGTTCTGCCTCTGGACGGTGCTGGAGATCTGGATCGCCCGGCAGGTCGCCGCCCAGCGCGACTGGGGCAGCGGGACGACCACCGCCTGGGCGGGCGCGGCAGGCGCGGGGCGTCCCGCCCGCCGCCGCCGGCATCCGCATCCCGCCTGATCCGCCGCTGCGCCGCCGGGTGGCGGGATCACCCCGGTACGAGCAGGCTGGGGGCGAGGGGAAAGCCGAGCGCGCCCGGGAGGCACCGTCCCATGGCCGAAGTGAACGAGCCCTATGCGCCCGGCACCCCGTGCTGGGTGGACCTCACCGTCGGCGACCAGCAGGCGGCCCTGACCTTCTACCGCGACCTGCTCGGCTGGTCCGGCGAGGTCGGGCCGCCCGAGATGGGCGGCTACGCCATCTGCACACTGAGGGGCCGGCCGGTCGCGGGGATCAGCGGCACCACGACCGCGCCGGGAGAGCAGCCCCCGCCGCCGGGCTGGCACACCTATCTGGCCACCGCGGACGCCGACGCCACCGCACGGGCCGTCACCGCCCACGGCGGCACCGTGCTGATGCCGGTCACCGAGGTCGCCCCGGCCGGGCGGATGCTGCTGGCCGCCGACCCCACGGGGGCGATGTTCGGTGTCTGGCAGGCCCTGGAGTTCGGCGGTGCCCAACTGGTCAACGAGCCCGGCGCACTGGTGTGGAACGAGCTCGACACCAGCGACGTCGCGGCCGGGGCGGCCTTCTACCGCGCCGCGCTGGGCATGGAGAGCGAGCCGGTGGAGCTCCCCGGCGGCGCGGTGTACCACTCGCTGACGGTGGAGGGGCGCTCCGTGGCCGGGATGCAGCCCACCTCGGCCGGGGTCCCGCCGGACGTCCCGTCGCACTGGCTGACGTACTTCGCCGTCGACGACACCGACTCCACGGTGGACGCGCTGATCAGGGCGGGCGGCAATGTCCTCAAGCCGCCGTTCGACATGGTGGCGGGCCGGATGGCGGTCCTCCAGGACCCGCAGGGCGGGATCTTCGCCCTGATCTGCCCCCGGCCGATCGACACGGACTGAGCCGGCGCCCGGCGTACTCGGGACACCCCCGCGGTGAACCGTCCCGGGGGCGCGCCGCGTAGCGGCGGGGTACCGGGTCCGCGTGCACCGGCCGCCCGGGAGGGGCAGGCTGGGAGCGCGAGGACAGGCGCTCGACGACACAAGGCGGGAGCTTCAGCCATGGCGCAGCAGGCACGCATCGGGGTCACCGGACTCGCGGTCATGGGCCGCAACCTGGCCCGCAACTTCGCCCGCCACGGGCACACGGTGGCGATCCACAACCGGACGCCCGCCCGGACCCGGGACCTGGTGGCCCAGTTCGGCGACGAGGGGGTGTTCCTGCCCGCGGAGTCGGCGGAGGACTTCGTGGCCTCCCTGGAGCGGCCGCGGCGCCTGATGATCATGGTGAAGGCGGGACAGCCCACGGACGAGGTGATCGAGGAGTTCGCCGCACTGCTGGACCCCGGCGACATGATCGTCGACGGCGGCAACGCGCACTTCGCCGACACCCGGCGGCGCGAGGCCTCCCTGCGGGAGCGGGGCATCCACTTCGTGGGCACCGGCATCTCCGGAGGCGAGGAGGGCGCGCTGCACGGGCCCTCCATCATGCCGGGCGGTTCGCAGGAGTCGTATGCGGCGCTGGGTCCGCTGCTGGAGGACATCGCCGCCCAGGTCGACGGGGTGCCCTGCTGCACCCATGTGGGTCCGGACGGGGCCGGGCACTTCGTGAAGATGGTGCACAACGGCATCGAGTACGCCGACATGCAGCTGATCGGCGAGGCCTACGACCTGCTGCGGCACGTGGGCGGACAGAAGCCCGGCGAGATCGCCGAGGTCTTCCGGACCTGGAACGGCGGACGGCTGGAGTCGTACCTGGTGGAGATCACCGCGGAGGTGCTGGCCCACATCGACGCCGGGACCGACCGGCCCTTCGTGGACGTGGTGCTGGACCAGGCGGAGCAGAAGGGCACCGGTCGCTGGACGGTGCAGACCGCGCTGGACCTGGGCGTTCCGGTGAGCGGGATCGCGGAGGCCGTCTTCGCCCGGTCGCTGTCCGGGCATGCGGACCTGCGGGCGGCCGGACGCGGGCTGCCGGGGCCGCAGGAGACCTGGCTGGACAGCGCGGCCCACGACCGGTTCTCCGACGACGTGGAGCAGGCGCTGTACGCCTCCAAGATCGTCGCCTATGCGCAGGGGTTCCACCAGATCCAGACCGGCAGCGCCGAGTACGGATGGAATGTGGACCGGGGCGCGATGGCGACCATCTGGCGGGGCGGCTGCATCATCCGGGCCCGCTTCCTGGACCGCATCCGGGCCGCCTACGACGGGTCGGCCGAACTGCCGCTGCTGCTCACCGACGACTACTTCGCCGAGGCGCTGGGCGCCGCCCAGGACTCCTGGCGGCGGGTGGTCTCCACCGCGGCCCAGCTGGGCGTGCCGGTGCCGGGCTTCTCGGCGGCGCTGGCGTACTACGACGGACTGCGGGCGGAGCGGCTGCCGGCAGGGCTGATCCAGGGGCAGCGGGACTTCTTCGGCGCGCACACCTACCGCAGGGTCGACCGGGAGGGGACCTTCCACACCCTCTGGGGCGGCGACCGCACGGAGGTCCAGGCCTGACCCGGCCCGCACGGCCAGGTGACGGACCGGCCGCACCCCCGCCGGGCCGGCGCCGCCCGCTGCGTACGCATCGGCCCGCGCTCGTCCGGCGGCGAGGCCCGGGGTGGGTGTCCGGTGGCGGAGTCAGGTCGACGGGCGTGGCTCGGCGGGGGTTTCGGCCGGTGCCTCCGACCGCTCCCGGCGGCGCCGCTCGTACCGCCACACGTCGTCGAGCAGCCAGGCGTGGGGCCCGTCAACGACCCCCAGCCTGTTCCTGCCCTCCACACAGCGGGGATCGTCGCGCAGCGCCAGCCCGTGGACGGCCGTGACGCGGGTCTCCAGGTTCTCGTCGTCGAGCAGCCCGGCCAGTGCGTCCGCGATGGCGGGCCCGTGCACCCGGGGGTCGGCCATCACCCGGCACGCGGCCCGGCGTACGTCGGCGTCGGCGTCGCGGGCGAGCGCGAGGAGCACTTCCATGGCCTCGGGACCGAACCCGTCGGCCGTGCCGAGAGCGCGCGGCACCGTGGCCCGCACCCGGGGGTCCGGATGGGCGCGGTACGACAGCCCCACGGCCTCGACCTGCGGCCCCACATGGTCGTTGAGAGCGGTGAGCACTTCGGTCAGCACCTCCGGGTCGGGCTCCGCCACCGCCCAGGGGAGGAAGATCTCCAGCGAGCGCTCCTCGAAGGGGTTCTCCTCCGGGTAGGTGTACACGGCTGCGATGTCCCGCAGGACCTCGCTGCCGAAGAGGCGGCGGACCGGGTCGGCGTGCGACCGCAGCGCCGAGGCCGCCTCCCAGGTCTCCTCGTTCTTCCGCTGCGACAGCGTCCAGGTGATCTCCGACCAGGTGACGTGCTCCCGGTCGGGACGGACCAGGGCGCGGTCGAGCAGGACGCCGAAGGGCACCCGCAGACCGAACCGCTCCTCGAATGCGGTGAGGATCGCCCCGTGTCCGTCGCGCACGGTCATACCGCCGAGGGTGAACTCCTCGTAGTCGCAGTACTCGTCCTCGGCCCGCACCCGGGTGCGCCCGGCCGGGCCGGAGGCACCGGTCCGGCGACGCAGCTCGGCGACCACCCCCGTCTCGTGCCAGTGCCGTGCGCGCGCCAGCACCTCCTCACGCACGGTGTCCGCGAGGTGCCCCGGGTTGCGCAGCAGCCGGCCGGCGAGCAGGTCGCCGGCGTCGACGGCCCTCAGCAGGGGTGTGCTCCCGTCGGGCAGCCGCCGGAGAGGATCGGCACCGCCCTCGACCAGGGCCTCGGTGACCGGTTCGTCGAACGCCGCGACGGCCGTGCAGAGCACGGGAACGCCCTGCCGGTCGACGGTGTCGGGATCCGCTCCGTCCTCCAGCAGCGCCGCGACCCGCTCGCTGTCCCCGCTGCGCACCGCAGCCACCAGTGGATCTTCCGCCGTGTCCAAGGCTCCCCCTCGTCTCCGCCCCGCGCCGCCTGCCTGCGTTGTCCGGTCGTACCGGTCGGTGCCGGGATCCACCCTTGGTGCGGACCGGCGGTGGACCCCTGACCCGCTGCCGGGCCGTCAGCTGGTGGGCGGCCGGGGATCGTCGCCGCCGAGCACGAACCCGGCCGGCCAGCGCTCGTTCAGCACCCTGCTCAGCAGCGGGTGGCCGGACTCGACCACCTCGCTGAGACGGACCGATCCGTCCTCCTCGATCCGCTGGCCTCCCAGGACGACAGGCGCGCGCAGCACTTCCTCGCCCCACGGCCCGACGGCGTTGCACAGCAGGCCCTCGAAGCGGTGTCCGGCCAGGGCGTTGCTGTGGACCCTCCCGACGAACTCCTCCAGCACCGGCGCCTCGAGGTCGGCCCAGGCGAGATGGACGACCGTGCGTCCGTCGTCGAGCCGGACCGGGAGGCGCACCTTGAGGAAGTTGCCCACCCCCTCCGCCACCATGATCACCCCGGTGTCGACCGTGACGCGCTCTGCGCGCTCCTCCTCGGAGAGTTCGGCCACCAGGTGCGGCAGGGGCAGGTCGAAGCCCGGGTGCTCGGGGTCCAGGTGCCCACCGCAGCCGCAGGTCGCACCGTGCGAGTGAGGCTGCGAGTGGGAGCGGGAGTCGGCGAGGTCGAGCCGGGTCGACGGGAAGCTCGGCCGCCCGCCGCCGGCCGGTACCGGGAGCAGCAGGGCGTAGTAGCGGACCGCGGTGAACGTCGTGGGCTCGGGCAGGCCCAGTGCCGCCATCGCGGCGGAGGCGGCCGGGTGGCGCTCCCCGTTGACCCGGACCTCCGCCTCCATGGCGCCGGGCTGCCCGCCGTAGAAGACCTTGACACCGTTGAAGAACGGCGACTCCAGATCGGCGGTGAAGGTGTCCGCGATGCGGTGCAGGACGTTGGCGTCCAGCAGTGCGGTCTGCAGGCGGCGGTTCTCGGCGGCGTCGCGCCCGAGGCCCACCACGCCGGAGGAGATCGAGTGCCATCCCGGCACGCCACGCTTCTGGCCGGGGCCCGTGTGCTGTGCGAAGTGCCCGCGCCCGTCGAGGACTTCGAGCAGGCAGGCACCGGCCGTCTCCACCCAGGTGTCGGCTGCGACACGGGGGTTGGCGGCCATCGCCACCACGCAGTCCATGAAGCACGGCACGTCCGGCTGGACGCTGACGTCCGGCAGCGCGACCAGGTCGTAGTGGCGGCCGCCCCCGTGGTGGGGTGGCGCCACGGCCACCGCCCAGCCGGCCGGGCTGAGCAGCGAGTTGCCCTTGAGTTCGGCGCCCTGGGTGACCCCGGGTGCGTACTCCTCGAGGCTTGCCTTCACCAGGGCGAGGAACTCCAGGTCCGACAGGCGCTCCGCGGGTGGCTCGTCCTTGCGGGCGCGGCGTCGTATCCAGGGCATGCGGTGGATCATAGCGAGCCGGGCGGGCGGCGGGGCGCCGCCGATCCGGGGTCACCGGCCTTGCGCGGTCCGGCGCATGACCCCGGTGGCACGGCCGTGCCGCGGGACCCGGTCGAGTCCCGCGGCGCACCGGCCCGGCCCTACGTGCCGCTGTCCTCGGCGAGGGTGTGGGCGACCAGCGCGTTGGCGTGCCCGTGGCCGAGTCCGTGTTCGGTCCTGAGCCAGGCGACCAGTTCCATGTGCCTGGTCAGGGGCGACGCGCGGATGAGGTCCTTCCAGTCCGCGATCGGGCGGCCGTACTTCTTCTCGATGGAGGGGAAGTAGCTGGCGGGCCCCTTTGCCGGTGTGGTCATCACAGGGTCCTGTTCTCCGGTGGGTGGGTGGGGGT
>NZ_LIQR01000271.1 GCF_001418575.1 Peterkaempfera griseoplana
GGCTCCACCGCCTGCGCCGCGACGGCCGCCCGGCGCACCCCGGCCACCTCGCAGCCGAGCGCTGACCGGCAGGCCGCTCGACGGTCGGGACGCCGGGGTGGCGGCCCGGGCCGCCACCCCGCGGGAGGCACCCCCGCCCACCGGCCCCGTGCGCCGGACCCGCGGGGGGCCGGGGTGCGGCTGCGACAACCCCGCGGCGGTCCGCCCGGCCAGACGGCCCGGCCGGGCAGATTCGCTGCGGCTCCGGCCCCGTGGGTGACCGTGGCGGGTCGGAACCGAGGTGAACGGCCCTGGGCTCAGACGCCGCTACCCGGCCGGAAGGGTCCCACCTGCGGAACGGACGCCTTGCCGGTGTTGGAGACCTCACCACCGGCCCATGGCACCCTGAGCGAAGAGGTCTCGTCCGGAGGGGTGATCAGCACCGCGACGGGCGTCACCGTGGTCACCCCGCTGATCGCGGGATTGGAGAAGGACATGGGGGACCATGCGCTCTGGCCCGGAGTCAGCCGTACGAGCTGCTTCTGCTGCCCCGTGGCGCGCTCCGGATCCACGGTCACCTGCTCCCCGGCACTGTTGACGAATGCGACGCCCGGGAACCCGTAGACGGTGCAGGTGCGGTTCGACCGGTTGGTGAGCACGATCGGGAAGTTCTCCTGGCCCGCGCCCGGATCGTTCCTGCCGATGGAGGCCCGCAGGTCCGCGGTGTGGCACCGGCTGCTGCCCGCCGCCGTCGCCACCGAGGGGCTGCTGTCCGCCGTCGTGGGTGAGGGGGCTGCCGCCGTCGTGGAGGAGTCCGTGGTCGGTGCGGCCTCTGGGGTGGACGGGCCGCTGCTCGCCGGGCCGCTCGGGCTGCTGCCGTCCGTGGTGGCCGGCTGGGGGTGCGCCGGGGAGGCCCCGCCCCCGCCGCCGGTGCCGCCGCCGGTCCCGCAGCCGCTCAGCACGGCGATCAGGACGGCGGTGGCGGCGAGCAGCGGGTACCTGACCCGGCCGGCGCGGGGGCTGGCGCCTTCGGGGACCTCTCGGTGGTGTCGTCCGTTCGGGATGGACTGATGGATCGCCACGTCCGTGTCACTCTCCTCGTTCACGACCGTGCGGCGGCGGCGTCTGCGACCGAGCGCGCGGCCGGCGCCGTGCTGGGGGACTCCCCCCATGGGTGAGATGCGTTGCCGGTGCCGGCAGTTCTCGGATCGCCGCACTTTGCCGGAACATTGCCGGTTCGGTGAGGCCCGACCGGCGACGCCGGCGTGCCCGTGCTCCGGGATCCGTCAGTACTCCGCCCGGCCCGCCGAGGTTTCCCCCCGCTCTCCGCCGTGCGGTCGTGCGAGGGCCCGATCCGGTCCGCTGTCGGCGTCCCCTCCGTCCCAGAAGCCCGGGCCGGGGGCGGGCCGGGACGGTCGGGTGGCCCCGCGCCCGGAGGAGTGCTGCGGACGCGTCAGATGGCCTGGGCGGGGTGGGCCCGCAGCCCGTCGCGTACGACGGTGACGACCCTGTCGCGGGCGGCGGGCTCGGCCTGGCCGCGTTCCCTGGTCAGGCATCCGAACATGAGGGCCTTGACGTCGGTGATGTCCACGTCCGGGCGCACCGCACCCGCCTGCTGCGCCCGGGTGAGCAGCTCCCGGAACGTGGCGCCCACGTCGTAGCCGGCCTTGAGCGCCGCACCCTCCATGTCGAAGCCGGCGCCGGCGAAGGCCTCGGCCAGTCCCCGGTCGAGTGCGCCCTGGTCCACCATGTGCGCGAAGAACTCGAAGAACGCGTCCCCGGCGTCCCTGGTGGCGGTCAGTGAGCGCGCACGGTCGATCAGGGGCTCCACGCGGCTGAGCACGACCGCTTCGAAGAGCGACTCCTTGGTGGGGAAGTGCCTGCTCACGGTGCCGGTCCCCACGCCGGCCCGCCGGGCGATCTCCTGCACCGGGACCCCGAGCCCCTCGGCTGCGAACGCCGCCGAGGCGGCCTGGAGCACCTTCTCCCTGTTGCGCTGGGCGTCGGCACGCATGTGGTCCGCCTCCGGATCGTTGACAAGCGGGATGAGCGTCCCGGATATTAAGTGGGACGGCCATCCCGATTCTATTGCGGAGGACACCCATGACCCAGCCACACCCCGAGCAGCCATGGTCCGCGGCTGACATCGGCGACCAGCAGGGGCGCACCGCCGTGGTCACCGGCGCCAACACCGGGGTCGGCTTCGAGGTGGCCAAGGCGCTGGCCGAGCACGGCGCGACCGTCGTACTGGCCTGCCGTGACACCGGAAAGGCCGCCGATGCGGTCTCCCGCATCCGCGCCGGCGCGCGGTCCGCCCAGGTGACCGCGCTGCCCCTGGACCTCGCCTCGCTCACCTCGGTGCGGGAGGCGGCCTCCCAACTGCGCGCCGCACACCACCGCGTGGACTTACTGATCAACAACGCCGGGGTCATGTGGGCCCCGCGCGGGCGCACCGCCGACGGCTTCGAGACCCACCTCGGCGTCAACCACCTGGGCCACTTCGCCTTCACCGGCCTGCTGCTCGACCTGCTCACCGGCACGCTCGGCTCAAGGATCGTGACCGTCACCAGCCCGGCCCACAAGGAGGGGCGGATCGACCTCGACGACCTGCCGTCCAACAGCCGGTACCGCCCCAACAGGGCCTACGCCCGGTCCAAGCTCGCCAACCTGATGTTCGCCTACGAGCTGAACCGGCGGCTGGCCGCGGCCGGCGCCGCGACGATCTCGCTGGCCGCGCATCCCGGCGCCGCCCGCACCGAGCTCAACCGCACCATGCCCGCCCCGTTCCGGGGCCGGTCGTGGGGGGTCTGGCGTCCTTTCACCCACTCCGCGGAGAAGGGGGCGCTGCCGATCCTGCGGGCGGCCGTGGATGCGTGGGCGGACGGCGGCCAGTACTACGCCCCGGACGGGATGGGCGAGTTCAAGGGCCGCGCCGCGCGGACCGAGTCCAGCCATGGGTCGCACGACACGCGCGTCCAGCGGCTGCTGTGGGAGGCGTCCGAGAGGCTGACCGGCGTCACCTACCAGTTCACCACCGCCGACGCCTGAGCTGCCGGGGCCGCCGGCCACGCCTTCGAGCAGCGGCGGCGCCGCCTGTGCGGCGCGGACGCACGAGCGCTCCGCCGGGCGTTGTCGTACCCCCCGTGTAGCGTCCGATGCGAAGTCAGATCCAGATCGGCGGTCGGGGGAGGAACGGCGATGACGAGTACGACATCCGGGTCCGTGGTGACGGTGTCCCGCCACATCGGCGCTCCGCCGGGGGAGGTCTTCCGGATCCTGGCCGACCCGCGACGGCATCCGGACCTCGACGGCTCGGGCATGCTGCGCGGCAGCGCCCTCGACGCGGTGATCTCGGGAGTCGGGGACGTCTTCGTGATGCGGATGCACTTCGAGCGGTACGGCGACTACGAGATGAACAACCACGTCGTCGTGTACGAGCCGGACCGCCGCATCGGCTGGGAGCCGAGGCCCGGGCGCGGGCACCCCGACGCCACCGCGCCCGGGGCGGCGTGGGGCCACCGGTGGATCTACGACCTGGCCCCGCACGGATCCGGGGGCACGCTGGTGACCGAGACCTTCGACGGTTCGCGGATGCCGGAGGACAGACAGGCGGAGGTGGAGAGCGGGCGCGAGTGGTGGCGGACGCAGATGACCGGCACCCTGGAGCGCCTCGCCCAGCTGTGCGCCGCCCGGTGAACGACGAACTCGCCGCCCTCAAGAGCGCCCTGGACGGCCAGCGCGCGCATGTCCTCGGCATCCTCCAGGGGCTCTCGGAGGAGGATCTGCGGCGGCCGGTGCTGCCCAGCGGCTGGAGCTGCCTGGCACTGGTGCGCCACCTCACCCTGGATGTCGAGCGCTTCTGGTTCCCCGGGGTGACAGCGGGCGAGCCGGATGTGGCCGAGCAGCTCACGGCGGGTGCGGAGGCGCACTGGCAGGTGCCCGAGGGGATGGGAGCGGAGGAGGTCCTCGCCGACTACCGCGCGGCCGTCGCACGCGCGGACGCCGTCCTCGCCGCCGTCACGCCCGACCAGGCCCCAGCCGTCTGGCCGGTGGAGATCTGGCCGGACTGGCGGCTGCCCGACGTGCGCCACATCGTGATCCATGTGCTCACCGAAGTCGCCTGCCACGCCGGCCACCTGGACGCGGCCAGGGAACTGATCGACGGCACCACCTGGCTCGGCGGCAACCCCTACGCCGGTGAGGACGTGGAGAGCGACAGAGGCGGGTCCCCGGCCATGACGTGAAGGCGACCGTGCCATGCTGCTCCTCCAGCACCCCACCCGGTGACGGACGCGGTCCGAAAACGCCTGGACCGTCAGACCCGCCTCGTCCATGATCCTCACGTGACCACCTACCTCGAGTCCGAGCGCCTGACTCTGCGCCCCTTCGCCGCCGACGACGCGGACCTGCTGATCGAGCTGGACAGCGACCCGGCGGTGATGCGCTACCTGACCGGCGGCGCTCCGACTCCGCCGGAGGAGGTCCGCGACCTCGCCATTCCCAACATCCTCGCCGGTTACGAGCGCTGGGATCACGACCTCGGCCTGTTCGCCGCGTACGAGAAGGACGGCCGCGCGTTCGTCGGCTGGTTCTGTCTGCGTCCGCTCCGCAGCGGCCCGCGTGAGGAGGCCGAACTCGGCTACCGCCTGCGCCAGGCGGCCTGGGGCCGGGGCTATGCCACGGAGGTCTCGCAGGCGCTGCTGGCGAAGGGGTTCGCCGAGCTCGGGATCCGCATGGTCTGGGCCGAGACGATGGCCGTGAACCGTCCTTCGCGCAACGTCATGGAGAAGCTCGGGATGACGCTTGTGGAGAGCGTCCCCACGCCGGACGACATGATGGCGGTTGAGGGTTCCGAGCACGGCGGTGTGCGGTACGAGATCACGAAGGAGCAGTGGGAGCGGCGGCAGGCGTAGGCGGCGCGAGGCGCGGCCGTCAGCCCGCCGGGCCACCCGCCGCAGGACGAGCAAGGAACTCGTCCTCGCCGCCGATGGCCGCCCGACGTCCTGCTGATCAATTCCAGGCGCATTACTCAGCCGAGCCTGCCCGGATTCTTGTCGCTCCCCAAGCCGTCGGCGCCCGCGTCCGACGTTCCACGTCGACACGGCTGGAGCCGCCGACACCCGCGGAGCCGCCGACACCCTCGGGGGCGTCGGCGTCAGAGATGTCGCCGGCATCGGCGGGGGAGTCGCGGACCTCCGCGGCGGTTACGGTTTGCACCCACCC
>NZ_LIQR01000272.1 GCF_001418575.1 Peterkaempfera griseoplana
GTGCCCGGGGCGGGGCCGCCGCCGGGCGGCCCCGCACGGTGGCGGTCAGAACAGGCCGAGGGCCTGGTCGGAGTAGCTGACCAGCAGGTTCTTGGTCTGCTGGTAGTGCTCCAGCATCATCCGGTGGTTCTCGCGGCCGATGCCGGAGTTCTTGTAGCCGCCGAAGGCGGCGTGCGCTGGGTACAAATGGTAGGAATTGGTCCACACCCTCCCCGCCTGGATGGCGCGGCCCGCCCGGTAGGCGGTGGAGCCGTCTCGGGTCCAGACCCCGGCGCCGAGGCCGTAGAGGGTGTCGTTGGCGATCCGGACGGCGTCGTCGAAGTCGTCGAAGCGGGTGACGGAGACGACCGGCCCGAAGATCTCCTCCTGGAAAATCCGCATGCTGTTGTCGCCCTCGAAGACGGTGGGGGCGACGTAGTAGCCGCCGGAGAGTTCGCCGCCGAGGTCGACCCGCTCGCCGCCGGCCAGGATCTTGGCGCCCTCGGCGCGGCCGATGTCCAGATAGGAGAGGATCTTCTCCAGCTGGTCGTTGGAGGCCTGGGCGCCCACCATGGTGTCGGTGTCCAGCGGATTGCCCTGCCGGATGGTGCCCACCCGCTCCAGCGCGTCGCCCAGGAAGCGGTCGTAGACCGAGGACTGGATCAGCGCCCGGCTGGGGCAGGTGCAGACCTCGCCCTGGTTGAGGGCGAAGAGGGCGAAACCCTCCAGGGCCTTGTCGTAGAAGGCGTCCTGGTCGTCGGCGACGTCCTCGAAGAAGACGTTGGGGCTCTTGCCGCCCAGCTCCAGGGTGACGGGGATCAGATTGCCGCTGGCGTACTGCATGATCAGACGGCCGGTGGTGGTCTCGCCGGTGAAGGCGATCTTGCGGATGCGGCTGCTGGAGGCGAGCGGCTTGCCGGCCTCCACGCCGAAGCCGTTGACCACGTTGACCACACCGGGCGGCAGCAGGTCGGCGATCAGCTCCATCAGCAGCAGGATGGACGCCGGGGTCTGCTCGGCGGGCTTGAGCACCACCGCGTTGCCCGCGGCGAGGGCCGGGGCGAGCTTCCAGACCGCCATCAGCAGCGGGAAGTTCCAGGGGATGATCTGGCCGACGACGCCCAGCGGCTCGTGGAAGTGGTACGCCACCGTGTCGTCGTCCAGCTGGGAGAGACCGCCCTCCTGGGCGCGGATCGCCCCGGCGAAGTAGCGGAAGTGGTCCACGGCCAGCGGCAGGTCGGCGGCCAGCGTCTCGCGGACCGGCTTGCCGTTCTCCCAGCTCTCGGCGACGGCCAGCATCTCCAGGTTGTCCGCGATGCGGTCGGCGATCCGGTGGAGCACCAGGGCCCGTTCGGCCGGGGAGGTACGGCCCCAGGCGGGGGCGGCGGCGTGGGCGGCGTCCAGGGCCAGCTCGATGTCCTCGGCGCCGCTGCGCGGGACCTCGCAGAAGGTGCGGCCGGTGACGGGGGTGGGGTTCTCGAAGTAGCGTCCCCGGACCGGCGGGACCCACTCGCCGCCGATCCAGTTGCCGTAGCGCGACTGGTAGGTGGCCGGGCTGCCCGGTCGGCCCGGCGGCTGGTAGACCGTCATGGGTGGCGCCTCCTTGCGCTGGTGGCGCGTCCCCGGCCCGCCCGGGGACGGCGCTGCGACGGCGACGCTAACCGCGGGGAGGTTGCCGCGGGGTTGCGGCGCGGCGGCGGGCCACTCCGGCGGCCGCCTGCCGGGGACCCAGCGCGGCCAGGTCGGCGGCCAGCAGGGTGCGGCGCGGCGATCCCGGCGGCAGCGCGCGCAGCGCCGCCTCCAGCACCGCCGGGTCGGAGCGGCCCTCGGGGCGCAGCGCCCAGCCGGCGAGCAGTTCCGGGCCCGCGTGGCGCAGCAGTACGGCCCGCAGCTCGCCGGCCAGCGCCTGCCGCTCCTCGATCACCCCGGGGGCCTCGGAGCGCGGCAGTACGGGTCCGGGGCAGCGCTGGAGGGCCTGGCGGTGGGCACCGCGCGCCAGCAGCCCGCGGACCTCGTCGGCGTCGGTGCCGGCCGGCACGGTGAGCCGGTAGGGCCGGGACGCCAGCAGGGTGTCGCCGACCAGCCGGCGCAGCCTGGCGATCTCGGCGCGTACGGTGACCCGCGCCGAGTCCTCCTCGTGCAGCAGGGCCGCGAGGGCGTCGGCGGTCAGGCCCTGCGGGTGACGGCTGAGTAGCAGCATGATCTCGGAGTGACGCGGCGACAGCTCCCGGACGCGGCCGTCGACGGTGAGCAGCGCCCGGTCCCGGCCCAGGACCTCCAGCCGCAGGCCGCGGGGGCCGGGGGCCCGGCGGACCCGGGG
>NZ_LIQR01000273.1 GCF_001418575.1 Peterkaempfera griseoplana
CGAACTCGACGCCACCGACCCCGCGCGGGCCCTCGCGGACCTGGAGAAGGCGATCCGGGCCCACCCCGATGTGGCCCGCTACTGCCATCCCATCGCCCATGAGCTGGGCCACGCCGCGCTGGAGAAGTACCACGGCGCCTTCAACACGGCGGTGCGCTACCGCAACGACGTCTGCGGTTCGGGCTATCTGCACGGTGTGGTGGAGGAGAAACTCGCCGACAGCCCCTCCCCCGCCACGGATGTGACCACGCTCTGCGCCCCGCAGCAGACCGCGTCCTGCATCCACGGCATAGGCCACGGCGCGATGTTCGTCGCCGGGCTGAAGGTCGCCGGCGCCGAGCGGCTCTGCTCCCGGTTCACCGCCGCCTACGCCGTCACCGCGTGCTCGGAGGGCATCTTCATGCAGCTCTTCGAACCCGACGAGAGCGACCCCAGGGCGATGGCGAACCTGCCCGCCGGCCGGCTGGCCGCCGAACCTCTCTACCCCTGCCCGGAGCAGCCCGCCGCCTTCCGCGGGGCCTGCTACTACTACGCCCCGGCCTACTTCCTGCAGCGGCACGACTACGCCCACCACCCGGAGGCGTACGCCGCCGGGCTCGCCTGGTGTCGTCACGCACCGGTCTCGGACGGCGGCAGGGACGCCTGCACCATGGGCCTGGGCTCACGGATCATGAAGTACAACATCGACCGCGAGCAGTGGTCGGCCGACCAGTGCGAGCACGCCGCGGCGGACCAGCGGGCGCCCTGCGTCGCCGGGCTGGTGAGCTACTACCGCGTGCACTACCACGACCCGCAGGCCGCAGTCAGGCTGTGCGGCAAGCTGTCCGGGGCGGCCCGCAGTCACTGCCGGGCCGCCGCGAACGTCAGCGGCTCCGCCGACTGAGCCGTGCTCAGTCCTGGCGCCGGCCCAGCTGCAGACGGTCCCCGCTGCGGGTGATGCCGTACCTGGCGAGGCCGGTGGTGGCCGGTCCCGCCTCGCGCGCCCCGGTCGCCGCGTCGAAGACCGAGTTGTGGCAGGGGCAGACGAGTTTGCCGTCCCTGGGGGCGTTCACCACGCACTGGGCGTGCGGGCAGACCGCCGACAGGGCCGTGTACTGGCCCTGCTGGGGCTGCAGGACATAGACGGCGTCACCGGTCGCCGGGTCGGTGGTCTTCACCGCCCCGCCCACCTGGACGTCGGCCACGGCGACCGAAGGAGCGCTTCCGGCGCCGGCCGGGGGCTGCGCCGAGGTCCCGCCGGACGCCGCCGGCGGAGTGGTGACGGTGCCGGCGGCCGGGGTGCCGTTCTTCCGACCCAGGCGGGCGGCCAGTGAACCGGCGAGCAAGCCCGTCCCGGCCACCGCGACCGCCGCGACCCCGCCGTCGATCAGCGCCCGGCGGCGGACCGTCCCCGACGGGGTGCCCGCCGCCCGCTCCCGTGCGGAGCGGCGCGCCAGCACGGCGTCCACCGAGAGGCGGGGCGCACCGCCGAGCAGCAACGGCACCCAGGCCATCATGAACGGCAGGTCGTTGCCGAGGTAGTAGGGGTGCACCTGCCAGCTGACGGTCAGCCAGAGGGAGAGGTTGATCAGTACGCCGCCGAGGGCGGCCAGCCGGGTCCAGAACCCCAGCAGCGCGCCGAGGCCCACCGCGAGTTCACCGAACGCCATCGCCAGCGCGAAGGGGGTGGGGTTGTGCAGCGCCTGGTCCAGCAGCGGGCCGATCGGGCTTGCGCCCCTCACCGCCCGCGTCTGCGCCACGAACGACGCCGGGTCGGCGGCCCCGCCCAGATAGTGGGCGTCGGCCAGCTTGTCGATGCCGGCGTAGACGAAGGTCGCGCCCAGGAAGAGGCGCAGCGGCAGCATCGCGTGCCTCGCCGCCCCGGCCCTCCAGCCGGTCTGCCCGCCGTCGCCGAACGGCGACCGGTCCCTTCGCCGCATTCCCCGGGCCGCCACCGTGTCGACGTCCGCCATGTCCGCCATACCGCACCTCTCCCGTACTCAACCGACGATCCTGCCCGGACGTACACACGTTTGGCCACACGTAGTACGCAGTGGATCGCCGGTTGGTTCAATGCGGGAGAAGCCGATCTCGGACGGTGCGGTCGGTCAGAGGTGGTCGATCTCCGCCAGGTCGATGTCGATGCCGAAGGGGACGGTGGTCTTCAGCCGGTCGTGGTGGATACCGCAGGGGACATAGACGCCGGTGGCGGGCTCCAGCTCGAAGACATAGACCACCGGACGGCCGCGGTCGGCCTCCACCCGCCAGAAGTGCGGGATGCCGGCCTTCGCATACAGCTGGGGCTTGCGCTCCCGGTCGCGCTTCTCGGAGTCGGGCGAGACCACCTCCACCGCCAGCAGCACGTCCTCGGCGCGGTAGTGGGTCTGCTCGGGTCCGGTCTCGGCGGCTGCCGAGACCACCGCGACATCCGGCTCCGGGCACTGCCGGGGCTCCAGGACGACCGTCATCTCCCGCCGCACCCGGAGGTGGTCCGGAGCCGTCCTGCGCAGGCCACTCTCCAACAGGTACAGCGCCAACGTGTGGAAAGTCCTCTGCGGGCTCACGAAGACCAGGCTCCCGTCGATCAGCTCGGTGTGCGGCGGGAGGCCGGGCATGTGCAGCAGATCGTCCACGGTGAAACCGCCCTCCGGCGGGATCGGCCAGGCGGGTACGGGCTCGGCGGTCATGATTCCTCCCATGGACGGGATCGTGCACCGCTCACCAGCGTAGGCGGCCGGAAACGGCTGCGCCGCCACCCGAAGGAAGTCGGATGGCGGCGCACACCTTGACGCAAGGTGGGGATCACTCCCACTCGATGGTGCCCGGGGGCTTGCTGGTGACGTCCAGCACCACCCGGTTGACGTCGGCGACCTCGTTGGTGATGCGGGTGGAGATCTTCGCCAGCACCTCGTACGGGAGCCGCGACCAGTCGGCGGTCATGGCGTCCTCGGAGGAGACGGGACGCAGCACGATCGGGTGGCCGTAGGTGCGGCCGTCGCCCTGGACGCCGACCGAGCGGACGTCGGCGAGGAGGACCACCGGGCACTGCCAGATCTCGCGGTCGAGGCCGGCCTCGGTGAGCTCCTCGCGGGCGATGGCGTCGGCCTCCCGCAGCAGGTCCAGGCGCTCGCGGGTAACCTCGCCGACGATCCGGATGCCGAGGCCCGGGCCGGGGAAGGGCTGCCGCTGGACGATCTCCTCGGGCAGGCCCAGCTCCTGGCCGACCATCCGGACCTCGTCCTTGAAGAGCTTGCGCAGCGGCTCGACCAGCTTGAACTGGAGGTCCTCGGGCAGGCCGCCCACATTGTGGTGGGACTTGATGTTGGCCGTGCCGGTGCCGCCGCCGGACTCCACCACGTCCGGGTAGAGGGTGCCCTGCACCAGGAACTCCACCGGGTGGTCGTCGGGCGCCTCGGCGACGATCTCGGCCTGCGCCTGCTCGAAGACCCGGATGAACTCCCGGCCGATGATCTTGCGCTTCTGCTCGGGGTCGGAGACCCCGGCCAGCGCGGCGAGGAAGCGCTCGGAGGCGTCCACGACCTTCAGCTTCACGCCGGTCGCGGCCACGAAGTCCTTCTCGACCTGCTCGGTCTCGCCCTTGCGCATCAGGCCGTGGTCGACGTAGACGCAGGTCAGCTGGTCGCCGATGGCCTTCTGGACCAGGGCCGCGGCGACCGCGGAGTCCACGCCGCCGGAGAGCCCGCAGATCGCCCGCCGGTCACCGACCTGCTCGCGGATCAGGGTGATCTGCTCGTCCACGACGTTGGTGGTGGTCCACTCGGGCTTGATCCCGGCACCCCGGTAGAGGAAGTGCTCCAGGATCTGCTGGCCGTGCGTGGAGTGCAGCACCTCGGGGTGGTACTGGACGCCGTAGAGGCGCTTCTCGTCGTTCTCGAACGCGGCGACCGGCACCACGTCGGTGGAGGCGGTGACGGTGAAGCCCTCCGGCGCGGCCGAGCAGGCGTCGCCGTGCGACATCCACACCGACTGCTCGGTGGGGGTGCCCTCGAAGAGGGTGGAGCCGGGCTTGGAGACCGTCAGCGGGGTGCGGCCGTACTCACGGGCACCGGTGTTGTCCACCGTGCCGCCGAGGCTGATCGCCATCAGCTGGAAGCCGTAGCACATGCCGAAGACGGGGACGCCGGCCTCGAAGATCGACCGGTCGAGGCTGGGCGCACCCTCCGCGTACACCGACGAGGGGCCGCCGGAGAGGATGATCGCCTTGGGCCGCTTGGCGAGCATCTCGGCGACCGGCATGGTCGACGGCACGATCTCGCTGTAGACGCGGGCCTCACGGACCCGCCGTGCGATGAGCTGGGCGTACTGGGCGCCGAAGTCGACAACCAGAACCGTGTCGGTCGTCTGCTCGGTCTGTACGGGGGTCGCTGAAACCACGTGCGGCCTTCCGGCGGGTGCTGCGGGACCCTCCTGCCGGACGACGGGCTCGGAGGGTGGGGTCGGAACTCCAGTCTACCGGCCGCCGCCCCGCAGCCCGCCGGGCAGGCTGCGGGAGCGGGGGCGGGCGCTCAGGCCCGGCCGCGGGACAGTTCCAGCAGCAGCCTGGCGACCTCGGTGCCGGCGCGGCCCAGCTCGGTACGGAAGCGCTCCATGATCTCCAGCTCCCGGGCCAGCGCGAGACGCGGGCCACCGCTGGCGATCCTGGCCTGCTGCACCTCGGCGGAGGCCGCCATGCGCTGCTTGACCAGCTCGATGATGCGGCCGTCGAGGTCGTCGATCCGGGCCCGGGCACCGGCGATCACGGTCGCCGCCTCGGCAGGGTCGAGGGTCGCTGCGGCGGTGGGGCTGGTGGTACTGGTGGCGGTGCTGGTCATGAGGTCCTCGCTTCTGGTGGCGGGGCGCCCTCCCGCCGACCGGACCCGGGAACGACAGGCGCCCCGGGCCTTGTCGGCCCGGGGCGCCTTCGGAGTCTGCGTCAGTCGTTTCGCACGGCAGCAGCACCTCGGCAACCGGACCCGCCGGTGCCATAGGTAAACGAGACGTACTGGACTGCGAACGACATGTCTCCAGTATGACCCCGGGGCGCCTGGCCCGGCCAGCCGGTTTTCCACCTGGCCGGCCCCGCCCGCCCGGCATCGCGCCCCTTTCACCCGTTCGGCGCGGCCGCCGGGCGTGACCGGCCGCCGTCCGGGCTCGTTGTCCCCTGCGACCGTACGGGCATGCCCGCACCAGCCAGGGCGGACCGCCCGGCCCCTCGCACGGGGCCGTTCCGTACGGCCTGTAGGACCACGCGTGGATCTTCCAGTCCACCGGCGCGTTGAGGCGCGTGGCCCGCCCCGCTCCGGCCTGCGCCGGCAGAGGCCGGGCCCGCGCCGTGGGACACCGCGTCGGTGCTGTGACCGGACAGCAGGGGACAGCGGCCCGGTCACGACTGAAAAGGAAGGGCGGCCGGTCCCGGGGACGCCCGGGCCGGCCGCCCCGCCGACCGGTGTCGCCCGCGGCCGGGGCGCATACCGACCTCCCACCAGCGCACACTCCAAAAACGTGCGCCCCCTGTGCGCCCTTAGCGGAGCGTGACGATCGCCAGGCCGCGCCACCCCGAGGCCCCCGGTCGGCCCGCAGGCGCGGAACCGTCGCGGCGGAGTGTGCCGAACCGGTTGCACAGACCCCTCCTGGTCCAGCACGATGCTGGTGAGGGGGTTCACCGCAACCACAGTCGCGGTGACGGGACCGCCGGTTGACGCGACGCCGAGACCAGGCGATGAGAACGGTTATCAGATCACGCTCCGTGATCGCGAAAGCCGTCCCTCCGTCCCGTCACACCAAGCTCCAGCGCACCACCACAGACCAATCCCCAGGGCGGCGCTCCTCCCCCGGCGCCGCCTCCAGCACCCGGCGCTGCCCTGACGCCGAGTGCTGAACGACAAAGGGCCCCGCTCCCCCCGCGGGGCCCTTTGCCTTGCGGACCTCGGGCCCCTTGTCCCGGGGCCATGGGGCCCACCGGGCCCGGGCCCGCCCCGGCGGACCTTCCCCTGACGCCTTACCCCAGGACGGCAGCCGGCCGTCACTTCGGGCGCACCGGACCCCGTCCGCCGGTCCGGCCTACCGGGCGGACACCTCAGCAGCCCCCTCGCCCCGCCGGAACTCCGCCCAGGCCCGCACCTCCGCCAGGGCGATCTCCTCCATCCTCGCCAGCAGCGCCTCCCTCGCGGCGCCGTCGCGCTCGGCCTCCGGCAGCAGCCGGTAGCGGACCACCGCCTGCCGCAGCTCCATCCACGCCACCGCCGTCGACGTCCAGCGCTCCCCGGAACCGAACACCTGCCGCAGCCCGGTGAGCAGCAACGACGCCGCCGCGAGCAGCGACGTCGCCACCGCCGGCGCCGACAGCGCCCCGGCGACCACCGTCGCCGAGGTCGTCACCACCAGTCCGATCTCCACGACCCGGTACAGCCGGCGGCTGCGGTCCCGCGACCTCTCGTACCAGTCCAGCTCCGCCATCACATGGGCGAGCACCGGATCGGGGGCGTCCAGCCAGGACGCGGGATCGGGGCGACGGGGTCCGCGCTGCATCGCGCCAGTCTCCCGGCCACGGGCCCCGGCTGTCAGCCCCCGTCCTGTTAACGCCGCTCGCGCTACGCAGAGTTGACAGAACATTGACCAATCCACGGGAAAAGAGCGGCACCGCCCGGCGCTACCGTCGGCGGCATGCCCCTCTCCCAGCCCAGGCCGGGCCGCGCCGGCCTTCCGGTGCTCCCCTACCGCAAGCCCACGCGCGGCCGGGACTACTGGGTGCTGGACGACGTCCTGCCCCACGTGGACGCGGTCCGTACCCGCTGCCTGGCCAGGGACGACTGGACCGAGGGCTATCCGCACAAGCCGGAGACCTGGCCCGGACTGCGCACCATGCCCGGGCTCGAACCCGCCGAACTGGCCCATGTCGAGGCACTGGTCAGAAAAGCCACCGGGGTACCGCGGCTCTGGCAGGAGACCGCACCCGGCGGGGCCACCCTCAACCACAACTGCATCCAGGTCGTCGGCGAGGGCGAGAGCGAACCGCGGCCGCACACCGACTCCCGGGCCCTGTGCCGCTACGCCGCGGTGCTGTACCTCAACCCCGGCGTTCCCAAGGACTGCGGAACCGGCTTCTACCGGCAGAGCCTCCCCGGCGGCGTCCTCGGCGGCAACCTGGTGACGGCCCCTCACAACAACCTGGTGGACGCCCTCGGCACACGCTTCGTACCGGCCGACTCCTTCACCGAGGACCTCCGCATACCCCACCGCTACAACCGGCTGCTCCTCTACACCTCCAACCTGCTCCACAGCGCCACCGCGTACTGGGGCACCACACTGGAGGAGAAGCGCATGACCGCCGTCTTCTTCTGGATGGCCTGACCCGTCGTCATATCTGTCCGTCCGCCACCGGGGACGGCGTCGCCCCGAGCACCGGCTCGCGGACCGGAACCGGCAGTTGGTTGACGCCGTAGTAGACCGCCATCAGACCGTGCACGGCCAGCGTCAGCGGCGCCGAGACGAACGACAACCCGACCAGCACCGGATAGACCAGGTTCCCCAGCGCGAACCGCAGCCGCATCCGCCGCGCCGCCACCACGTCCACCCGCTCGTCGAAGAGGTGCCCCGTCCGGGTCAGCCACCACCACAACAGCCCGAACGTGATCGCATGCGCCACCATGAACCCGCTGTACACCGCCGCCGCCACATGCGACGCCCCGCCCTCCCGCAGATACTCCGCCAACAGCGCCGTCGGCCACGGCAACGCCGCCACCACCAAGAGCAGCAGCAGGTTCAGGAAGAGCAGCGTCCGGTCCACCCTGGCCACAAAACCGAAGACTGTGTGGTGATTCGCCCACATAATGCCAATGATCAAGAAGCTGACGACATAAGCCGCATACGACGGCCACTGCTTGCCCAGGGCGCTCCACAGGTGCTCCCCCGCACCGAGAGGCACCTTGATCTCCAGGATCAGCAGGGTGATCGCAATGGCGAACACCCCGTCGCTGAAGGCCTCCACACGCCCCGACTCGTTCACTGGCTCCCCCATCCGAAGTCGATCGAGCCGCATCGTGCCATGGGGGGGTTGCAGAGAATGCCATCTTCCAGTGATCGCGATCTCACCGAGACGTCCGCATGGCCGCTGCTCGGACAGCGGCCTCTTCACCCCGGCGACGGCCGGTCTCGCCGCGGCTCCGTATGAATGCGAGCCAACGACGCGGGGCCTCGCTGCGACACGTCCGTCGATGTGCACGCGATGATGTCCGCCGTGCCCGTTCCTGATGACCCTGTGATGATCTTCGATCGGGAAGGAGACCTGGATGTCTGGTCTGGTGACCGGGGTCCGGTGGGGACTACTCAGGACAAGGATCGCCTGCCACGCCTGCAGCCGCCCCGTGAGCTGCCTCTTACTCCCACCAGTTCGGCAATGCCTCGGGCGTCCCCGACGCCTGCTGTCGGGACTTGATGAGCGTATCCGGGATGGCTGGCTCCGAGGGCCGGGGTCGAACCGGCGACCTTCCGCTTTTCGGGCGAGAATGTCGTGCCAGGTGGCGCCTGAGCGGTGCCGGCTGCCACATGTCATGGCTCACCGTGACTCCCCGCTGCGTACCGCTGTGTTCCCTGACGTTGCCGTCACGGCTCCTGACTATCTGCGCTTGCGCATCTCAGCGACCCGCCGCTCCACGTCAGCCAGGAACCATTCAGGAAGCTCCCCGGTGGCGCGAAGTTGCTCACGCTCGGCGGCGGAGAGGGTGCCCGCTGCGTCGTCAACAGCAAACGCATACTCACGCATCTTGTCCGACGCAGACTCGCGTCGGAGGTCGCCGGCGATTCCGGCGGCGGTTCGTGCTGCGGACCCGCTTCGACGACCGATCCCGCCCGCTCCCAGCGCAGTCAGCCAACCAAACAGGCCTGCCTTGTGCGCTTTCCTGTTGAGCTGCTCGCGAGCGGCTATCCAGCACAGACGCTCAATAGTCACGTTCGACATCTGCTCGGGCTGAGTCATACACCCGCCTCTTTCGATTGGCGAGACGGAGCGTAGTGGCTCTACGTCCACGGGACCAGCAGCATCGGTACTCTCTCCCGAAGGGCCGGTGGACCTGCTTTGGGCGGTGTCCTGTCCGGGCCGGCCTTGACCCTGCCCGCAATGTGTCCGAATGGCCCCCTGGTCCTGGTCGACGCGGGTCCCAGCTCGGAGAGGTACCTGAAGCCGACGAACCGGCCGCCCCAGCCACCTGCCGGTCCGCCTCACTCTCCCGCCTTGCGGCGCGGAACGGGCCGCCGCCGGAGAGCGGGGCGAAAACAGGAGCACCGGCGAGCGGCGCCGCTGCGAGCACAGCGAGCACTGCTGGACCTGGCTCACTGGAACACCGAGACCACAGACAGGCGAGAGCGCGAAGCCCTGTGCCGAAATCGTCACCGTCCGTCGAAAGCACACGACGTTGCATGTTTTTCTGGGAGGCTCCGCGCATGCAGCGTTTCCCCGCGAACCCAGACAGTCTGAACAACCCCGTGAGGCTTCTCGACGAGCAAGGGACCCGCTGGGTGCTCCACCGCAAGCGTGTGGATCTGCGTGTTGTCCGGCGGCTCATCAAGGATGGCAATACGCCTGCGATACGGGGCGATATGGGTGGCATCGCTCCCCGACTCACGACGGAAGCCGAACGCCCTGCGCTCTGGGACCGAGTCAAGGACGAGTACATGGGCCCTCGCGGAGCCTGGCCGGTCGGCCGTTATCTGGCTCACGAGTTCCGCGCCGAGCCCGGGCGACGCATGCTCTATGTCGAGGACCACTGCTGAGACGTCCCGCATCGGCCGGCCGAATTGCCGGTGACCGACGCGCCAGGCCGGTGCAGGGGCCCAGCCACGACGGGGCTACCCCCGCCGGCAGCAGTCGCCGCCGGCGGGGGCACTCTGACCTCGGGGGTCAGCTGCTGAAGGTCCACTGCTGGTTGGACCAGCCGTTGCACGCCCAGAGCTGGACCCGCGTCCCGTCGCTGGGGATGGTGTTGCGGTCGGCGTCCATGCACTGGCCGTACAGGGCGTTGCGCAGGTGCTGGCCGTCCCACCGCCACTGCTGGTTCTGCCAGCCGTTGCACGCCCAGAGCTGGACCCGGGTCCCGTCGTTGGGCATGGTGTTGCGGTCGCCGTCCAGGCACTGGCCGCCGAGGCCGTTCTTGATCGTGTACCACCCGGTCGGCGCCCCCGCGACCGGGTACCAGTACCACCGCTGCTGCGACTGGCCGTTGCAGTCCCACAGCTGGACCTTGGCCCCGTTGCCGGGGATGGTGTTGGTGTCGCCGTCCAGGCACTGACCGCCGAGCCCGTTGGTCACGATGCCGACATAGACGGCGTCACGGGCCACCTTGGCTGCGGCCCCCTTGGCGCTCTCGGTCGGCGGCTTGGGCTTGGGCGCCGCCTGCGTCGCCGTCGGGGCGGCGGTCCCGACAGCGGTCGCGTGGGCGCTGACGCCGGGTACCAGCGCCAGTCCCAGCGCGCCGGTCGCGGCGATCAGGGCCGACCTCTTCGAAGTCCTTCGCATGGTGTCCTCCACTGCTCTCGCTGGACGCCGGCGCTCATGGAGACCCCGCGGCCGGGCGGCCGGATCCACGTCTCCGGCGCTTTCGCACCGAATGAATTTCGCGGAATGTCCGACGGCTTTTCCTCGGCGTGTGGGATTCCGGCTCCGGCTGAGGTGAGATGAAGAGGGGCAGGGTGGTCAAGGAATGACGCGCGAGTCACTCAGGGTGCTTTTTATCGCGTCCGCCTCGACGGATCACCCGCTGCACTCAGGCTTCAAGCCTCAGGCATTGGCGACACTAGCAGCAGCTTCAGGGCAGGGCAATCCGAGGCATTTCTCCCAGTATTCAACAACTTATCAAACCCTTATCCGCCGCTTATCCGGCACCCGCCGGACGGCCGTCCGGGAATGCCCGGCGGAACTCGCGGCGCATCCGGCACATGCTCCCGGTCGGCGCGCCTCCACCACGGCGGGTGCCAGGCCCGGGCGGCCCTCCGGCGGGCGGCGCCGAGGGCTGGTAGACGGGGGCCGGTCGCCGGGGGCTGGATCAGGAGTCCCCTGGCTCTTATACACATC
>NZ_LIQR01000274.1 GCF_001418575.1 Peterkaempfera griseoplana
CCATGAGCTCTGCCGCCACCCCGGGCACCCCGCTGCCCGTCCGTACTCCCCCCGGCTCCCCCGCCCGGGGGCGCCACCGCCGCCCCGAGCGCCCCGAGATACCCGAGGGCGCGCCGGCGCTGCTGCTCGCCGTGCCTGCCGCCGCTGAGGAAGAGGTACGGCGGCTCGCCGACGAGATCGTCTCCATCGTGCGCGGCGAACAGCCGGGCATCGATGTGACCGCCGGGTATGTCGCGGCTGCGGATGACGCCGACGGCGCCACCGTGCCCCAGCTGCTGGCCCGTGCCGCGGAGGCGGGCCTGCCCGCCCCCGTGGTGGTGCCGCTGCTGCCCGGACCCAACGAGGAGTCCCTCGCGGCCCTCCGTGAGATCGCGGCCACCACCGGCGCCGTGGTGACGGAGTCCCTGGGCCCCCACCCGCTGCTGGCCGAGGCGGTGCATGTGCGGCTGTCGGAGGCGGGGCTGGCCCGTGCCGACCGCGCCCGGCTGTTCAGCGTGGCCACCGCGGCCGACGGCGTGGTACTGGCCGCGGTCGGCGGTGAGGAGGCCGCCCAGGCGGCCGGGATCACCGGGGTGCTGCTGGCCGCGCGGCTGGCCGTGCCGGTGGTCGCAGCCGCGCTGGACGTTCCCGGTTCGGTCGCCGCGGCCGCCGAGCACCTGCGGGAGACGGGCGCGTCCCGGCCCGCGCTGGCGCCGTTCGTGATCGGCCCGGAGATCGACGCCGAGCTGGTCCGCACGGTGGCCGAGGAGGCGGGCTGCCCGGCGGCGGAGCCGCTCGGCGCCTACCCGGCGATCGGCAGGCTGATCGTCTCCACCTATCTGGCGACCCTGGGCGTGGCCCAGGAGCAGCCCGGACGGCCGGTTCCGGCGGTCTGACCCGCTCGCAGGGGCGGTGGTGCACGGCGTGTCCGTGCACCACCGCCCCTGCGGCGTTCTGCGGGCCGCCCGGAAGCGCGGCCTCAGCCTCCCAGCCGCGCGGTGGGGGCGGCTGCGGCGGCCGGCCTGACGCGCGGGACCAGCGGAGCGCGGACGGACGCGGCGAGCTGCGCCGGGCGGGTGGCGGCGTTCCACGCCGGGACACCCCGGCCGCCCGAGCCGGCGGGCAGGACGTCCAGGGCCGTGGCGGCGCCGGCCTCCCGGAAGACGATGCTGCGCGGGGCGGGGGCCTGCGGGTCCAGCCACAGCTGGTTGCCGTCGAAGGCGCAGTCCAGCACCTCGATGTTGTCGGGCGCACCGTCGCGGGTCGCCCGGAAGGCCACCCCTGCCCTGCGGTAACCGCCGAAGCGGCACCGGCTGAGGGTGACCGGGTCGCCGTCGAGCTGGTGGCGTGCGGTGGCGACGGCGAAGTCGGACAGCCCGGCGGCGTCCACCAGGATGCCGTCGAAGACGGTGCCCCGGCCCCGGCCGAGCGAGTGGACCGCGATGCCGCCGCCCGCGTTGCCGTGCAGCACACTGCTGCGGTAGGTGAAGTCGTTGAGGTAGGCGCCGTGCTCGATGCCCCAGCCGCCGTTGTGGTAGGCGACGAAGTCCTCGATCACATGGTGGCGTGAGGTGTTGAGCCAGACGAAGACGCCGTCCTGCAGATTGTTGTGGGCCACGCAGCGCTGGAACGTCCAGACCCCCTCGCCGCCCTCCGGCCACTCGTAGCCCGACGCGCCCTCGGCTCCCTGCACCCCGACCGCCACGCAGTCCACCGCGCTGCTGCCGTGTCCCGCGCCCAGGCTGAACCCGGTCAGCCGGTAGGCCCGGAACTCGGGCTCCCGCCGGGTCCGGGACGCCACACAGGACTCGTAGCGGATGTCGTGGGAGGGGCCCTGCGGGGTGCGGGTGTCGGGGGCGCCGTCCCACCAGTAGGCGTCCTCCCAGGTGTCGTGGCTGATGCAGCTGCGGAAGGTGATGCCGTGGCTGCCGTGCGGTACGAAGGCGTGGTTGCCCGCGTCCCGGACCACCACTCCCTCCACGGTGGTGCCTCGGGAGGCGTCCCCCAGCATGTGGAAGTGCAGCGCGTAGCGGCCGAGCACGGGTGCGGTGACCGGTGCGGCGCCCTGGGGGGAGGTCCAGGTCTCGCCGGTGCGGGTGCGGGGTCCGAGCCAGCGCAGCGCCGCGTGCCGGACGTCCTGGCGGCGGGAGCTGGTGATGTGGATGTGGGCCCGGCCGCCGGGGGTGCCCTCGATGCGGACGTTGCGGGAGAGGTTGAGGACCTCGGCGCCCACGGTGGTGCCCCCGCCCAGGGCGACCTCGGGGTGGGAGCGGGCCGGCGGACGGTCCAGGGTGACGGTGCGTCCGCTGACGGACCGTACCGTCAGCAGGTCGTAGCCGGTGGAGAAGTCGTCCTCGGTGGGCCGCGCGGTGGGGGTCACCGCGATCTCGTCGCCGGCCCGCCACCCCAGGGGCGCGGTGGTGAGGGTGAGGGACCGGTCCCCGGCGTGCAGCGGCCCGGCGGCGCGGACCCAGGCGGTCCTGGCGGCGCCGTCCAGCACCAGCCGGCCGTCGCCGGTGACCCACAGTCCGGTGTCCTGCGGGACGACGCCCATACCGCCNNGCACGGTGGCGGCGTCGGCGGGGGCCAGCGTCAGGGTGCCCTTGACGACGACGCTCCCGGTGGCGGTGAGGGTGAGGGTGCGGCCGGGGTCGGCGGTCAGGGAGCCGCCGGAGTCCACGGTCAGCCCGGCGACCGAGGCGTCGGTGTCCAGCAGGACCGCGTCCCGGATGTGCACCGTGTCGCTCGGGCCCGGCACCCGGCCGCCCCATCCGGCGGGGTCCGACCAGCGGCGTCCCGGCCCGGCGGC
>NZ_LIQR01000275.1 GCF_001418575.1 Peterkaempfera griseoplana
TGACGTCGAAGCTGACCGGCCGTGGCCGGTCAGCTTCGACGTCAACTACCGGCCGGCGCTGTGGAGCGGCTGTTCCGCGGCCGATGTGCTGCGGTCGCTCGCCGAGCGCGCCGACATCGTCCTCGTCGGCCTGGACGAGGCCCAGGCCCTGTGGGGGGAGGGGCTGGGCGACGCCCGTGCGGTGCGTGACCTGCTGTCCGGCCCGCAGATCCTGGTCGTCAAGGACGGGGCCCGCGCCGCCACGGCCTTCGCGGGGACGGAGGTCCACAGTGTCCCGGCCCTCACCGTCCGGGTGACGGAACCGGTCGGTGCCGGTGACGCCTTCGCCGCCGGATTCCTCAGCGGCCTGCTGCGGGGGATGCCGGTGCGGCGCGCTCTGCGGCTGGGCCATCTGACCGCGGCCTCCGCCCTGCGGGTGTCCGCCGACCGCGGCCCGCTGCCGGCGCCCGAGGTGGTCGCCTCGCTGCTGGACGCCGAGCAGGATGTCTGGCGCGCCGCCGCCTTCGGCTGAGGCCCTGTGACCTGTGACCTGTGCCGGTGATCGCTGATCGATTGCCACTGCGCTGCCTCGCGGGCGCGGACGGTCACGACGCCGCACATGCTCAGCACGGTGTCGCCGAAGGGCCCACCGCTGGCGCACCCATCCATCCGATGAACACCACGCCCGACAAGGAGCCCCAGCGTCCCCGAACCCGCGGCTTCACCCACCACGGTCGGGGCGAGGGTGCCGGCGCCCTCGCCCCGACCCGCAACGAGTCACTGGAAATGCCACCCTGCCCAGTCTGTTCGGGCTCTGCCGGAAGGACGCGGCAGGTCACAGCGCCGGACGTGCTCTCAGCGTTGTCGTCGGAAGGCATACCGCCGACGCAACGCGATGCTGTGGTGAGTCTGTCCTCGAACGTCCGGGCCGGTCAGGTCAGCAGGGCAGCTGTGAACGTCTGACGGTGGTCGACCAGCCAGGTCTGCATGCGGTCCCAGCGTTCCCATCCACCACGTTCGGCCAACGCCTGGAGATAGACGGGGTCTCCGCCGGCCACGCGGCGGGCGACGAAGGCCCGGCAGACCTCCGTGGCCTGCTCGATGACGCCGGGCAACTCGGCGCGGTGCCCCGCCGAGAGGCCGTAGCCGTCGGCAAGTATGCGCAGCCGTGCGGCCGCATCCAGCCCGTGGGGATGCGAAGCGGCCGCAGACTCGGGATCAAGCATGGGCACCCAGTAGCGGGCGGTCATGGCGATGTCCCAGAGGGCACGGCCCGGGGCCGCCAAGTCGAAATCGATCAGGGCCGCGGCCCGGCCGTCGCGGAAGACGACGTTCTCCGGGCACACATCGTTGTGGCACAACATCGTTCCCCCCTCCGGGTCGGCGAGGTCCGGGGGCCACTCGGCGC
Organism: Peterkaempfera griseoplana; assembly: GCF_001418575.1. GTDB lineage: Bacteria > Actinomycetota > Actinomycetes > Streptomycetales > Streptomycetaceae > Peterkaempfera > Peterkaempfera griseoplana. The sequence goes on from NZ_LIQR01000275.1 coordinate 1,388, forward strand.
GGGTGTCGACCGCGACGGCCGCGCTGGTCTCATGCAGACGCCGCAGCAGGCTCCCCACCGATTCGAGGGCGGAACGTGTCATCGCCCAGTCGGGGAACGGCGGTAGAGCCACGTCGCCAGGGACGAAGGTCAGCTGCTCATGGCCGTCCGGGGTGAGACCGACAGGGGTCGGCGCCGCGTCGAAGCCGTGCTCCTTCAGGGCAAGGAGATAGGCATGGAGGGCGCGCGCGTTGCGCGGTGCCGGTCGCTCCACCAACTCCCCTCGGCGGAAGACCGCCCCCGCGTTCGCCATGCCGCCGGTCAGCGCCTCGTCCTCAGCCGTCATGAGGATCACGCTATCGCCGGGTCGACTCAGCGCGGGCCGGGCTGCACACGACGTGGATCAGCTCACGACGGAACGCGCGACGCGGAATCCCACGTCGTCGACCTGGAAGGTCGGGTGGCTGCGGCGGCGCGCGGAGGCCCGGCAACTCCAGTGCTCATCGAACCAACCACCGCCACGGAGCACCCGGTAGGCGCCGTAGACCTCGGCGTCGTAGACATCCCAGCACCAGTCCCAGACGTTGCCGAGCATGTCGTGAAGCCCCCACGCGTTGGGGCGTTTGCCGCCCACCTCGTGGATGCGCTCGTGCGAGTTGCCGCGGTACCAGCCGATCTCGTCGAGATCCCCGTAGCGCGGCCCGGTCGTCCCGGCACGGCAGGCGTGCTCCCACTCGGCTTCGGTCGGCAGTCGATACCCGTCGGCGGACGTGTCCCACTCGATGTCTTCGGCCTCGGCACGGAAGTGGTACGCGGGCGTGAGGCCGGCGCACCGGGACAGGGCGTTGCAGAACCGCGCCGCGTCCCACCAGGAGACGCACTCGACGGGCAGCTGGTCCTCAGGGGCGCTACTCGGCCGCTTGCCTGTGATCCGTGCGTACAACGCCTGGGTGACCGGGACTGCCGCGAGCTGGTAGGGCGCAAGCTCGACCGACCAACTGTGCTGTGTCCGCCGGTCCGACAGTGTCACCTGCCCCGGCGGGATGGCGATCATCTCGTTCCCCGTCATCACGTCCATGATCAGGAGATCCTAACCAGGCATGCCCGTGCGAGACGACGGAGCCACCAACGGTTGTCCTGGCTGACACGAATCTGCAAGTGGTCATCCTTCACCGACACGGAGAGCCATCGATCAACGTTCACCGGCACAGGTCGCCCTGGACCGGAGTCCGCCAGGACGACCTGACCTGCCGGGCCCTGTCCACGCCCCGGCCGGGGTGTGGACAGGGCCCGGCGGTTGTCCGGGCAGCGGCTGTCACATGCCGGGCTGAGCTGCCGTACGCGCCTTCACCAGGGCCAGCGACTGGTGCATGACCGCGAGGAGAGCGTCCCGGACCGAGCGCCTGTCCCGTGCGTCGAAGACCATGACGGGCACCGAGTCCGCGACGGCGAGAGCCCACCGGATCGCCTCCGGGTCGTGGGCCATGCGGCCGTCGAAGAGGTTCACCGCGACCACGAACGGCATCCCCAGTCCCTCGAAGTAGTCGATGGCCGGGAAGGCGTCGTCCAGGCGGCGGCTGTCCACGATGACCAGGGCGCCGAGCGCACCGCGGGTCAGGTCGTTCCACATGAAGCCGAAGCGGTCCTGTCCGGGGGTGCCGAACAGGTAGAGCTTCATGGCTTCGTCGATCACGATCCAGCCGAAGTCCAGGGCCACCGTGGTGGTGGCCTTCTCCGGGGTCGCGCCGTTGTCGTCGATCCCGGCCGAGGCCTCGGTGATCAGCGCCTCGGTGGTCAGCGGGGTGATCTCCGAGACGCTGGCGACGGCGGTGGTCTTCCCCACCCCGAATCCGCCGGCGATCAACAACTTGACCGGCATCGGCGGCCGCCGGGAGACCGGCCCGGGCTGGGCCGCCGGATGGGTGTTAGCAGAGCGATTCAAGGGCACGGATGATCCTTTGAAGCGTGTCCACGCTGATCGAGGCGTCGGGGTCGAGGTCGGAGACGGTGAGGTGTCCGCTCTGTCTGAGGTCACCGACCAGGACCCGGACGACGTTCAGGTGGAGAGCGAGCTTGGCCGATATCTCGGCCAGCGAGAGCGGAACCGCGCAGAGCGCCACGATGTCGCGGTACTCGAACCCCAGGGCGCCGGCGTCCGACAGCCCGTGCTGGGTCGTCACGACCTGGGTCTCGATCGGCATCGGTTCGCGGTGGGAGGTGACCCTCCCCCCGGTGAGCAGGAAAGGGCGCAGGGAGCCTGCGGACCCCCCGGCCGCACCGCCGGGCGACGGCCTGACGTGGGGCTGGAGGGGCGGCAGATACGGCCTGTTGTGCGGGTACCCGGTCACGGCGGAGCTGGGTGTCATACCTGTACGGAGATCTTCAACTCATTGATGAGGGCCGGATTGAGCGTGGCCCCCGCACGACTGGCGAAGAGGGTCATCTCGTAGGCGATGTTGCCCAGGCTGATCGACTTCTCGGTGATCACACCCAGGACGCAGCCCGAGCCGATGGCCGAGACCAGCAGATAGCCGTTGGCCAGATCGATGATCACCTTGCTCAGCGGGCCCAGGTTGCGGTTGCCCGCGGCTCCGGAGGCCAGGCTGGTGATACCGCAGACGACGGCGGCGAGCCGGTCGGACTCGGCGCGGCCCTCGACGCGGGAGGTGGCGATGAGCAGGCCGTCGGAGGAGACCGCGATGGCGTCCAGCACCCCGGAGGTCTGACTGGCGAACCGCTGCAGCATCCAGTTGAAGTTGTTCGCCTCCGCGCTCAGCGGAAAGGCGGTGTTGTAGTCGATCGTCATCGTCTCTCCTGGGTGTGAGGGTGCGGAGGGGCGTCCTGGGTGAGAGCGCGTGCGACACCGGCCTCGAATGCCTCGATCTCCGCACGGGCCGAGTCCGGATCCGCTGTGGGAGCAGGCCCGTTCGCCGGTGTGGCGGCGGCGAATCCGGGAGGAAGGCTGGCACCCGCGACCCGGCGTACCAGGCGCTGGGCGGGTGTGCCCTGCTCGCCCGCGGGAAGCGCGGGATTTTCGGTCGTGGGGGCGGCAGCGGGCACCGTCCGCGCACCGGAGGGTCGGCCGTCGAAGGCCGACCAGGGGGTGAGGCCTTCGAAATGCGCCATGGTCCGGCGCAGTTGGTGCATATAGGAGTCGAAGGCGTCGTCCGGCCGCTCGTCCGCCGCCCCCGGGCCGGGCGCTGCCGCCCCATGGCCCGCCGCGTCCGGATTCCCGGTACTCCGCGGCGCAGGCCGGGCCGTGACGGCGGGCACCGGCGCCGCGGAGTGCTCGCCGACCAGTCCGCTGCGCCCGGACGCCTCACGGTCGCGGCGGGCCGACTCCGCGCCCTGCTCGAAGTGCTCCACCATGGCCCGGGCGGCGTCCGGGTCCAGGTGGTACGGCGCGGCGTCGTCCACCGGGACCTCGATCGGGTGGCGGAAGTGCGTGCCCGCCTGCCGACGGTTGAGCTGCCCGCCGGTGGCCCGATCCGCGCCCGGCCCGCCGGGGTCGGACGGACGGCCGCCGCCTGCTCCGGCTGCCGGCCGGTGCTGCGTCAGGGCGGGTCGCACGGACGGGGACGTCAGTGCGGGCATCGGCTGCGGTGCGGCCTGATTCCTAATCAGGTACTCGTTGGGCAGGGTGATCCAGACCGCTGTCCCGGAGTCGTCCCCGGCCCCCAGAGTGACCTTGATCCCCGTCTGCCGGGAGAGCCGGCCGACCACGAAGAGCCCCAGCACATCGGTGGGCATCAGGTCCAGCCGCTCACGGCGCAGCAGGCGGGCGTTCTCCTCGTCCAGCTGCTCCTTGCTCATCCCCACACCGCTGTCGATCACCGTGATCAGGCAGCCTTCGGCCACCCGGGCGGCGGTGACCTCGACGGTGGTGTCGGGGCCGGAGAAGGAGACGGCGTTCTCCAGCACCTCGGCGATGATGGAGACGAGCGCCGGGGCGACGTCCGGGGCGACCCGCAGGTCCAGCAGGGTGTTGAAGCGGACCCGCTGGAAGTCCTCGATCTCGGCCAGGGCGGAGCGCACCGCGTGGACGATGGCGATGGGCTCCGTCGAGCCGTAGGGCTCCGAACTCCCGGACAGCACGATCAGGTTGTTGGCGTTGCGCCGCAGCCGGTTGGTCAGGTGGTCCAGCTCGTAGAGGCTCTGCAGCAGTCCCGGGTCGGTCTCGTCCCGTTCCAGGTCGTCGATCATCGCGAGCTGGCGGCTGACCATGTTGTGGGTGCGGCGGCCGATGCCGGCGAACATCGCGGCGATGTTGCGCTGGCTGGTCCGCTGCCGGCGCAGCAGGTCGTAGGCGCGTTCCTGGACCCGGTTGACCGCGTCGGCCAGCTCGCCGATCTCGTCGCGGCCCGGCGACTCGACCCTGAGCAGCACCGGTTCCTCGTCGTCCCCCAGGTCGTCGTCGGCGACGCGGGTGAGCTCCCGCTCGGTGGCGTCGGCCACCGACTTGGCCGCGGCGGCAAGGCGGCGCAGCGGTACGGAGACGGAGCGTCCCACCGTGGTGCTGAGCCCGATCACGACGGCGACCAGGAGCAGGAGTCCGGCGGTGAACACCGACATCCCGACGAGCGACGAGCGGGCGGCGGAGGTGGCCTCGACCTCGGCGTCACGCGCCATGGTGTGCTGCACCAGCAGCCGCAGTTCGTCCTGGAAGAGGAAGGCGTTGGCCGCGTCCTCCAGGAGCGCCGCGCGGCTGCCGGCGGACAGCTGCGGGTCTGCGGAGCGGTTGCGGACCTCGGCGGCCAGGCTGTCCGCACGTTTGGCCACCGCTCCGGTGGTGATCAGCCGGGAGAGCCGGGTCCGGGCCGGGTCCGCGAACCGCCGGAAGCGCTCGGCCTCGATGGTGCGGATCTGCGTCTGCTCGTCGGCGGCCGCCAGCGACCTTCCGCTCTCCGCCTCACCGGCCAGACTCGCCAGCAGGGCGGCCTGTTCGCTGTTGCTGGCCACGTCGCTGCGCAGCAGGGCGTCCAGGCTGGACTGAACGTTCAGGTCATGGCTGTCGCCGTCGCGCGGCTGCCAGAGCCTGAGCGAGTCGACGAGCCGGCCCACGAGGCCGTTGTAGCGGTCGTTGACGGCGGATGCGGACAGCGTGTGCTGCATGACCTTGGTGTGGAGGTCGCCTATCGCTTCGACGTCGTCCAGCGCGGCGTCGAGGTCCGCGTTCGGCCGGATGTCCGAGTCGGAGCGGATCTCATGGAGGGTGGCGGCCACCGAGCTGATCTGGGCGGCCAGCGGGGACTGGGCGCTGGTGGGCGCGGCCACCGAGGAGACGGAGAGCAGCTGTTCGCGTTGGAGCTGTTCGATCAGGCCGCCGAGCTGGGCGGCCGAGTGCATCAGGCTTGCGGTGTGACGGGCACGCTGGACCTCGCGGACGTTCTGGGTGACCACGGGCACGGAGAGCGCCAGGACGGCCGCCAGCGGGATCAGGATGAGCGCGTTGAGTTTCTGGCGGACGCGGAGCCTATGGAGCAACACGGTCGAGCTCCTGCTGTCGCGCCGCGGCCTGCTCGGCTGTCTCCCCGGGAGCGCGGTGCCACTCCGCCGGGAGGTCTTCCTCCCGGTGGTGGCGGGAGCGGACGTCGCCGTCGGCGCTCTGCCCCCCGGGCTTTCTGCGCAGACGCCGCCGGCCGGCCCGCTCCGCGGTGTCTGCGGGGAGGGTGCGGTCGCGGGTGACGAGCAGCAGCAGACCGGCGAGGAGCACCGCACCGGCGGTGACGGCGACCGCGGTCAGACGGTCGCTACGGACGGTCTGCTCGCGTTCGTCCAGCGTCGTGCCGAACTCCGCCGTGGCGACCCGGGAGAGTTCCAGTACGGACGCCCGCGCGTCCTTCTGGGCCTGGGCGAGCGTCTGGACGTCGGGGGCGGTGGACGGCCCCTGGTTGAGCACCTGCACCGGAGCCATGGCGAGCACGGCACCGGCCAGCCGGTCGAGGCTGCTCATGAGCGCCGGGCCGAGGGTGGTGCTGCCGGTCCGGGAGAGCGCCTGGTGCATGGAGGAGGCCGTGTCGGCCGCGGAGTGGCCCAGGAGCTGACGTACCGTGGCGGCTGCGACCTGCGCGCCGGCCGACTTGGGCGCGGCCTGCGCCATGCCGCTGAGGTCGACCATGCGCCCGGAGAGCACCAGAAGCGTCGGAAGACCGGTGACCAGGCTGTTCATCAGGTAGTGGGTGTCCAGCTGGTCACCGAGCAGCAGACCGGAGTCCTGGCTCACGGTACCGATGAGCAGCACGGTGAGGTCGATGTTCTGCGAGTACTCGGCGTACGCCTCCCGGCCGTGTCTGGTGGACTTGGCCAGCCGGTCGAGGTCGGGGCGGAGTTTCGTCCACGCCAGGGCGGCGGTGAGATCGGAGCGTTTCGACAGGCCGGTGCGGTCGACCGCCTCGATCGCGCGCTGCACCTCGCCAGCCGGAGCTCGATCGCCCCGGACGGCGGCACCCTGTGCGTCCGTGAGGGCCGCGACCAGCGATGTCAGGGTGCTGACGTGGACGAGCCCCTGCTGCTGGCGCCGGAGGAGCGCCAGGTCCGCGGAGGCGCGGTCCAGGAGGCGTGTGCACAGGAATGCCGACGGCGCCAGCAGAAGAAGGACGGCGAGTACCGCCACGACGCGGACTGGGCGTTTCCGTTTTTGGGCGGAGACGGAATCAAGTTCAGGCATGATCTCTTCACGAACCGTGCGTGCGGGGGGCGTGACGCAGAAGAACAGCGGGACGGAAGCGCATGACCCAGGACGAGTCCGGGGGCGCGATTCCGGACGGTCCTTCGCGGTATCGGCCACAGCGGCAGTACTGCCCGAGCGCACTGCATTCCCCCTCCGGGGAACAGATGCGCAACGAGCGCTGCCGCCGCGGTTCTCGCCGGTCGGGTCGAACGCGCGAGATCATTATCAACGCGCCGACTGAAGAGTGAAGAATTCGAGTGCATTCCTGTGCCCGGGCGAAGAGTTCGCCCGGCGTTCACCCGGGGGGCCGTGCGGGCCGCGAGCCGACTCCGCTCCGCGACGCGGCCCCGGAGGGCGACCGTGCCGCCCGGCACGGGTTCTGGTGGTGCGGTGATGCCGGGGCGGCCCCCCGTCAGGGGGAAGTCAAGATCGTTTAGGTGAACGAAGACCTGCCCGGCTGAATCCTGCACTTCACCTTCGGCGGGAGGCATGGCGCCCTGGTGCAGGTGTGTGGCGTTCGTGTTCCAGGGGTGAACACATGCCGGGGATCCCGGCCGGTCGCGAGACCGGGCCGCCTCGCGGACGCCGACACTCCCACCAGGCCGCCCGACCCCGTCCGCCGTACCGCGCGGTCAGCCGGAGAAGTCCCGCAACTCCGTGTTGAGCGCCTCCAGCACGGGCACAAAACGCTCTTCGCTCCGGGCCACGACAGCGCGCTGGGCGTCCCGGACGGCGGAGACGATCAGGTCGGCCAGCCCCGGGGTGTTGCCCGGGTCGGCGACGGCCGGCGAGATCACCACATCCTGGAGCTCGCCCCTGCCGTTGACCGTCGCCCGTACCGCGCCGCCGCCCGCTGTTCCCTGGACGGTCGCCGCGCCGAGTTCCTCCTGGGCCCGGACCAGGTCCTGCTGGAGCCGCGCGGCGCTGTGCAGGAGCCTCTGTATGCCGAGTCCGTCGTTGGTGTCCATGTTCCGGTTCCTCCTCGTGTGAGGGCTGCGCCTGCCGAGGGGGCCGGGCGCGAGAGCGCGCACTTCGGGCGTCGTCGCCGTCGGTGCTCAGATGGGGGTGTACGAGTGGGGGCAGCGTCTGTGGGCCGCCCGCGCGATGCGGTGGACCGAACGGCCGGGAGTCCCGGCGAAGTCCGGAACCGCGCAGACCCCGCCCCCCAGGGACGGGATCTGCGCGGAGCGATGGGTCATGGCTCAGGGGGCGTCGGCCCGTCAGGGTCGGGTCACGCCTTGCTCCACTTCTGGTTGTCGGTGCCGCCGCAGCTCCACAACTGGAGCTTGGTCCCGTTGGCGGTGAGCATGTCGGTGACGTCGACACACATGCCGATCTGGGTGTTCACCAGGTCGTGGGAGGAGTTGAGGTTGAACTGCTGGGCCCAGCCGCCGTTGCAGTAGGCGAGCTGGATCGGGGTGCCGTCGGCCTGCGAGGCGCCGGCGACGTCCATGCAGAGGCCGAACATCCGGGCGGTGCCGTCGGAGCGGAAGTCGATCTGCTGCCACGAGCCGCCGGCGCAGTCCCGGATCTCCAACCGGGTGCCGTCCTTGGCCTTGGTGTACTGGGCGCCCGTGGCGGTGATGCAGCGGCCGCTGTCGTGGCTGTAGACCAGGACGCCCGGATACGAGTTGATCGTGCTCTGCTGCGACGTGGTCTGGTTGGTACCCGTGTTGGTGCCCGTGGTCGTGCCGCCGCCGGAGGTGCCGGTCGTGCCGCCGCCGGACGTGCCGGAGCCGCCGGATCCTCCGGAGGTGCCGGAGCGCTGTATCGAGGAGCCGCCGGTGCTGCTCTGGACCGGCGGGCTGCTCACGGCACCATGGGCGGGGGGCTTCGACGCACCGTTGGCACTGCTCGGCGGCTGGCTGCCGCTCGACCCGCCCGGCGTGGCGGGGTTCCCCGACTGCCCTGACGCTGCGGGCTTCCCTGCCGAGCCCGGCTTGCCCGGGGTGCTGCCGGGTGCGCCCGGGGCGCCCGGACGGCCGGAGTGGCCCGCGTGGCTCGGGCCACCCGAACCGTCCGACGCGGAGGGCGAGCCGGGGGCGGCGGCCCCGGCCTTGGCGCTGTTCTTGGTGTCGGAGCCGGAGGAGAACTTCGACACCGCGAACACGATCAGGACCACACACACGGTGAGACCGGCGGCGCCCATGACCCACGTCCACTGTCGCGATCCCGGACTCCCGCCCTCGCGAAGCTGCATGGTGCGCCGGGTGAAGGCGTTGACGAAGCGTGAGGCGGCTCCGTCCAGCGGTGCTGGGTCCTGCGGCTTGGTCTGGGGCGGCACTTCGTCTCCCGTGTTGTCGAGAAGTAGGGGATGTGCGGGGAAGTCGGACGGGGCACTCCCACGGCCGGGAGATGCACGCAGAACGACGGCGGCAGGGCTTCAGCGCGGTGGCGTCCCGGCCGTGTGACACAGAGCGCAGCACAGGGTTCGGGTCAGCGGGTGCAGGGCGACGGCGGGCGCCCGGGGGCCGTCCCGCCGTACGGCGGAGAGCCGACCCAGGGCCGGTTCGTCAGCCCATGGAACCGTGGTCCATCGAACCGTGGTCCATCGAACCGTGGTCCGTCGGCGGCATGCCACCGGCAGCCGGTCTGCCCGGGTTGTTCATCATCTTCAGCATCATGTTCTGCAGGGTGAGCACCTGCTGCGGCATGACGACCAGGGGACGCATCATGCCCTCGTCCTCGTGGTCGAGGGTGTGGCAGTGGTACATGAACCGGCCGGTCTCGCGACCGAACCGGCCCGCCACCGTCACCATCGAGTTCGCCATGACGTTGACCGTGTCCTTCCAGCCCGACTCGCCGGCGGCGATCGGCAGCGCCGCCTTGGCCACGATCGGCCTGGTGGTGCCGCCGAGCACGGTGTCGAACGCCGTGCCGTCGACCGTGTGGCGTTCCAGCAGCTGGAAGTTCATCAGGTGGATGTGCATCGGGTGCTGGATCTGCTGCTGGACCGGACCCACGCTGACGAAGGTCCACTTCTCCCAGCTCTCCGCCGCGGCGAAGAAGGTGGTGGTGTCCTCGAAGTGCCTGCCCACGACGCGGAAGGTGCGGGTCCCGCCGGGCAGGCCGAGCTGCACGACACCCTTGCCGGCCGCCGTGCCCGCGGGGGCGTCCTGCAGCTCCATGAGCGTCGGCATGCCCATCGGGTCGAACGAGAGCATGACGAAGCGCTCGACCGCGTTCTGCGGGACGCCGGCCGCGGTGAGGCGAGCGAAGTGCGGGTCCAGCTTCTTCGGCGCGGTGTAGGAGCGGCTCCGCCGGGGGCCCACGCGGAACTGCATGACCTGCGGGTACGGCACTCCGGCTGCCGGCACGGGGGTGCCGGCGGGGGCCGGGGGCGCGCCCGGAGCGCCGGGTGCCACGTTGACGAGCCTCAGCCGCGCACCGCGGAAGGCCGAGAAGTCGACAACGATGTCGACGCGCTCGGCCGGAGCGAGGGTCAGCGGCTCGTCGACGGCCACGGGCTTGTCGAGCAGGCCCATGTCGGTGCCGATGACCTGGATCGCGCCCTTGACGGTGCGGCCGCTGCTCTCGTCCAGCAGGGCGAGCGTGTAGGGGCGGCCGTTGGAGGCGTTCACGACGCGGAAGCGGTAGGCGGTGGCC
>NZ_LIQR01000276.1 GCF_001418575.1 Peterkaempfera griseoplana
CACCGGGACCGCGCCGGCGGCGCCCCGGCATCGGCGGCCTCGGGGGCGGGGGCGGGGGGAAGGGCGGGCGCCTCACCGGGCGCATAGGGCTTCCAGGGGTCGAAGCCGGCGGGGACGTCGTCGGGAGCGCGCTGCTCCGCGGAATCGGTGCTCAAGAGGTACTCCACGATGTCTGGGCGGGGCTCCGGGCTCATCGCCCGGTACGCAGGCGCTTCTGCTGGCGCTTCAGCAGGCCGGTGAGCACGGACTTGTCCGGAGTCCCCTTGACCTGGACGGTGATCTCGACCTCCACGTCGCCCTGGTGGAACAGGCCGATCAGGGTGCCGGTCTCCCCCTCCTGCTTGGGCTTGACGACAAAGCCGCGGGCACCGGGCAGGCCGGGCACGGAGAAGGCGGTGCCGTGCAGCGACATGCCCTGCACGAACCAGCTCGCCTTGTTGGCGCTGCCGAACCGGATCAGCCGGGTGGACACCTCGGCCGATCCGTCCGCGGTCCGGTACACGCGGTAGGCGGCCGAGCGGAAGCCGTAGTCACGCAGGATGCCCTTGGTCTGCGCGGCGTTGCCGAAGCCCTCGGCGACCGCCGTGAGCGACAGCTTGGTGCCGTCCGCCTGTCCGTACACCTCGGCGTCCCCGGGTACGGGCAGCAGGAAGAAGCGCAGGTCACCGGTGTGGGCGTCCCCCGACACCCGGCCGGTGACGGTGGAACGCGGAGTCGGGCTCGCGCTGGGCGACGGCGGCGCCGAGGCCGGAGCCGTCGGGGTCGCCGAGGCGGACGCGCCGGCGGGGGCGGAGACCGTGGCGGACGGGGCCGGTGCGGCCTGCGCCGCGGTGGTGTGCTGCGGCGGCCTGCCGACGGCCACCGTCACCGCGGCACTGGCGGCGGTGACCGCCAGCAGTCCCGCGGTGGCCAGCGCGACCGCGACCGCTCTCGGCAGCCGGCGGGATGCGACGGCTCCGCCGGAGGTCGTCGCTGACGGCGGGTCGGACGGCGGCGGCGCTGCCGCCTCCGGCTCGGGCGGGTGCACGGCTACTCCCAGAAGGTGATACCGGTCCGGGCCGACTCTCCTGATCCCCCGATCAGCCCCCGAAACACGGTCGAACGCCGATTATCGCGATCTGTCAGGTCGCGTACAACGCACTTATGTCGGGGCTGTCCGCAACTGCTCGAATGCTGCCGTACGGATCGTTATCTGCCGCCCGCCGCGATGTCCCCGGCCGCGTGGTGAAGCCGCCGCCGGCAGGTCCAAAGCATGGTCGCCGGCGCGGTCGCCGGCCGGCGGCGGCACCGCCCGCGGGGCGGCGGGGACCACCGGTCAGGGCCGGGCCGTGCCGCTCCGGCGGCTCCCCTCAGCCCAGCTGTGCCAGGCCCTCCGTGGCGATCCGCTCGAAGACGGCGAGGTCCGCCGCGAAGACCGAGTCCGGCACCGGCCAGTGAATCACCAGCTCGGTGATGCCCAGCTCCCGGTACCGTCCGGCCCAGTCGACGAAGGCGTCCAGCGAGGAGAGCGGCTTCTCGGCCGTGGAACCCTGGAGCAGGACCTTCTCCAGCCCGGCCGGGTCGCGGCCCTGGGCGGCGCAGGCGGCGGCCAGCTTCTCCAGCTGCCCCGCGATCACCGCGGGCGCCTGCTCCACCGGCACGTCCGCGGGGCCGCGCGGGTCGCCGTAGGTCACCCACCCCTGCCCGTACTCGGCGGCGAGCCGCAGCCCGCGCGGTCCGGTGGCGGCCACATAGAACGGCACCCTGGGCCGCTGCAGACACCCGGGGATGTTGCGGGCCTCGACCGCCGAGTAGTACGTGCCGGCCTCGGTGGTCGCGTCCTGGGTGAGCAGCCTGTCGAGCAGCGGCAGGAACTCCTCGAACCGCTCCGCGCGCTCCTTGGGCGACCAGGCCTGCTGCCCCATCGCCGTCGCGTCGAACCCGACCCCGCCGGCCCCGATGCCGACCGTCAGGCGGCCGCCGGAGACGTCGTCCATCGTGACCAGCTCCTTGGCGAGGGTCACGGGGTGGCGGAAGTTCGGTGACGTCACCAGCGTCCCCAGCCTGATCCGCTCGGTGGCGGCCGCCGCGGCGGTCAGCGTCGGCACGGCGCCGAACCAGGGTTCGTCCCGGAACGTCCGCCACGACAGGTGGTCATAGGTGTAGGCGGTGTGGAAGCCGAGTTCCTCGGCCCTCCGCCAGATCTTCTTCCCCTCGGCCCACCGGTGGACGGGAAGGATCACCGTACTCAGTCGCATGGCCCCGACGATACGCGGGCTTCCCGCCGCCACCGATGTGCCGGCCGGCGGCGCGGGTTCGGGTGGCTGTGCCAGTGTCACGGGGGATCGCCCGCGCCCGGGGGTGTGCGTGATCGGCGACCGTCTGTGCCTGATCCGCTCGGTGGCGGCCGCGGCGGCGGTCAGCGTCGGCACGGCGCCGAACCAGGGTGCGTCCCGGAACGTCCGCCACGACAGACGGTCATATCAGGTGGTCATATGTTGAGCCTGTCGGACGACACCGCGATATCCGCACGGCGGTGCGGGGGACGGTGGGGCGTACGGGTCCGCAGGGCGCTTCCGGGGCGGGTTGTACGCTTCGGGGCCAGTGCGGGTCCGCACGGGTTTCCGAGTCACGGACGCCTGACCTGGTCGCCGTGGAGGCAGTCGTGGAGTTCAGCCGCAGGCGCTTCGGTCTGCTCATAGGGGGCGGCGCCGCGGGGCTGGCCGCAGGGGCCACGGTGGCGGTGGGCGTCAGCCGCGCGATGGACAGGGAGCACTCCGGACGCAGCGGCAGGCCGGCGCACACGGTGGACTTCGACCGCCACTCCCTGCTGCTGGACGGGCGGCGCATCGCGGTCTGGTCCGGGGAGTTCCACCCCTTCCGGCTGCCCAGCCCCTCGCTGTGGCGCGACATCCTGCAGAAGTTCCGGGCGAACGGCTACAACACCGTCTGCATCTACGTCTCCTGGAACTACCACTCCCCCGCACCGGGCAGCTACGACTTCACCGGGGTTCGCGACCTGGGGGCGATGCTCGACATGGCGGCCGAGGAGGGCCTCCATGTCATCGTCCGCCCCGGCCCCTACATCAACGCCGAGGTCGACGCCGGCGGCTACCCCGGCTGGCTCACCGCCACCGCCGGCACCGCACGCACCGACGACCCCACCTACCTCCACCACGTCGACCAGTGGCTGACCGCCGTCAACGCGGTGATCGCACCCCGCCAGTACACCACCGGCGGCGGCACCGTCCTGCTCTACCAGCTGGAGAACGAGTACGCCGCCCATGTGCACGACGGCACCGGCGCGCGCTACATGGCCCATCTGTACGCCAAGGTCCGCGCCGACGGCATCGAGGTGCCGCTGTTCCACAACGACAAGGGTCGCAACGGCTACTGGACGCCCGGGTCCTTCCCCACCGGCGGCGAGCACGGCCGCTACCTCTACGCCTTCGACGGCTATCCGTCGCCCGACGCCACCCCGCCCGACTGGGGACTCTTCGGCCGGGGCGGGGCGAAGGGCGGTTCCACGGCCAGCCCCCGCACACCCGGCTTCCTCGCCGAGTTCGGCGGCGGCTGGTTCGACTGCTGGGGCGGCGCCGAGTTCGACGGGCAGGGCTACGCGGGCGCCAGGGCCACCCGCGACGCGGCCTACGAGCGGCGCTTCTACCTGACCAACCTGGCCAACGGCATCACCGTCCACAACGTCTACATGACCTTCGGCGGGACCTCCTGGGGCTGGCTGCCCGCCCCCGCCGTGTACACCTCCTACGACTACGGCGCCGCCATCGACGAGGCCCGCAACCTCACCTCCAAGATCCCGCCGATGAAGCAGATCGGCTATCTGCTCGCCACCGTGCCCGGCCTCGCCCGGCTGGACCGGGTCGGCCGCAGCACCGCGGGTGGTCCCGGCACCACCGTGTACCACCTGGCCGACCGCACCGGCGGGGCCCATGTCCTGGTGGTCCGCAACGACACCGCGACCGACCGCGACGTCACCCTGCCGCTGCCCACCGCCGCCGGCAGCCGCGACGTCGCGCTCCGCCTCCCGGCGCGCGACGCCAGGCTGGTCGCCACCGAGCTGACCCTGGGCTCGCGGCTGCTGCGCTGGACCACCGCCCAGCCCATGCTCCAGCAGAAGTCCGGACGCCAGGACGTGGCGGTACTGGTCTCCCGGCCGGGCGACACCGTCGAACTGGCCCTGGCCTGCTCGCGGCGCCCCGCCGTCAGCGTCCTCGACGGCACCGCGCAGACCTCGTACGACGCCGCCGCCGGACTACTGACGATCACCGCGACCCTCTCCGGCCTCACCCGGTTGCGGATCTCCGGGGACGGCCATCCCTCACCCCTGCTGCTGCTCCTGGCCGACGACGACGCCTCCGCGACGCTCTGGCGGCACGACACCGCCTCGGGTCCGGTGCTGGTGCACGGCCCGGCGCTGCTGCGCGGCGTACAGGTGCGGGGCACCGCGGTCCATCTCACCGGGGACACCACCGCCCCGAGCGGCCTGGAGGTCTGGGCACCCCGGGGCACGGAGTCCGTGGTCTGGAACGGCCGTCCGGTCCCGGTCTCCGTATCACCCTCCGAAAGCCTGACGGCCCGTCACCGGCTCCCCGGACCGGCGACGTTCGCCCTGCCCGAGCTCACCGGCTGGCGGAGCGCGGCGGGGAACCCCGAATCCGAGCCCGGCTATGACGACTCCGCCTGGACGGTGGCCGACCGCAGGACCTCCCACAGCCCCACCCCGGTGCCGCACGGCGGCCCGGTGCTCTTCGCCGACGACTACGGCTTCCACTACGGCGACGTCTGGTACCGCGCCTCCTTCACCGGCCCGGTCGACGCCTCCCGGATCGAGCTCGCCTACCGGAGCGGCACCCAGGGCCTCCTCATGGCCTGGCTGGACGGCACCCCGCTGGGCACCCACCGGATGCCGGTCCCCACGAAGGAGCAGACCGGGGTGCGCCGGTGGTCTGCCACCGCGTCGCTCCCCGTGCCGGCGGGGGCACTGCGCGGCACGGGGCGGCATGTGCTGGCCGTCCTGGTCCGCCCGATGGCGCACGACGAGGACGGCGGCGCCCATGACGCCCACAAGACGGCCCGCGGCCTGGTGTCGGCCGCCTTCGCCCCCGCCTCCGGCGACGCCCCGGCCCTGACCTGGCGCATCCAGGGCGCGGGCCCCGCCGACCCGCTGCGCGGCCCGCTCAACACCGGCGGCCTGCACGGGGAGCGGGCCGGGTGGCACCTCCCCGGTCACGACGACCGGCACTGGCAGGCCGCCGCCCTCCCGCACACCGGCGCCCGCCAGGGCGTCACCTGGTACCGCACGGCCTTCCGGCTCGCGGTGCCGCGGGGCACCGACGCCTCCGTCGGTCTCACCCTCACCGACGACCCGTCCCACGCCTACCGGGTGCAGATCTACCTCAACGGCTGGAACCTGGGCCAGTACATCAACGACGTCGGCCCCCAGCACACCTTCGTCCTGCCCAACGGCATCCTCGACCCCCGCGGCCGCAACACCCTGGCGCTGGCCGTCCTCAGCGACGGCGGCACCCCCGCCGGTCCGGGCTCCGTCGCCCTCACCCTGCTCGGCGCGGCGGCGGGCGGCGTCCCCCTGCGGCTGGTGACCTGACCGCGCCGACGCGGCCCCGGTGGACCGGCGCCCGGCCGGTCCGGGCGACGCGGTCGCGGCGATGTGATCCTTGAGACGGACTCCGGGGCCCCCACAGGATGACCACATCCGTCGCCGGTGGGCGAGTATGGTGCGGTGACCACCACCTCACCCACCCCGGACCACCGGCAGATCCAGCCCGTCCTCACCGGGACGGCCCCGGTCCGCCGGCCGCGCATCGTCGCCACCGACCTCGACGGCACCCTGCTGCGCAGCGACGGCACGATCTCCCCCAGGACCCAGGCGGCGCTGGAGGCGGCCGAGCGCGCCGGGCTCTGCATCGTCTTCGTGACCGGCCGGCCACCGCGCTGGATGGACTCGGTGAGCGACCACATCGGCGGCCATGGAGTGGCCATCTGCTCCAACGGCGGCGCCGTGTACGACGTACGGCAGCGCATGCTGCTGCAGAGCTATCCGCTGCGCCCGGACGACGCACTGGCGGTGGTGGAGCGGCTGCGGGCGGGGCTGCCGGGGACGACCTTCGCCTTCGAGTACCCGACCGGCTTCTCGCACGAACCGGACTACCCGGCGCTGATGTGGGACGCCGACGCGGCGCACCGGATCGCCCCGGCCGAGGAGCTGCTGGCCGCGGCGGACGGGCACGGCGTCTTCAAGGTCCTGGCCCGGCACCCCGAGCTGGACCCGGACGGCTTTCTGCTGAGGGCCCGGGAGGCCGCCGGAGAGCTGGCCGAGTTCACCCGGTCCAGTTCGGTCGCGCTGCTGGAGATCAGCGCCAGGGGCGTGTCCAAGGCCAGCACGCTGGCCCGCTGGTGCGAGGACCGGGGGGCCGCGGCGGAGGACGTGGTGGCCTTCGGCGACATGCCGAACGACCTCCCGATGCTGGCCTGGGCGGGCACCGCCTACGCGGTGGCCAACGCCCATCCCGAGGTGCTGGCCGCGACGCGGCGGCACACCGCGCGCAACGACGAGGACGGGGTGGCCCTGGTGGTGGAGGAGCTGCTGCACGCCCGGATCGACGGGCACTCCCTGAGCTGACGCCCGTACGCCGGGCCCGGTGACCGGCCCCGCCTCAGGCGGGGACCGGCTGCAGGGCGTCGGCGCGCCGTTCCCGCTGCCACATCCGGCGCAGCGGGCCGTCGTGGGCGACCAGTTCGTCCCAGGTCCCGCGCTGCACCACCCGGCCGTGGTCCAGGACCACCACCTCGTCCACCGCGGCGCCGGCCAGGCCGGCGAGCCGGTGGGTGATCAGCAGGGTGGTCCGGCCCGCGGTGGCGTCCAGCAGGTCGGCGGTGAGGGCGTCGGCAGTGGGCAGGTCGAGGTGCTCGGCGGGCTCGTCCAGGATCAGCACCGGGAAGTCGGCGAGCAGCGCGCGGGCGAGGGCCAGCCGGCGGCGCTGGCCGCCGGAGAGGGCGGCGCCGTGCTCGCCGACCATGGTGTCCAGCCCCTGGGGCAGGGAGTCGACCCAGGTCAGCAGGCGGGCGGCGGCGAGGGCCCGGCGCAGCTCGGGATCTGCGGCACCCGGTCTGGCCAGCCGGAGGTTCTCCCTCAGGGAGCTGTCGAAGACATAGGCGTCCTGGGCGCACAGGCCGATCACCCGGCGGACCGCGTCGCCGTCCGCGTCCCGGCTGTCCACGGCCCGGGAGGCGGCGCCCAGGGTGACGGCACCGGCGGTGGGGTCGACGAAGCGCAGCAGGGCGGCGGCCAGCGTGGTCTTGCCGGACCCGGAGGGGCCCACCACGGCGATGCGGCGGCCGGGGGTGAGGTCCAGGTCGACCCCGGCCAGGGCGTCGGTGCGCTGTCCCGGCCAGCGGGCGTGCAGGTTCCTGACGGTGACCGGGAGGGGCTCGGCGGGCAGCGGTGCCGGGTGCTGCGGCTCGCGTACCGGGTCGGCGGTGTCCAGGACCTCCGCCAGCCGTGCGGCGGCCGCCTTGCTGCGCTGGCGGAACTGGGCGGCGACCGGCATTCCGGCGACGGCTTCGAAGGCGGCGAGCGGGGTGAGGACGACCACCGCGAGGCACTCCCCGGACAGCGCCCCCGTGGCGGCGCCCCGGACGGCGACCGCGGCGGCGGCGGTGACAGTGAGGCCGGTGGCGAGCGCGGTCAGCGCGGCGCCGAGGGCGGTGGTGGCGGCGGAGCGGGCGGCGATCCGGGTGAGCTCGGCGTCGGTGCCGCGTACGGCGGCGAGCCGGCGGGGGAGTGCCCCGGCGACGGTGAGTTCGGCGGTGCCGGTGAACAGCTCCACGACTCCGGTGGCCAGGGCGCCGCGGGCGGGTGCCGTACGGCGCTCCGAACGCCGGGCCAGCAGCCCGGAGACCGCCGGCACCGCGGCGCCGACCAGCAGCAGGCCACCGGCGAGCACCGCCCCGGCGGCGGGCAGCAGGGCCGCCATGGCGAGCGAGGCGGCGGCCGAGACGGTGACGGCGGTCGCGGCGGGCAGCCGCCACCGCAGGAACCAGTCCTGGACGGAGTCGACGTCGGCGACCAGCCGGGAGAGCAGGTCACCGCGGCGGAATCCGGCGGCGGAGTGCAGGGCCGCGGGGGCGAGCCGCTCCAGGCGCGCGTGGACGGCCGTACGCAGGCCGCCGAGGGCCCGCAGCACGGTGTCGTGGGAGAGCAGCCGTTCGGCGTAGCGGAAGACGCTGCGGCCGATGCCGAAGGCGCGGACGGCGGTGACCGCGACCATCAAGGTGAGCACGGGGGGCTGCGTGGAGGCGCGGGAGATCAGCCAGCCGGAGGTGGCCAGCAGGGCGACGGCGCTGCCCAGGGCGAGGCTGCCGAGCAGGGCGGCGAGCGGCAGCCGGCCGGTGGGCGAGGCGGCCCTGGCGAGGGCGGTGATCCGGCGCAGCGGGCCGCCGCCGGGGCCGGCGGCGGGCTCGACCGCGCCTGGCCGGGGGGCGTCGGAGTGGGCCGTCGCCGTGGTCCGCTGCTCGTGCGGCCCCCCGCTCCGCCGCGCTGCCACCGGACCGTCCGGGTGGGCCTGCGGCACCGCGGGGGTGCCGGCTTCACGGGGCTCCGGCGCCGCCGCGGGGGCGGCCAGCCGGACCTGGCGGTCGGCGGCGGCCAGCAGGGCGGGACGGTGTGCCACCAGCAGGACGGTGCGGCGCGGGTCGGCGGCCAGGGCCCGGACGGCGTCGACCACCGCCGCCTCGCTCTCGCCGTCGAGGTTGGCGGTGGGCTCGTCCAGCAGCACCAGCGGCCGGTCGGCGGCGAGGAAGGCCCGGGCGAGGGCGATCCGCTGGCGCTGGCCTGCGGAGAGTCCGGCGCCGCCCTCCCCGAGGGGGGTGTCGGTGCCCTGGGGCAGTCTGTCGGTGAAGTCGAGGGCGTGGGCGGCGCGCAGGGCGGAGCGGACCTCGTCGTCGTCGGCGTCCGGCCGGGCGAGGCGGACGTTGTCGGCGACGGTTCCGGCGAAGAGACAGGGCTCCTGGGGTATCCACACCAGCTGCCGGTGCCAGCTCCGCAGGTCGAGGTCGGCGAGGTCATGGGTGGTGCCGTCGGCGGCGGT
>NZ_LIQR01000277.1 GCF_001418575.1 Peterkaempfera griseoplana
TGCTCGTGTTCTTCGCGTGAGATTCCGAGTCGTGCCTGGGCTACGAAGTCGCGGAAGGGCAGTGGTGCGGGCAGGGTCTGGTGTTGGCCGGTGAGGAAGGCTCGGACCTCGTTCATGAGGATGTCGAGGGTGGTGTGGTCCTGGATGAGGTGGTGGACCTGGAGCAGGGCGAACCAGCGTCCGTCCTCGGGCTCGGCCGCCACGAAGATCCGCACGAGTGGGGCCTCGTCCAGTGCCATCACCGACGGACACGCCGCCAGGAAACGCTGGGTGACATCGCCCTCATCGGCCAGGTCGACCGTCCGCACGGATATGGGGGCTTCGTGGAGGACGACCTGGACGGGTTGGGGGAGGTTCTGCCAGATGATCGCGGTGCGCAGGATGTCGTGCCGGTTGACGACCTGCTGGAGTGCGGTGGTGAAGGTGTCGAGGTGTTCGCGGCTGTCGAAGCCGAGGACGGTGGGCAGTAGGTAGGCGTCGGTGCCTTCGTCGGCCTGCAGGACGTGGTGGAAGAAGATGCCTTCCTGGAGGGGTGTCAGGGGGTAGATGTCGGCGATGTTGGCGGCTCCGCCGGGTACGCGGTCGACGATCCGCTGGACGTCGTCGGCGCTGAGTTCGACCAGGGGCAGCATCTCCGGGGTGATCTCCCGCGCCCCCTGAGGAATCAGGTTCGGGGGCGCCTGGAATACCGGCCCGCCCAGGACAGCCGCGAGCCCCGCCACCGTCGGCGCAGTGAACAGCGCCTTGACGGACAGGTCGACGTCGAGGGCCGCGCGGATGCGGCCGATCAGCGTGACGGCGAGCAGGGAGTGTCCGCCGAGTTCGAAGAAGTTGTCGTCGACGCCGACTTCGGGGATGCCGAGCACCTCGGCGAACACGGCGCACAACTGCGCTTCCCGCTCGGACTCCGGCTTGCGGCCTGTCCCGGCGGTCACGGCCAGGTCCGGCTCGGGCAGGGCCTTCCGGTCCAGCTTGCCGTTGACCGTCAGCGGGAACGCGTCGATGACCAGGAACGCCGACGGGACCATGTAGTCCGCGAGCAGACCGACCGCGTGAGCCCGGACCTCGGTGGTGAGTTCGGCGGTGTCCTCGTACTGCTTCCCCTCGGAGGCGGGAACGATGTAGGCGACGAGGCGGTGGTCTCCG
>NZ_LIQR01000278.1 GCF_001418575.1 Peterkaempfera griseoplana
TGCTCGTGTTCTTCGCGTGAGGCTCCGAGTCGTGCCTGGGCTACGAAGTCGCGGAAGGGCAGCGGTGCGGGCAGGGTCTGGTGTTGGCCGGTGAGGAAGGCTCGGACCTCGTTCATGAGGATGTCGAGGGTGGTGTGGTCCTGGATGAGGTGGTGGACCTGGAGCAGGGCGAACCAGCGTCCGTCCTCGGGCTCGGCCGCCACGAAGATCCGCACGAGTGGGGCCTCGTCCAGTGCCATCACCGACGGACACGCCGCCAGCAGCCTGTCGGGGACGTCGGTGTCGGAGGGCTCCAGCACCACGTCGGTGACCGGGATGGGGGCTTCGTGGAGGACGACCTGGACGGGTTGGGGGAGGTCCTGCCAGATGATCGCGGTGCGCAGGATGTCGTGCCGGTTGACGACCTGCTGGAGTGCGGTGGTGAAGGTGTCGAGGTGTTCGCGGCTGTCGAAGCCGAGGACGGTGGGCAGTAGGTAGGCGTCGGTGCCTTCGCCGGCCTGCAGGACGTGGTGGAAGAAGATGCCTTCCTGGAGGGGTGCCAGGGGGTAGATGTCGGCGATGTTGGCGGCTCCGCCGGGTACGCGGTCGACGATCCGCTGGACGTCGTCGGCGCTCAGTTCGACCAGCGGCAGCATCTCCGGGGTGATCTCCCGCGCGCCGTGCGGGATGAGGTTCGGCGGGATCACCAAGGCGGGGCTGGTGAGTTCGCGGGCCAGTGCGGCGACTGTGGGGGAGGTGAACAGTGCCTTGACCGGCAGTTCGATGCCCATGACGGTGCGGATGCGCTCGATGAGGGTCACGGCGAGGAGTGAGTGTCCGCCGAGTTCGAAGAAGTTGTCGTCGACGCCGACTTCGGGGATGCCGAGCACCTCGGCGAACACGGCGCACAACTGCGCTTCCCGCTCGGTCTCCGGCTTGCGGCCTGTCCCGGCCGTCACGGCCAGGTCCGGCTCGGGCAGGGCCTTCCGGTCCAGCTTGCCGTTGACCGTCAACGGGAACGCGTCGATGACCAGGAACGCCGACGGCACCATGTAGTCCGCGAGCAGACCGACCGCGTGAGCCCGCACCTCCGCTGCCAGCCGGTCGACGTCCGACGCCGGGCTGCCGTCTGTGGGGATCAGGTAAGCGACGAGGCGGTGGTCTCCG
>NZ_LIQR01000279.1 GCF_001418575.1 Peterkaempfera griseoplana
CACCCCGCCTGGCTGCGGAAACGCCCCCTCCCGGACCGTGCCGGCGGAGCGGTGACCGGGCGCGGTCCCCATGAGCGGTCGCCCCGCGCAAGGCGTACGCGGCCGACCGGATGAACCGGCACCGGATGCCCCACCCGGCCGCTTGTTCGATCACACCCCGGGTACCCGTTCGATCACGCCCTGCTCGACAGGTGATGCGCAGGCTGAGAGGAGTCCCCCGTGGCAGCTACCGCGACCCCCTGGCGGCGCGCCGTGGTCACCGGCGGAGCCGGCTTCGTGGGCTCCCACCTGTGCTCCGCACTCCTGGACCGGGACGTCGAGGTCGTCTGCGTCGACGACTACTGCACCGGCTCCGCGCGCAATGTCGACCACCTCGCCGAGCGCCCCGGATTCACCGTGCTGCGCCACGACGTGGCCGAGCCCTACCGGATCGACGGCCCGGTGGACCTGGTGCTGCACCTGGCCTCCCCGGCCTCGCCCGCCGACTACCTGCGGCTGCCCGTCCACACCCTGGACACCGGCAGTCTCGGCACCCGGAACACCCTGATGGTGGCCCGGGAGCACGGCGCCAGGTTCCTCCTCGCCTCCACCTCCGAGGTCTACGGAGACCCGCTGCAGCACCCCCAGACCGAGCGCTACTGGGGCAATGTCAACCCCGTCGGCCCGCGGAGCGTGTACGACGAGGCCAAGCGCTTCGCCGAGGCGCTGACCATCGCCGCCGGCGCAGCCTGGGGCGTGGACACCGCGATCGTGCGGCTCTTCAACACCTACGGACCGCGGATGCGGGCGCACGACGGCCGCGCCGTGCCGACCTTCATCCGGCAGGCACTGGCGGGGGAGCCGCTGACGGTCACCGGGGACGGCGACCAGACCCGGTCGATCACCTACGTCGACGACACGGTCCGCGGCATCCTCGCGCTGGCCGCCTCCGACCTGGCCGGGCCGGTGAACATCGGCAACCCGACCGAGCTGACCATCGCCGAACTGGCGCAGCGCATCGTGACGCTGACCGGCTCGCCCTCCGAACTGCGCTTCGTGGCGCGGCCCACCGACGACCCGATGGTGCGCCGTCCGGACATCACCCTGGCCCGCGGCAAGCTCCAGTGGGAGCCGGAGGTGGGCGTCGACGAGGGCCTGCGCCGGACCATCGACTGGTTCCGCGGCAACCCCGGCGACTGACCGCCCGCCCCCGTCCTCCCCGACGCGACCGAGAGGCTCCGAACCATGCGCATCCTGGGTGTCAATGCGCTCTTCCACGACCCGGCCGCCGCCCTGGTGGTGGACGGACGGACCGTGGCCGCCGCGGAGGAGGAACGCTTCTCCCGGCGCAAGCACGGCAAGCGGCCCGTCCCCTTCTCGGCCTGGGAGATGCCCGAGCAGGCCGCCGCCTGGTGCCTCGCCCAGGCCGGACTGCGGCCGCAGGACCTGGACGGGGTGGCCTACTCCTACGACCCCGCGCTCGCCGAGCCCGCCGGTGCGCTGGGCCTCGACGACCCCTGGGACCACGTCCGGCAGGACTACGCCCGCCGCGCCCCCGACTTCCTGTGCGCGGCACTGCCGGGGCTGGACCCCGGCATCGTCCGGTTCGTCCCGCACCACATGGCCCACGCGGCCTCCGCCGCCTATGCCGCGCCCGGCGCCGAGTCCTGCTCGGTGCTGGTGCTGGACGGGCGCGGTGAAGCCGCCTCACACCTCGCGGCACGCCGTGCCGGGGGACGGCTGGAACCGCTCGCCGCGCAGCGGCTGCCGCACTCCCTGGGGCTGTTCTACGAGGAACTGACGGAGCATCTGGGATTTCTGCGCTCCTCCGACGAGTACAAGGTGATGGCGCTCGCCTCGCACGGCACCCCGCGGATGCTGGCCGAGCTGCGCCGACACGTCCGGTCCACCGGCGACGGCGGCTTCGAGGCCACCGGCGTGCCCTGGCCGGAGCTGGCCCCGGCCCGCCGCCCGGCCGAGGCCTGGACCCAGAAGCAGGCCGACCTGGCGGCCAGCGCCCAGCGCTGCCTGGAGGAGGTGCTGCTGGACCTGGTGCGCTGGCTGCACGGCCGCACCGGGGACACCCTGCTCACCATGGCCGGGGGAGTGGCCCTCAACTGCGTGGCCAACTCCCGGATCGCCCAGGAGGGCCCCTTCGACCGGGTCTGGGTGCAGCCCGCCGCCGGGGACGCCGGCACGGCCCTGGGCGCGGCGCTCCATCTGGCCGCCCGGAACGGCACCGCGCCCGAGCCGATGCCCGGCGCGGACCTGGGGCGCGGCTGGTCCGACGCGGAGCTGGAGGCCTGGCTCAAGGCCGCTGGGGTGCCGTACGAACGCCCGGCCGACCTCGCCGAGGAGGTCGCCGCGGCCCTCGCGGAGGACGCCGTGGTGGCCTGGTTCCAGGGCCGGTCCGAGTACGGGCCGCGGGCGCTCGGCCACCGCTCCCTGCTCGCCCACCCCGGCCACTCCGGCAACCTGGAACGCCTGAACGACGTCAAGGGCCGCGAGCAGTTCCGCCCCGTGGCGCCCATGGTGCTGGCGGAGCGTGCCGCGGAGGTTTTCGAAGGGCCGCTGCCCAGCCCGTACATGCTCTTCGTCCACCGGGTGGCACCCGGCTGGCGCGACCGCATCCCCGCCGTGGTGCACGTGGACGGCACCGCGCGGGTGCAGACCGTGGACCGGGCCTCGGAGCCGCTGGTCGCCAGGCTGCTGGAGCGGTTCGAGCGGCGCACCGGACTGCCCGTGGTCATCAACACCAGTCTCAACACGGCCGGGCGCCCCATGGTGGACGACCCCCGCGACGCCCTGGAGTGCTTCGGCTCCGCGCCGGTGGACCTGCTGGCGATCGGGCCCTTCACGGTCCGCCGGGGACGGCTGTACGGGGGCCGGCGGTGACGGCGCCGCGGTACGCCGTGGTCGTCCCCACCCTGGGCCGGCCCAGCCTCGGCGCCCTGCTGCGGGCCCTGGCGGACGCGGAGGGGCCGCCGCCGGAGAGGGTGGTGCTGGTCGACGACCGGCCGCTGGACGACTGCCGCCCGCTGGCGGTGGACGTGCCCCCGCGACTGGCCGGCCTGGTGGATGTCGTCGCGGCCTGCGGCCGGGGCCCGGCGGCGGCCCGCAACTGCGGCTGGCGGACGGCACCGGAGCCGTGGATCGTCTTCCTCGACGACGACGTCGTCCCCGGCCGCACCTGGGCGGCCGACCTCGCCGCGGACCTGGCGGCGGCCGGTCCGCGCACCGCGGCCGTCCAGGCCCGGATCCGGGTCCCGCTGCCGGAGGGACGGCGCCCCACCGACTGGGAGCGCACCACCGCGGGGCTGGCCTCCGCCGCCTGGATCACCGCCGACCTGGCGTGCCGCCGGACGGCGCTGGAGTCGGTGGACGGCTTCGACGAGCGTTTCCCCCGCGCCTTCCGGGAGGACGCCGACCTGGCGCTGCGACTGTCGGCCGCCGGCTGGTCCCTCCGGAGAGGCCGCCGGTGCACCGAGCATCCGGTGCGCCCGGCCGACCGCTGGGTGTCGCTGCGCAGCCAGGCGGGCAACGCGGACGACGTGCTGATGACCCGGCTGCACGGCGCCGACTGGTACCGCAGGGCCGGCGCGGCGCGCGGACGGATCACCCGGCACGCCGTCGTCACCGGCCTCGCGGCGGCCGCGCTGGCGCTGGCCGCCCTGCGGCGGCCGGGTCCCGCCCTGGCCTGCGCCGGGCTGTGGGCGGCGGGCACCGCGGAGTTCGCGCTCGCCCGGATCCTGCCGGGACCCCGCACCCGGGAGGAGGTCGCCGTGATGGCCGCCACCAGCGTGCTGATCCCGCCGGCGGCGGTGGGACACCGGCTGCGCGGCATGGTGCTCCATCGCTCGGTGCGGCCCCACCCCGGGGCGCAGGTGTCCGGCGACGGGCAGCGCCGGGAGCGTGCTGCGGTCCCCGTGGGGACGGCGCCCGCCGGCCGGGACCCGGGTCGGTGACGATCCCATGTCCCCCACCAGGAAACCCGGCGCGGCCTCCGACCACGGACCGCCCGATGCGGCGTCACCGTGGCTCTTCCCCGGCCCGCTCCCGGCCGGGCGGCCCGCCCGCCACCGGGACCCCGCACTCCCCGAGGCCGTCCTGCTGGACCGGGACGGCACCCTGGTCGAGGACGTGCCCTACAACGGCGACCCCGAACGGGTGCGCCCCCTCCCCGGCGCAGGGCCCGCACTCGCCGCGCTGCGCGGCCGCGGGATCGCGGTGGGCGTGGTCAGCAACCAGTCCGGAGTGGCCCGCGGGCTGCTGACCCGCCGCCGGCTGGTCAGGGTGCAGCAGCGCATCGAGTCGCTGCTCGGACCCTTCGGGGTGTGGGCGGTCTGCCCGCACGCCCCCGCGGACGGCTGCGGGTGCCGCAAGCCCGCCCCCGGGCTGGTCCTGGCGGCCTGCGGGGTGCTCGGCGCCGACCCCCGGCGCACCGTGGTCATCGGCGACATCGGCGCGGACGTGGAGGCGGCCCTCGCCGCCGGGGCGCAGGGGATCCTCGTACCGACCGCGGCCACACTGCCCCGGGAGACCGCCGCGGCGCCCCGGTCGGCTCCGGACCTGGAGTCGGCCGTCGGCCTGCTGCTCGGCCGCTCCGCCACCGTCGGGCCCCGCCCATGAGGACCCTGGTCGTCCGGCTCGACAGCGCCGGGGACGTCCTGCTCGCCGGACCCGCGGTCCGCGCGGCGGCGCACGCCTCCGGCCACACCGCCCTGCTGTGCGGGCCGCGGGGCGAACCCGCCGCGCGACTGCTGCCCGGGGTGGACGAGGTCCTGGTGTACGACGCCCCATGGGTGGCCCTCGACCCGTCACCGGTGGACGCCGGGGCCGTGCACTGCCTGGTGGAGACCGTCGCCGGGGGCCGCTTCGACCGGGCCCTGGTGCTGACCTCGTACCACCAGAGCCCGCTGCCGGCCGCCCTGCTGCTGCGACTGGCCGGGGTCGGCTGGATCGGCGCCGACAGCGAGGACTACCCCGGCGCCCTGCTGGACCTGCGGCACCGCAGGCAGGACCACCGCCACGAGGCGGAGGCCGCCCTGGACCTCGCGCATGCGGCCGGATTCACGCTGCCGCCCGGCGACGACGGCCGGCTCCGTGTGCACGGCGTACCCGGCACCGAGGAGCTGACCGGACCCGGCCCCTACCTGGTGGTGCACGCCGGCGCGGCGGTGCCCGCCCGGGCGTGGACCCCCGCTCGTACGGCGGCGGCGGTCACGGCACTGGCGGAGGCCGGCCACCGGGTGGTGGTCACCGGCTCCGCCGCCGAAGCGGGGCTGACCGCGGGCGCGGCCCCGGGCCGGGCGGTCGACCTCGCCGGACGCACCGACTTCCGGCAGCTGGCGGGCGTCCTGTCCGGCGCCCGCGCCGTGGTCACCGGCAACACCGGCCCCGCCCACCTGGCCGCCGCCACCGGCACCCCCGTGGTGAGCCTCTTCGCGCCGGTCGTCCCCGCCGAGCGCTGGCGCCCCTACGGCGTGCCGCACATGCTGCTCGGCCGCCCCGACGCGCCCTGCCGGGGCACCCGTGCCCGCGTCTGCCCGGTGCCGGGGCACCCGTGCCTGGACGCGGTCACCGACGCCGAGGTGCTCGCGGCCGTCACCGCACTGACCTCCGCGGCCTCCCCGCGCGACACAGCCCGCCCGCACCCCGCACGGGAGACGGTGCCATGAACATCCTGCTCTGGCATGTGCACGGTTCCTGGACCACCGCCTTCGTCCAGGGCCGCCACCGCTACCTCGTCCCGGTCACCCCCGACCGGGGCCCCGACGGCCGCGGCCGCGCCCGCACCTGGGACTGGCCTCACTCCGTACGCGAGGTCCCACCCGAGACGCTGCGCGAGGAACCCGTCGACATGGTCGTCCTGCAGCGCCCCCACGAGGAGCAGCTCGTCCACCGCTGGCTCGGCAGGCGGCCGGGCCGGGACGTGCCCGCGGTCTACCTGGAACACAACGCCCCGCACGGCGGCCAGGTACCCGACACCCGCCACCCGGCGGCGGACCGAAGGGATCTGACGCTCGTTCACGTCACCCACTTCAACCGGCTGTTCTGGGAGAGCGGCGGCACCCGCACGGTGGTGGTCGAACACGGCGTCGTCGACCCCGGCCACCGCTACACCGGCCGGCTGCCGCGGGCCGCCGTGGTGGTCAACGAACCGGTGCGCCGCGGCCGCACCACCGGCACCGACCTGCTGCCGCTGCTGTCCGAGGCGGTACCGCTGGACGTGTTCGGCATGGCCACCGCCGGACTCGCGGCGAGCCTCGGGCTGACCGAGGAACGCTGCCGCAGCACCGAGCTGACCCAGGACCGGCTGCACGCGCGGCTGGCCGAGCGGCGGCTCTATCTGCACCCGGTGCGCTGGACCTCCCTGGGACTGTCCCTGCTGGAGGCGATGCACCTGGGGATGCCCGTGGTCGCACTGGCCACCACGGAGGTCGTCGAGGCGGTGCCGCCCGGTACCGGCGTGGTCTCCAACCGGCCCGAGGTGCTCGCCGCCGCGGCCCGCCGCTACCTGGCCGACCCGGCAGCCGCGGCCGCCGACGGGCTGCGCGCCCGCCGGGCGGCCCTGGAGCGCTACGGGCTCGAACGGTTCCTGGCCGACTGGGACAGGCTGATCAAAGAGGTGACAGGGTGAAACCGCTCAAGATCTCGCTGGTCTCCGAACACGCCAGCCCGCTGGCGGTCCTCGGCGGCGTCGACGCCGGCGGCCAGAACGTCCACGTCGCCGCACTGGCCGGTGAACTCGCAGCCCGCGGCCACCAGGTCACCGTGCACACCCGGCGCGACGCCCCGCACCTCGCATCCCGGGTGCGGCTCTGCCCCGGAGCGTACGTCGACCATGTCCCCGCCGGCCCCCCGGCGACCCTGCCCAAGGACCAACTGCTGCCCTGGATGGAGGACTTCGGCACCCACCTGGCCAAGCAGTGGGCCGCCGACCCCCCGGACCTCGTCCACGCCCACTTCTGGATGTCGGGACTGGCGGCACTGCGCGCCGCAGCCGCCTTGCCCGTGCCCGTCCTGCAGACCTTCCACGCACTGGGCAGCGTCAAGAAGCGGTACCAGGGCGACGCCGACACCAGCGACCCCTCCCGGATCGCGACGGAGACGCACATCGCCCGCAGCGTCGCCCGGGTGGTCGCCACCTGCCGCGACGAGGTCTCCGAACTCGCGGCCCTCGGGGTCCCACGCAGCCGGGTGGCGGTCGTGCCCTGCGGGGTGGACGCCGAACGCTTCACCCCGCGCGGGCACGCCACAGCCCGCCCGGGCCGCCCCAGACTGCTCCAGGTCGGCCGGCTGGTGCCGCGCAAGGGCGCCGCGACCTCCGTCGCCGCACTGGCCCGGATCCCCGGCGCCGAGCTGGTGATCGCCGGCGGGCCGCCACCGGCCCGGCTGGACCGCGACCCCGAGGTGCGGCGGCTGCGCTCGCTGGCCGAACGGTCCGGCGTGGCCGACCGGGTGAGGCTGCTCGGGGGAGTGCCGCCGGACTTGATGCCCGCCCTGCTGCGCAGCGCCGACCTGGTCCTCTGCCCGCCCGACTACGAACCGTTCGGCATCGTGCCGCTGGAGGCCATGAGCTGCGGGGTGCCCGTGGTGGCCAGCGCGGTCGGCGGCCACCTGGACACGGTGGTGGACGGTGTCACCGGGCGGCTGGTGCCGCCGGGCGACCCCGCGGCGCTGGCCGCGGCCGTCCTCGCGCTGCTGGCCGCACCCGACGTCCGCCGCGCGCAGGGTGCTGCCGGACGCGCCCGGGTCCTCGCGCACTTCCGCTGGTCCTCGGTGGCCGCCGCCACCGAGGCGGTCTACCAGGAGGTGCTGGCGGAGGCCCGCACCCCCGCGACCCTGACCGGAGGCCTGTGATGCCCACTCCCGAGCGCCGTGTGCTCCCGTTCGCCGGCGAGGACGGCACCGAGCACTGCCGCCTGCTGGGGCGGGCCCTGGCCCGCTTCGCCGAACGGTCGCTGCCCCTGGTCTCCGCCTGGGGCGAAGCCCTCGCCGGGGCGCTGTCCGCCGGCGGCAGGCTGCTGGTCGCCGGCAACGGCGGCAGCGCCGCCCAGGCCCAGCATCTCACCGCGGAACTCGTCGGCCGGTACCGGCAGGAGCGCCCCGGCTACTCGGCGATCGCCCTGCACGCCGAGAGCTCCACCGTCACCGCGGTCGGCAACGACTACGGCTTCGACGAGCTGTACGCCCGCCAGGTCGCCGCCCACGGAAGGCCTGGCGACGTGCTGCTGCTGATGTCCACCTCCGGCCGCAGCCCCAACCTGCTGGCCGCAGCCGACGAGGGACGCCGCACCGGACTGGCGGTCTGGGCGATGACCGGCAGGAGACCCAACCCTCTGGCGTCCCGCGCGGACCAGGCGCTGGCCGTCGACGCCGAGCACACCGCCACCGTCCAGGAGGTCCACCTGGTCGCCGTCCACCTGGTGTGCGCCGCCTTCGACGCCGCGCTCGCCCGCTCCGGCACCCCGGCCCCCGCCGCCGCGGCCCTGCGCCGGGAGGCGGTGTGAGGCCCGGCCCCGGCCCCCTGGTGGTGGTCGGCGACGCGCTCCTCGACCAGGACGTCGACGGCGAGGCCCGGCGGCTGGCGGCCGACGCCCCGGCACCCGTCGTCGACGTGGCCGACGAGCACCTGCGCCCCGGCGGGGCCGCCCTGGCGGCGGCGCTCGCCGCGCTCCGCGCCGGGGACCGGGAGGTGGTCCTGGTGACCGCGCTCGGCCGCGACCCCGCCAGCGAGGAGATACGGTCCGCACTGGCCGGCCGGGTTCGGCTGGAGGAGCTGCCGCTGGACGGTTCGCTGCCGGTCAAGACCCGCGTCCGGGCCGCCGGGAGGCCCCTGGTGCGGATCGACCGCGGCGGCGGGACGCCCGGCGCCCCCACCGAAGCGGTACGGCGGCTGCTGGAGCGGGCCGGGACGGTCCTGGTCTCCGACTACGGCGGCGGTACGGCGGCGGCCCTGCGGCCGCTGCTCGGCGCGGCCGCCCACCGGGCGCCCCTGCTCTGGGACCCCCACCCGCGCGGCGAGCCGCCGGTGCCCGCCGTATGCCTCGCCGTCCCCAACGCCGCCGAGGCCCGCACCTTCGCCGCCGCCGGGACGTCCGACGGGGCCGCACCCCGCGGTGACACCCTGGCCGACACCGCGGCCAGGGCTGTGCTGCTGAGACGGCGCTGGCAGGCGGCGGCCGTCGTGGTGACCCTCGGGGCGCACGGCGCGCTGCTCACCCGGGGCGACGGCGACCCCATGGTCGTTCCGCCCTCCCGCGCGGTCACCGGTGACCCCTGCGGCGCCGGCGACTGCTTCGCCGCCGCCGCGGCCGCCGCGCTGGCCGGCGGGGCCCTGCCGGAGGAGGCCGTGCAGACCGCCGTGGAGGCGGCCACGGCGTTCGTCGCCGCCGACGAGCGGACCCGCTGGCGGCAGCGGAACCCGGGGCCCGGCGACGGCCCGGCCGGGGACGCCTTCACCGTGGCGGCCTCGGTACGGGCGGCGGGCGGCACGGTCGTCG
>NZ_LIQR01000028.1 GCF_001418575.1 Peterkaempfera griseoplana
GGGCGGGGGTCGCCGGGCACGCCGTACGGCTGGCCGGGGCGCCCGCGTCCACGGGCACCGAGGTCGGCCGGATGCCGCAGCCGACCGCGGCCGTGCCCAGCACCACCATCACCGCCGCCTTACGGCACGCATGCCGTACCCCACCGCTCACCGCCCGCTCCTCTCGGTGCCCGGTGCGCCGGCGTCCCCGCCGGGGCCCGCACCGTCCTTGCCGCTGTGCCCGCCGCCGTGCCCGCTCTCCGGGCGGTCGTGCGGGCCGCCGTCCTCCTCGCCCTCCGACGGGTCCGTGTCGGTGGGCTCCATCGGAAGTGTGAGGGTGAAGACCGCTCCGCCGGGCGTCCCGTCGGGACCGGCAGGGGCGTTGGCGACGGTGATGGTACCGCCGTGGATGCGGGCATTCTCCATGGCGATGGAGAGCCCCAGTCCGCTGCCCTCGGAGCGGGCCCGGCCCTTGTCGGCCTTGTAGAACCGGTCGAAGACATGCGGCAGCACGTCCTCGGGGATGCCCGGCCCGCTGTCGCGTACCTCGACCACCAGCTGCCGGGCCGGCTGCGGTCCGGCCCACTCGGCGGCGGGCAGCTGCTCGGCCCGCACCCGTACGACCACCGGCGAGCCGCCGTGCTTGAGGGCGTTGCCGATCAGGTTGGCGAAGACCACGTCCAGCCGGCGCGGGTCGACCCGGGCGACGACGCCGCGCGGGGCGTCCAGCTCGACCGCGTCGTACCAGGCGCGCCCGTCGATGCAGGACATGATCAGGTCGGCGATGTCCACCTCGTCGGCCACCAGCTTGGCGGTGCCCGCGTCGAAGCGGGTGACCTCCATGAGGTTCTCCACCAGGTCGGACAGCCGCCGGGTCTCACTGACCACCAGCCGCACCGCGGGTTCGATCATGGGGTCCAGCGAGTCGGCCTCGTCCTCCAGGATGTCGGTGACCGCGGTCATCGCGGTGAGCGGGGTGCGCAGCTCGTGCGACATGTCGGCGACGAACCGGCGGCTGGCCGACTCCCTGGCGCTGAGCTCCGCCACCTGAGCGGCGAGCGCCTCGGCCGTGCTGTTGAACGTACGGGCGACATCCGCGAGCTCGTCGGCGCCGCCCACCTCCAGCCGGGTGTCCAGATGGCCCTGCCCGAGGCGCCGGGCGGCGTCGCCCAGCCGCTGCACGGGCCGGAGCACGGTCGACGCGGCGGCCTGCGCCAGCAGCGCCGAGCCGACCAGGGCGAGCAGCGCGGCGATGCCCAGCGACCAGGCCAGCGTGTTGAGGTCGGTCCGCTCGTCGTCCAGCGACTTGAACATGTAGGCGGTGGGGCCGGTGGGCACGATTCGGGTGCCGCCGATCAGGAACGGCTCGCCGTCCAGGATCGCCCGCTGCCAGTAGAGGTGGTAGCGGTAGCTGTTGCCGTCCTCCAGGTCGCGGGGGGCCGGAACGGCGGCCCGCAGCCTGGCCGGCACCCGGTCGACGGTGAAGCGGCCCGGCTCGGAGGAGGCGGTGCAGTCGGGGTGCGCCGAGTCGACCACGACCACCTGGTAGTTGAGCCCCGGGCGGGGGCTGGCCACCATCCGCGCCAGCGCCCTCAGGTCGTCGCAGGAGGGCTTGAGCGGCATGTCGGTGACATTGCGGGTGAGCGAGTCGCGGAAGTCGTTGAGAGCACTGTCCTGGGCTCGTTTGAGCACCGCGTCCCGGTTGAGCCAGTAGGCGATGCCGGACGCCGACACCGCGGCGGTGAGGGCGACCACCGCGAAGACCGCGATCAGCCGTATCCGCAGCGAGGTCAGCCGCAGCCGCCGCCCGAGCCGCCCGCCGAGCGCCCTGCCGGGCGGCGGGTAGGTCTCCTGAAAGTCCGTCAAGTCGTAAGTCCGTGGGTCTCTGGTGCGGCTCTCACCGCGTGGCCGGGCGTCGCTACGCGGGTGGGTCGAGCCGGTAGCCGACCCCGCGCACCGTCCGGATCAGTGTCGGCGCCGACGGTACATCCTCCACCTTGGCCCGCAGCCGCTGTACGCAGGCGTCCACCAGGCGGGAGTCGCCGAGGTAGTCGTGCTCCCACACCAGCCGCAGCAGTTGCTGCCGGGAGAGCGCCTGGCCGGGGCGGCGGCTGAGCTCCAGCAGCAGCCGCAGCTCGGTGGGGGTGAGCTGGAGGTCCTCGCCGTTCTTGGTGACCGTCATGGCCGCGCGGTCGATCACCACGGAGCCGTACGCCGCGGAGTCCGAGCTCTCCCGCTCGCCGCGGCGCAGCACGGCCCGGATACGGGCGTCCAGCACCCGCGGCTGCACCGGCTTGACCACGTAGTCGTCGGCACCGGACTCCAGGCCCACCACCACGTCGATGTCGTCGCTGCGGGCGGTGAGCAGGATGATCGGCAGTTGGTCGGAGCGGCGGATCCGGCGGCAGACCTCGAAGCCGTCAATACCAGGCAGCATCACGTCCAGGACGATCAGATCCGGACGCTGCTCCTTGAACAGCTTGAGGCCGTCCTCACCCGAGGCAGCGGCCATCACACGGTGACCCTGTCGGGTGAGGGCGAGTTCGAGGCCGGTGCGGATCGCGTCGTCGTCCTCGATGAGCAGTAGGAACGGCACATGGCCATTCTGGCCCACGCGGGGCCGGAGGTTCACCCACCCTGCCCGGTTGCGCCCCTGAGACCGGCGGAGTGCCCCGGTTTGCCGCTGATCGCGCACCCCGGAGGCCGAGGGAACCAAGGGCGGCCGCACGGCGTGAGGATGAACGGGGGCGGTCGTTCCGCTCCCGGCCGCTGTGACAGGCCTGTGACAGTCGGCGGACAGCGCCATGACGAGCCCCGGGCAAGCTTTTCGATGTCACGGAAACGGGGTCGGAACAACGACCACCGGGCGGCCCACGGGGGAGGTGGGGCGGGCGGAACCGTAACCGGGACACCGGAACATCCGCTCGTAACGACTGGGGGCGCACGATGAACGCAACGCTGCAGACCAGGACCGCTTCGTCTCTCCGTTCCGTGCGCCCGTCCAGCCACCGGCCCGCGCGGGCCGACGAGATCTCCGGTGCGGTGGGTGTACGGGGGTGCGCCCACCACACCGGCACGGCCCAGCTGTTCGGGGTCGGCCGCCGGCAGGCCGCCGGAGCCGAGCCGGGCAGCGGGGCGGCCACTCTGACACTGCGGGGAGTCCTCCCCGTGGTGACCGGGCTCCCGGGGGGTGACGGGGACGGTCTGCGGACTGCCGGTTCGGGGGAGCCGGCGACTCGCGAGGCCGACAACGCGGTCCAGTATCTGGGCCACGTCGGGCGGGGTGTACAGGGAGGCGCACAGGGGGAGCCCGCGGCCGCGGCGGAGGACACGGTGGACTACACCGCGGACTTCACCGCCTATGTCCGCGAGCGCCGCGCCTCCCTGTACGCCACGGCCTACCACCTCACCGGTGACCGCTACGAGGCCGAGGACCTGCTGCAGAGCGCGCTCTTCAGCACCTACCGCGCCTGGGGCCGGATCTCCGACAAGGCGGCGGTCGGCGGCTATCTGCGCCGCACCATGACCAATCTGCACATCTCCGCCTGGCGTCGCCGCAAGGTCAACGAGTACCCCACCGAGGAGATGCCGGAGACCGTCGGCGACACCGACGCCATGGGCGGCACCGAACTGCGGGCCGTGCTGTGGCAGGCGCTCGCCAAGCTGCCCGAGCAGCAGCGCACCATGCTGGTGCTCCGCTACTACGAGGGCCGCACCGACCCGGAGATCGCCGATGTGCTCAACATCAGCGTGGGGACCGTGAAGAGCAGCATCTGGCGCGCACTGCGCCGGCTGCGGGACGACGACACCCTCAACCGGGACGGCGACCTCTGCCAGGCGTTCGGCGAGCTGGTCGCCTGAGGGGCGGCACACAGGGAATTCCCGCCGGGTGGGGCGGGATAACGG
>NZ_LIQR01000280.1 GCF_001418575.1 Peterkaempfera griseoplana
CCGTTTGGGTCGGGCCTCGGCCCGGCCCGGACGGCCCCCCTCCCGCGATCGGTCCCGCCCCCCTGGACTGCGGAGTCACCGGCGCGACGGAGGGTGTCGGGCCGGGCAGCCGGCGCCGGCCCGCAGTCGGTGTCGGGTTGCTGATCTGCGGCAGGCGTCCGGAGGGCGGCCGGACGCAGCACTCCTGCGGCCGCCCTCCGGACGTCACCCGAACCGCCGCCACCGACAGGCAGCCGGAAGAAGCGGAACTCTCACCGAGGCAGATCAGTCACGGTTGGCAGCGGCTGCGAGGTGCCCCTCAGGGGTGGTCGCCGAGACGTCGCAGCCGAGCGTGACAAGCTCGACGACGGGCGGCCGTTCGGCAGTGCTGCGAATCGCCACGGCGCTGCCACCGTGGGCCGATGCGAGCAGCGACTCCATCACCTCGAGCACATGGAGCGCCAGGGCGCCGCCGGTGCGCGGTTCCTGCCCCGCGGGGGTGGCTGCGAGGTCTGCGATGCCGAAGCCGCGCGCCGAGTCCACGTAGCCGGCGGAGACCGGGAGGGTCTCCCAAGCGTCCGAGCCCAGAGCGAAGCGGCGCACCTCGCCGTCGAAGTGGTTCGGATCCGGGACGGTGAGCGTCCCCGACGACCCGTGCACCTCGATGTTCGCCGATGTCGTCGCGACCGCGTCGAAGCTCATGACGAGCGTCGAGAGCGCCCCGGATTCGTGCACCAGCACGCCGGTGACGTGGGTGTCGACATTGACCGGCACCTTCTGGCCTTCCCGCGGCCCCGAGCCTATGGTCCGTTCGGCGCGGGTGTGGCTCGCGGCCCCGATCACCGAGACGACAGGTCCGAGCAGGGTCACCAGCGCGGTCACGTAGTACGGACCCA
The DNA here is from genome assembly GCF_001418575.1 of Peterkaempfera griseoplana. GTDB lineage: Bacteria > Actinomycetota > Actinomycetes > Streptomycetales > Streptomycetaceae > Peterkaempfera > Peterkaempfera griseoplana. The sequence goes on from NZ_LIQR01000280.1 coordinate 876, forward strand.
TGTCGAAAAGGGGCCCACCACCCGGCTGGTAGTAGAAGTCCGGGTCGGGGTGCCAGCGCTCGTGGCCGGGGGTGACCATGGTGGCCGTCGCCGCGAGGGGCGAGCCGATGAGGCCGTCGTCGATGGCCTTGCGCGCGGTCTGGATCCCGGTGCCCAGTACGGTGTCCGGCGCGCACCCCACGACGACCCCCGCCTGGCGAGCTGCGTCGAGGACCGCGCGGCCTTCCTCCGTGGTGGCGGCGAGCGGCTTCTCCCCGTAGACGTGTTTGCCGGCCGCGATGGCCCGGAGGGCGATGCCGGCGTGTGCGGCGGGGATGGTGAGGTTGAGTACGAGGTCGACATCGTCGGCGGCCAGGAGTTCGTCGACGGTGACGGCCCGGACGACGCCGGGACCGTCGGCGTTCCACCCCTCCGCCACGGCCTGGGCCCGGGCCGCATCCAGGTCGGCGACGGCGACCAGCGACACGTTCTCCAGGCGGCGGAAGCTCTGGAGGTACGCCCCGACGATCTTTCCGCAGCCGATGATGCCGACGTTTATCGGCTTGCCCACAGCAGGCCCCTCTCGATGATGGTGCGGACGTTCGGGTCCTCGAGGATCTCGAGACGGTGGCCGGGCGTGCAGACGAAGATGCGGCCCTTGCCCCACTGGCGGGTCCAGACTGCCGGGGAGGTCACTTCGCGGTGCCACGGGTCCCACTCCCTGACCTTCTGGGTGGTGGTCGCCAGGACGTCGATGTAGTCGTCGGCCAGCACCCAGTACTGCTCGGTCACGAGGTCGAAGTCGGAGATTCCCGCCGTGATGGGGTGCTCGGCCGCGCTCGGGAGCATGTTCACGGTGTACGGGACGTAGTTGTCCGCCTGCTCGCCCTTGCGCTCGTCCGGGTGTTTGCCCGGGTGGCACGCGAACTGGCCGCCGATCAGATGCAGGTAGTCCGAGGTGTTGCGGTAGGAGTCGGCGATCCCGCCGTGCCAGCCGGCGAGCCCGGTCCCGTTCTCGACGGCGGCGCGCAGGCCCTCGAACTCGTGCTGCTCGATCGTGGACATCGTCATGCACTGCATCACGAGGTCGACGCCCGCCATGTAGGTGGCGTCCGCGTAGACGCCGGGCGAATCCTCGACCCTGATGTCGTAGCCATGGGCCTTCAGGTGCGGGATGAAGAGGTCGGTGGCCTCGACGGGCTGGTGCCCGTCCCAGCCCCCGCGCACCACGAGCGCGTTCTTGTTGACTGTCACTGGTGTCCTTTCAGCGATTCCATGTGCGACGGCCCGTGCCCGGCCGGCTCCGGTGTCACCGGCTGTTGCACGCGGCGTTGAAGACGGCAGCCGGAGGTGATCGCGGCGAGGTGGCTCAGCGACGCGAGGGCCTGCGGTGCGCCGGCGAGGGCGGTCCGTCCTTGCCTGTCAGACCTTGTGCCAGCGGCTCTCGTCCGAGGCGCTCGCTTCGACGGCGGCGAGGACGCGCTGCACCTGCAGGGCGTCGGCGAACGACGGCGACGGCTGGACCCCCGCTGCGATCGCCTGGACGAGGTCGACGACCTGGTGGGTGAAGACGTGCTCGTAGCCGAGCCCGTGGCCCACGGGCCACCAGTGCCCGGTGTAGGGATGCTCGGGCTCGGTGACCTGGATGCGGCGGAAGCCTGCGTTGGGCTCCTGGGCCGCCTCGTAGAACGACAGCGAGTTCATGTCCTCGAAGTCGAACGAGAGGGAGGCGCGTGAGCCGTTGAGCTCGATCCGCATCGCGTTCTTCCGGCCGAGGGCGAAGCGCGTCGCCTCGAAGACCCCGATCGGTCCGCCGTCGAAGCGCGCGCTGAAGATCGCGGCGTCGTCGACCGTCACGGGCCCGCGCGCCGCGTCGGCACCGCCGCGCCCGCCCAGGCCCACGAGGTCACCGGTGACCGGCCGCTCCTTGACGAACGTCTCCAGCAGCGCCGAGACACCGGTGATGCTCTGGCCGGTGAGCCACTGGGTAGCGTCGATGATGTGCGCCCCGATGTCCCCGAGCGAGCCCGACCCTGATTTGGTCCGGTCCAACCGCCAGGTCAGAGGCGTGTTCTCGTCGGAGAGCCAGTCCTGGAGGTACTGTGCGCGCACCTGGCGGATCTGCCCGAGCGCACCCTCGTCCACGAGCCGCTTGGCGAGCGCCAGAGCCGGAGTGCGGCGGTAGCTGAAGCCGCACATGGCGTGGACGCCGGCGGCTGCGGCTGCCCCGGCGGCCGCCACCATCCGTTCGGCCTCGGCGACCGAGTTGGCGAGCGGCTTCTCGCACAGGACGTGCTTGCCCGCCTCCAGCGCCGCGATGGCGATCTCGGCATGCGTGTCGCCCGGCGTGCAGATGTCGACGAGGTCGATGTCGTCGCGCTCGATCAGGCGCCGCCAGTCGGTCTCGGCCGACTCCCAGCCGAACTTCTCGGCCGCGGCACGGACGCCTTCGGGGTTACGGCCCGCAACAGCGGTCAGGCGGGGCGCGAGCGGGAGGTCGAAGAAGCGCGGCGCGGTGCGCCAGGCGTGGGAGTGGGCCGCGCCCATGAAGGCGTAGCCCACCATGCCCACACGCAGGGACTTCGGCTCGTGCATGGGGTGGGTTCCTGATCCGTGAGTAGGTGGCTGATTGCGGGCCGGCTCATGGGTGGGCGGCCAACCCGCGGCAGGCCGGGGAGAGGACCTGTCCGCAAGGCTGCCCAGGGTCGTCGTGGCGGCTTGCCCATGGTGTGTGCAGGCCGTCCGGATCGAAAGTTTCGAGCAGGCGGAGCGAAAGTTAATCGCCTTGGACCCTAAGTGGGGCCCCGGAGAGGGTCAAGGAAATCGGCCGTCTCCGGCCACGTCGCAACGATGCCGTCGAACCAGCAGGCTGGACGGCCGGAAGGCCGGAACCCGGGGCTCGCGACGGCCGGCCGGGCGGGGCCTGCCGCTGCGCCGCCCCGTCCGCAGCCCTTCGCCGTCGCGCGGATCGCGGCGCTGACGGACGTGTCGACCGCGACCGGTCCGGTGGCCAGGGCTCGGTGCTCAAGCGTCGGTGGGAGGTGGCGGCGAGGACACGCGCCCGCGTGGAAGGTGTCGTCAGCGCACACGGGTACCGGCGGCTGAAGAGGCCCGGCACGGCCGCCCCGCTGGTGGAGCTCGACTTTCACGACGTGGGGGGACCTTGTCCGCTGGAGATCATCAAGGGGGTGGACCGGATCATCCGCTCGCACCGACATGCTGGGACTGTCGGCCGGTCGGGTGGCGGGCGCGCGCCTGGAGCCGACCGCCCGGAAGGCATTCTCGGCCGGTGCCTCCGCTGGGGTGATCACCGTGCTTCCCGGTGTCACCACCGAGCAGGCGGACCGACTGCGGACCCGTGGCATCCCCCCTGCTGGTGGATGCCACGGGTGACCCTGGGCACACGTTCCTCCCTGTGGGCACCGGCAACTGCAGCGGAGGGCCGGCTGCCGCCCGTCACCCGCCGGACCTGGGACACCACCGCATCGCCGTCCTCAGGGCCCGGCGTACGCGTTGTCGACGTGATGGTGTCCCCATGTCCGGCATCGGGGTCAGGACCGCAGCCCGTGTCCTCGCCCGCCTCGAAGGCGGCTCCGCATGCCGAACCGCCGGTGGCACTGGTCGACGGCCCCGGGCGAGCGGAGGGGAGGCGGTTGCTCGCACGGGGCCGTCGCGACGACGGAGGTCAGCTGGTCGGCGACTCCATGGTTGCCGGATGGACCCGGTCGAACCAGCGCAGGAAGTCCTGGACCGTTCCGATGCGGGCGACGCGTTCGTACAGGGCGTCACTGTCGTGGCCGGGCCTGAAACGTCCGTATCCGACCCGCTCCCCGCAGCCGCAGGCACACTGCTGGACAGGGGCCGCTGACGGTCCGTCAAGATAGGTGACGACGCCGCGCACCCCGTTCATGGGGGAGGGCCTGGAGACATAGGTGTCGTGGACCGGGTCGCCCGCGGCCAGGATCTCCCCCTCGACAGCCTCATGGGGGCCGGCCGGCACGATGGCGTCGATCCGTACGGCCTGACGGACCACTCCCTCTGCGGAGAAGAGGACGTAGCGCTCGTCGTGCGCGCGGGGTTCGAACCGATAACAACCACGGTTGGCCAGATAGAGCTGGCTGTCCGACATCCCCGGGCACCAGCCGGCATAGCTGCGTCCGAGCGGGTCGTCCCCCGGATCAAGGGGGTGCATGTTCTCCAGAGCGATATGGATCACGTGATCTCCTGTGTGACGACACGTGCGGCCGAAGTGTCATCGACAGCTCTACGCACTGTTCGTAATCTCGAACCTCGTCCGTGCTCTCGGATGGACTATAGGGCGGGCCGCTATGGCCGTCAACGACTGCCGACACGGGAGACTGACGACCCTTCTGCTGACCAGGCCGCGGGCGAACCCGTAGGGGACGAGCCCCGCACCGGCCCGGCGCCGGGCGCTGTGCCGCAGTAGCCATCGACGTCGACGACCACCGAAGCTGGTTGAGGACCGGGCGCCACGACGCACAGCAGCGCTGATCACCCGCGTGGACGTGCCCGATGGCAGCGCGAAGGCCCCGAGGAAGTGATTCCTCGGGGCCTTCTCAGAGGCATGCCGGGCCGGCCGGCGGGCGGTGGATCAGGAACTGGTGCAGGTGAGGGTGGGGCTGGATGCCGCGCCGTTCGCGAGGAATCCGAAGGTGGTGGAGCCGGACGGCTGGAGTGAACCGTTGTAGGAGACGTTCTGGACGGTCACATTCGACCCGCTGGTGCTCAGGGTGCCGTTCCAGACCTGGCTGATGCTCTGCCCGTTGCCCAGGGTCCAGTGAACCGTCCAGCCGTTGACCGCGGCACTGCCGGCCGTGACCTTGACCTCGCCCTGGAAGCCGCCGGACCAGCTGTTGACGGTGCTGTACGTCGCCGTGCACCCGCCCGAGGTCCCGCCGGTCGTCGTGCCCCCGGTGGTGGTGGTCCCGCTGGTGGTCGTACCCCCGGTAGTGGTGCCGCCCGTGGTCGTCCCGCCCGTGGTGGTCCCGCCAGTGGTGGTCGTGCCTCCGGTGGTGCCGCCCGAGACGGAGTTGAGGGCGCTCAGCACCGCGCTGTAGGCGGGCTTCTTGTTGCCGCTGCTGTCGAAGAGCAGGGGGCTGTCGCTGCTGCGCCAGGAGTCACTGTCGCGGATGCCCCACACCGTGATGCCGGTGCAGCGCGAGACCGCGAGGCAGTCGTTGACGGTGTTGGCGTACGCGGTGGTGCCGGCCTGCGCGATGTCCAGCTCGGTCAGCTGCACGTCCACACCGAGCGCCGCGAAGTTCGACAACGTGGTCTGGAAACTGGCCGGCGGACCGCCCGTGCCGAAGTGGCTCTGGAAACCGACACAGTCGATCGGCACACCACGGGACTTGAAGTCCTTCACCATGGCGTACACGCCCTGGGTCTTGGCATCCGACCAGTTCTCGATGTTGTAGTCGTTGTAGCACAGCTTCGCCGAGGAGTCCGCAGCCCGCGCGGTACGGAACGCCTCCTCGATGAAGCCGTTGCCCAGCACGTTCTGGAACACCGAGCTGCGATGCTGCGTGGAACCGTCCGCAAAGGCCTCGTTGACCACGTCCCAGGCGTAGATCTTGCCCTTGTAGTGGGTCATCTCCGTGGTGATGTGGTTGTCCATCACGCTGCGCAGCGTGTTGGCGTCACTGATGGAACTGACCCAGCTGGGCAGCTGGGAGTGCCACACCAGGGTGTGGCCGCGCATCCGCTGACCGTGCGCCGAGGCGTGGGAGACGATCGAGTCGCCGGGGCCGAAGTTGAACGACCCCCGGGACGGCTCGATGGTGTCCCACTTCATCTCGTTCTCCGGGGTGATCATGTTGAACTCCCGGTCGAGAATGCCCGCGTACGTCGCATCCCCGAGCCTGCCGGACGCCACCGCCGTACCGAAATACCGGCCACTGCCCGACGCCGCCGCACCCAACGTGCTCCCGGCGGCGTGAGCCGCCGGACTCACCACCAGGCTCATGACCACCATCCCCACACCTGCCGAAAGCCCGGTGAGGGAGGTTGCTAACCTGCGGTGGCGCGTACTCGTGCTGAACCAGGACATGAAACCGATCTCTCCTTCTGGGTGGGGGGAGAGACACCCGCACACCTGCCGGGTGCCCTGCTGCCACCACGACATCGCGACGGTGAGCACTCACTGCGACTGCCGCACACAGGAGAGGCGGCCCTCGCAGATCCGTCGTAACGCGCGGGTGGCGCCTGCCTCGCGAGTTAGCGCTAACAAACAAGCTGGACGCTCACCCGCCGGAAGACACCTGGCCAGTCGCCGCCGCATCCCGTCGGGAGTCGCCCTTCGGCTGCCTGATGATTTCCCTCCTTGCGGTCATGCGGAACCCGTAGGGCAGAACGATGAAAAGGGTGAGCGCTAACAAGACGCGCCACAACACTGCACACGTTTCACGGTGGCAGCGAGTGTTTCGCGCCGTAACTTACGACCACGCCCCTGCGGCGTCAATACCTGCTGCATCCGGGAAGCCGGGCGGCCGCAGACCGCCGTCGGGTGGCGACAAGGCCGGCAAGGGACCGCCGACCACGGCCACCAGGCCCGCCGCAGGACACCGGCCGACCCCGGCGCCCCGGCACACAACCGCTCGCTCCGCACGCGCCACCGGGCACAGCCCGGCCTGGATCCGGAGCTTCGCGCATATTGACACAACCCGACACCCCATGGGATCTCTTGGAGCACATGGGATGTTCAACCGTCGGCACCACCCCTTCTGTCTTCCTCCGTCACCCCGTCCGGCGCCGTCGTCACCGCCGCCGTCACACGGCGTCAGCCACAACCGGACGATCACCCAGGACGGCAGCGCGCCCTGCGGAATCCAGGGCACCTGCACGGTGAACGGCGGCTCCCCGACCGACTTCACCCCGGGTGGCTCCCCCATCGGCACCTGGTGTGCTGCGGACCCTCGGGCGAGTCGAGCGAGGCCGGCCGGTACGGGGCGGGCTCCCCACCGGGATCCGGTGGAGCGGCCTCGTCACTGGTTGCGCCGCCTGGGCCGGGGTGCTGTCAGCCCCGTGCGGGACGATGTTCCCGCTGGTGTCGCCGTGCGCGGACCGGCCACGATCGCAGGTCGAAGCCGTCCGCTGCGCCGTGCGTGGTGTTCCCGTTCTCGTCGGCGCCCGGGGACGACCCGCGGTCGCGCGGAGACGGCCGGGCGCCCCGCGTGCGGTGGGGTGTCGCGCCCGATGGTGGTACCGCGGTGCCGCGCCGCCCCGAACCGGTCGGCGACGTCCGCGGGGCTGACCGCCGTCCCGGCGATGCAGCCCGAGCGGCCGGGCGACGGACCGGGTGCAGCCCGCCCCGAGGCCGGGAGGTTCCGGATGACGGTCCTGGCGGCGAGGTACGGGCACTCGACCGCGCTCCGTCCGGAACCGTCCCGGCGGCCGGATGTGCGACGGCGGCCGTGACGGTCCCCGCACGTGTGCGGGCCCCAGCCGTGGACACACCTCCGCCGGACGGCACCTTGCGCGAAGGTGCCGTCCGGCGGACGATCAGCGCTGCGAGTGACCCGTCACAGCCCGCCGGCGAGGCGGTGGTAGGCCTGGTTCCAGCGGATCTCCTTGGCGAACTGCCGCACGGTGGTGTCCGCGTCGATCAGCAGAAGCTCGGTGCCGAGCATGTCGGCCAGGTCTCCGAGCTCCTCGGCGCCGATCGCGGAGGAGAGCACGGTGTGGTGGGGACCGCCTGCCGTCAGCCATGCCTCGGTGGAGGTCCGCAGGTCGGGGGTCGGCCGCCAGACCGCCCGTGCCACGGGGAGCCGCGGCAGCGGCTCGGGCGGCGGGACGACGTCGATCTCGTTGGCCACCAGCCGGAACCGGTCGCCCATGTCGGCCATGCCCACGACGATCGCCGGCCCGGGAGCGGCGTCGAAGACCAGCCGGACGGGGTCCTCGCGGCCCCCGATGCCCAGCGGGTGGATCTCGCACGACGGCCGGTCGGCGGCGATGCTGGGGCAGACCTCCAGCATGTGCGCGCCCAGGATCACCTCGCTGCCCGGCGCCAGGTGGTAGGTGTAGTCCTCCATGAACGAGGTGCCGCCGGGCAGCCCCGCCCCCATGGTCTTGAGCGTGCGCAGCAGCACCGACGTCTTCCAGTCGCCCTCGCCGCCGAAGCCGTAGCCGTCGGCCATCAGGCGCTGCACCGCCAGGCCCGGGAGCTGCCGGAGCCCGCCGAGGTCCTCGAAGTTGGTGGTGAAAGCGCCGAAGCCGCCGTCGTCGAGAAACGTGCGCAGGCCCAGTTCGATGCGCGCGGCATAGCGCAGTGACGCGTGCCGCTCGCCGCCCTCGGCCAGTTCGGGGGCCAGCCGGTAGGCGGCCGCGTACTCCTTGACGAGGTCGGTGATTGCCGTGTCGGAGGCGGAGTCGACCGCCTCCACCAGGTCGTTCACGCCGTAGGTGTTGACCGACACCCCGAAGCGCAGCTGCGCCTCGACCTTGTCGCCCTCGGTCACGGCGACGTCCCGCATGTTGTCACCGAAGCGTGCGAGGCGCAGCTCGCGCAGCGCGGTACGGCCGAGGGCCGCACGCATCCAGGCCTGGATCCTGGAGAGCACCGCCGGGTCCGACACATGCCCGGCCACGGTCTTGCGTGCCACGCCCAGACGGGACTGGATGTACCCGAACTCGCGGTCGCCGTGGGCGGCCTGGTTGAGGTTCATGAAGTCCATGTCGATCGTCGCCCACGGCAGATCGGCATTGGCCTGGGTGTGCAGATGAAGCAGCGGCTTGCGCAGCAGGTCCAGTCCGGCGATCCACATCTTCGCCGGTGAGAACGTGTGCATCCAGGCGATCAGCCCGACACACGAGGCGGTTGCGTTGGCCTCCAGCACCGTGGACGTGATCGCCGCCGCGTCCGTCAGGACGGGCTTCCACACCACGCGGGCCGGCGAGCCGGCTGCCGCAGCCAGCCGTCCCGCGATGTCCTGTGACTGCTCGGCGACCTGGCGCAGGGTGTCCTCGCCGTACAGGCCCTGGCTGCCGGTGAGGAACCACACCTCACGCTCGTCGGACGATGTCATGGTTCAGACTCCTCGCGGGGTGGACGGCCCGGGCTGGCCGTAGACGTTCTGGTAGCGGTCGTACAGACGGTCGATGTCGGACTGGGCAATTGGCAACGGCTCACCGAGCTGGCGGGAGATGTGCACTGTGCGCGCCACGTCCTCGCACATCACGGCCGCCTTCACGGCCGCACGGGCGTCCTTCCCGACGGTGAAGACCCCGTGGTTGCGCATGATGACGGCCGGTGAGCGGTGGCCCTTGAGAGTGTCGACGATCCCCCGCCCTATGGAGTCGTCTCCGATGAGCGCGAACGGGCCCACCGGTATCTCGGCGCCGAACTCGTCGGCCATCGCGGTCAGCACACAGGGCACCGCCTCGCCGCGTGCCGCCCAGGCGCATGCGTAGGTCGAGTGCGTGTGCACCACACCGCCCACCTCGGGCATGTTGCGGTAGACGTAGGCGTGCGCGGCAGTGTCGGACGACGGGGAGAGACTCCCCTCCACCACCTCACCGTCGAGATCGCAGACGATCATGTTGTCCGCGCTCAGCCGGTCGTAGTCGACCCCGCTGGGCTTGATGACGAACAGGTCGGCGCCGGGCACCCGGGCGGAGACGTTCCCGGCGGTCCAGACCACCAGCTGGTAGCGGACGAGTTCCTGGTGCAGATCGCTGACCTGCCGGCGCAGCGCGGCGACTGCCGCATCGGGTGCCGGAGACGGTGGGGGACTACTCATGACGACGGACCTCCCTGGAAGAATGAGCGCTAACATTCCAATGTGAGCGCAAACAATTTGCGGCAGCGAGCAGCCGACGGCGCACACCGTCACGTCCGCAGCGCGCGCAGCCGGTGCATCACGGCGTTGCCGCCGCGGCCGAAGTGGTCGTGCAGGGTGCGGTATTCGGCGTAGAGCAGGTCGTACGTTGCCGCGCGTGCCGGGTCCGGGGTGTAGGCCTCGCGCTTGAGCCGGCCCATCGCCGCCGACGCGGTACGGATGTCGGGGTACGCGCCGGCCGCGACCGCCGCATGGATGGCGGCCCCCAGCGCCGGACCCTGTTCGGAGGCCAGCACATTGATCGGGCGGCCCAGCACGTCGCTGTAGGTCTGCATCAGGAAGGTGTTCTTCAGCAGGCCGCCCGCCGCGGTGAACTGTTGCACCGGGACCCCGGAGGACTCGAACGCCTCGACGATGGTGCGTGTCCCGTACGCGGTGGCCTCGATCAGCGCGCGGTAGATGTCCTCGGGCCTGGTGTCGAGCGTCAGGCCCAGGATCAGGCCCGAGAGGTGGTGGTCGACCAGCACCGAGCGGTTGCCGCTGTGCCAGTCCAGTGCCATCAGGCCGTGCCCGCCGACCGGCTGGCCCGCGGCCTTCTCCGTCAGCAGCTCGTGCACCGAGATCCCGCGCTGCTGCGCCTCGGCCGCGTACGACTCAGGCGCCGCGGTACGCACCGCCCAGGCGAAGATGTCCCCCACTCCGCTCTGGCCGGCTTCGTATCCCCACAGTCCGGGCACGACCCCGTCGCGGACCGCCCCGCACATCCCCGGGACCTCGCCGAAGGTGTCGGAGTTCATGATGTGGCAGGTGGAGGTGCCCATGATGGCCAGCATGTGGCCGGGCTCCAGGGCCTGCGCGGCGGCGCTGGTGACATGCGCGTCGACGTTGCCGACGGCCACGACCGTACCCTCGAGCAGGCCCGTGAGCTCCGCTGCCGCCCTCGTGATGGTGCCCGCGGACGCGCCCAACTGGGAGAGCGGGTGCTCCAGCTTGGCGGTGAAGCCGGCGAAGTCCGGCTCCAGGGATGCGAGGAAGGCGTCGTCGGGGTAGCGGCCGTCCTGGTATATGCCCTTGTAGCCGGCGGTGCACAGGTTGCGGTTCTCGGCGCCGGTCAGCTGCCAGACGATCCAGTCGGCGGCCTCGATCCAGCGGTCGGCGGCGCGGTAGACCTCCGGGTCCTCCCGCAGCAGCTGCAGCGCCTTGGCGTACTGCCACTCACTGGAGATCTTCCCGCCGTAGCGGCCGAGCCACTGCTGCCCGCTCTCCTCCGCCCGACGCACGATCAGGTCGGCCTCCGGCTGCGCGGCATGGTGCTTCCACAGCTTGGGATACGCGTGCGGGCGGTCGGCGAAGGCGGGCAGCTCGCACAGCGGCGTGCCGTCCCATGTGGCGGGCAGCACTGTGCAGGCGGTGAAGTCGGTGGCGATGCCGATCACCTGCTCGGGCCGCACCCCGGCCTCCGCCAGCGCGCGCGGGACGGCGAAGCGCAACACGTCGCGCCAGTCCTGCGGGATCTGCAACGCCCAGTCCGGCGGCAGCTCGGGGCCGCCCCCCGGGAGGGTGGACTCAACGACACCGTGGGTGTACTCGTGCACCGCGGTGCCCAGCTCCCGGCCGTCCTCGACGGCGACGACCAGGGCGCGCCCCGAGAGGGTGCCGAAGTCGACTCCAACAGTGACGGCGGGTAGATCGGTTGTCATGGTTGTCTCCAGATATGCGGGAAGTTCCGGCGGCTGACCGGAACTTCCCCATACGAGCGAGCGTGTCAGGAATGAGTGCTGCTACTGCGGACAATCAGGCGGGGCTCGATGACGACGCGTTCGTCGTTCGGCAACCCGCTCGAACCGAGTCGGCTGACCAGCAGCCGGATGCTGGCCTGACCGACGGCTGCGAAGTCCTGCCGGACGGTGGTCAGCGGCGGTGCGAAGAACTCCGCCTCGGGGATGTCGTCGAACCCTGCGATCGCCACCTGCCCGGGGACGGACAGGCCGGCCTCCCGGAAGGCCCGCAGCACACCCAGCGCCATCTGGTCGTTCGCCACGAAGACCGCGGTGACATCGGGCGAACGGCGGCGGGCGCCACTGGCGGCCACCCTTCCTGCCAGCTCCTGGCCGGCCCGGTAGCCGGAGAGCGGCGTCCAGTCGCCGACCAGCGGCGGGGGAACTTCGACGCCTGCCTCCTCCAGCGTGTCGCGCCAGCCACGGACCCGGGCTTCGGCCTCCAGCCAGTCGGACGGACCTGCCACATGCCACACGGTCTGGTGCCCCGCGCCCAGCAGATGGCTCGTCACCAGGCGTGCGCCGAGATCCTGGTCGACCGACACGCCCGGTATCGGCAGCGAGTGGCCGCCCTCGACCGTCACCACCGGGAACGGCAGCCGCAGCTCGGCCAGCGCGGCAACCGCGGCACGATGGGGGACGATCACCACGATGCCCTCCACCCCCCAGTCACTGAGGTGGTCGATCGCCTCGGAGAGCGCCTTGGCGCTGTAACGGCGCAGCGTGACGGCGGAGACCATGAATCCCTCGTCGCGGGCGGCCTCCTCCAGACCGAACAGCATGCTCGCCGGGCCGAAAAGGGTCGGATTGCACGCCACCACGCCCAGCGTCAGGGTCCGCCGTGTCACCAGGGCGCGGGCCGAGGAGTTCCGCCTGTAGCCCAGCTCCTCGATCGCCCGCAACACGTCCGCCCGCGTCGAATCGCGCACATTGGGGTGGCTGCTCAGCACCCTTGAGACTGTCTGGTGCGACACCCCAGCGCGCTGGGCCACGTCCGCCATCGTGGGGGCCCGGCGCGGTCCGGTGCTCGGCGCGGTCTGCGACATGTGACTCCGATCAGTGTTGAACGTCATTGTTAGCGTTCACAGATATGGACGTCAAGCCCCGCACGGTAAACTCACAGACCCGAACAGTGCAGCTCAGTCCTCAACCGCGGCTGCGATGGCACCCACCACGAACCGTCATCGTCCCGCCCCGCGCCGCCGCGGGCACGGATGCGGCGACGGCGGTGGCCATGGCGACGTCCGGCTTATGCGACGGCGCCGGCGACGTCCTTGCGGACGCCGGACAGGACGGCGCACTCCCGCCGCTGCCGGGAGTGTCGCCGAGGACGGAACACGTGGGTGCCCGGGCTGTGACCGGGCACCCACGCCTCGTACGACCTGCGCAGTGCGTTGCTCAGCGGGCGGTGAGCGTCCACAGGTGGTCGGCGGTGCCGTTGTCGTCCCACTGGAGGACCTGGGCGCCTGAGCTGGTGCTCATGTTGGTGACGCCCAGCAGCAGACCGCTGTTCTTGTTGACGATCTTGTAGTGGCCGCTGCCGTCGGCGACGAGCTGCCAGAGGTGGTCGGCGGTGCCGCTGTCACCCCAGATCAGGGCGGTGCCGCCGTCGGAGGTGCTCATGTTGGTGATGCCGAGGACAAGCCCGCTCGCCTTGTTGACGATCTTGTAGTAGCCGGAACCGGCGTCGGCCAGGGTCCAGCTCTGGGTGGTGCTGGAGGAGGGGGTGGCCTGGTCGACGAGGGTGCCCTGGGCGGTGCCGGAGTTCTGGGTGTCCAGGGCCAGGCCGCTGTTGACGTTCTTGATCTGGTACGTACCGGCCAGCGAGGTGCCACTGGCCGGGGTGATCACGATGTGGTAGCCGTAGGTGGCGTTCATCGCGGAGATGGGGACCGTGATCGAACCACCCGAGACGGTGTAGGTGCTGTTGGAGAGGGTGGTCGGCCCGGAGACGGCGACGGTACGGCCCGGCGAGGGGGTGTACTCGACCTTGACGTTCACCTTGCTGCTCAGTGCGGAGAGTGAGCTCAGACCGTTGACGACGACCGCGGAGTCGCCGGAGCCCCCGCCGACGACGACGCTGAGCTGGTTGCCCGCGCTGTTGACCGCTGCGGCACCGTCGATGCCGGTCTGCGCGGGCGGGGTGGTGGTGACCATGTTGCCGCTCATGTCCGCGTACCACTTGTACAGCCAGTACGCGCCGTTCGGGGACCCGCCCCGGGCGGTGAGCAGGTCGCCGAGGGCTCCGGACTGGTTCCAGAACGCCAGCTCGGCGTCATGGACTCCCAGCCGCTCGAACTTGGCGATGTAGCCGACCAGCGCCCCCGGGACGCCCACCTGGGAGGGGGCGGCGTACTCCTCGATCGCGATCGGACGGGGAGTGATGCCCAGGTTCTTCTCGATGGTGGTGACCGTGGCGATGTCGCCCGCGATCTTCGAGGAGTTCTCCAGCTCGTGCCAGGCCAGGATGTCCGGCACGGTGTTGGTGGCCACCGCGTTCTGCAGGAAGTTCTGCATGTCGCTGATGTTGTCGGAGAGGCTCGGCCCCTGGATCGGCGTGGTCGCGTCCTTGGAACGCACCTCGCGGTAGGTCTTGGTCCAGAAGTCCTCGAACGTGCCGTTGGACGAGAGCCAGGTGTTGTCCGACTCGTTCCACAGCGCGTACGCCGCCAGGTTCTTGATTCCGGACGCCTGCACCTTGGCGATCTGCTGGTCCACCAGGCTGAACCAGTTGCTCCAGCTGAACTGGTACGGCCAGCCCGCGTAGGCGTCGGACAGACGGTCCACCAGCTTGGCCCCGGCCTTGGCCGCCTCCGGCGCCACGACCAGGATGTCACCCGTCGGCTGCTGGTGACCGCCCGCCGGCATCTGCACGAAGGTGTTGGGCTTGATGGGCTCGACCAGACTGTCCGACGGCGTCGACGCGTCCGCCAGACCGTACAGCGAACCGGTCGCCACATGCGTCACCGGACGGAACGACTGACCGGCGTTGACCACCAGCGTGGTGGAGGCCGTCGCCGCGGCATGCGCCGGGGCGGTGTCGAGGGATGCCGCCGCGGCGGCGAGTGCGAGGGCTGCGAGCAGGGCGGTGGTGCGCCCTGCCCGGATATTGGCTGTGCTCACGGGTTGCTCTCCTGACGAGTCGGGTGGGAGGTACTCGGTGGTGTGACGGAGCAAGGAGCAGGGATGGGCAGCCGGTGGAGGGCGCTGGGCGGCCGGAGAGGCGGTTTCGGGGCGCGGAGGACCGCGCCCGCGGCCTGCCGCGGGCGGTGGGGGCATGGGGTCGGTTCCTCGGGTCGGGGTCAGTCCTTGACGGCTCCGGCGGTGACACCGGCGGCGACGTAGCGCTGGGCGAGGACGAGCAGCAGTGCCGCGGGAACGGAGGCGACCACGGCGGTGGCCATGATCGCGTTCCACTCCTGGTTGTTGTTGCCGATGTAGTGGTAGATGCCGAGGGTGATCGGCCGGAGGGTGCCGCCGCTGTCGAGGGTGTTGGCGAAGACGAAGTCGGACCAGGCCCACAGGAAGCTGAAGAGCGAGACGGTGACCAGGGCGTTGCGGCTGACCGGCAGGACGACGGACCAGAAGGTGCGCACGGTGCCGGCTCCGTCGATGCGGGCCGCGGCGGTGAGTTCGTCCGGAATGCCGGACATGAACGCGGTGAAGATCATCACCCCGAAGGGGACGGCGACCGTGGAGTCGGCGACGACCAGGCCCCACCAGGTGTTCATCATGCCCAGATTGAGGAAGATCGCGTAGAACCCCATCGCCATGACGATGCCGGGGATCATCTGCGCGATCAGCAGGGCCAGGCCCAGGAGGCCGGAGCCGCGCGGACGCAGCTTGGCCAGGGCGTAGCCGGCGGGGGCGGCGAGCAGCAGCGTGAGCACGACGGTCCCCAGGCCGATGAGGAGGCTGGTGGCCAGATAGGGAAGCTGGTCGTGCAGCACGGCGGAGTAGCCGGAGAAGGTGGGGTGGAGCGGCAGGAGGTCGGGTGGGCTCTTGCGCATGTCCTGCTGGGGGGTGAGCGAGACGTTGAGCATCCAGTAGACGGGGAAGAGCATGAGTGCCGTCAGGACGATGCCGAGAGCGGTGGTGCGGGCGCCGCGGCGGCGCGGGGCGGTGGCGGTCATGCTTCCTGCCTCTTCTGGACGCGGATGTAGAGCAGCCCGAAGACCAGGGCGATCAGGATGAGGATGTTGCCGACGGCGGCGCCGGGGCCGAACTGGGGCAGCAGGGAGCCGAAGCCGAGCCGGTAGGACCAGGTGGCCAGGGTGGTCGAGGAGTCGGTGGGACCGCCCTTGGTCATGATCCAGATGAGGTCGAAGACCTTGAGGGTGTAGACGAGGCCGAGCAGCAGGGTGATGGCGGAGACCGGGCGCAGCAGCGGGAAGGTGATCCGGCGGAACTGCTGCCAGGGGCCGGCACCGTCCAGGGCCGCCGCCTCGTGGAGGTCGGCGGGGATGTTCTGCAGGCCGCTGTGGAGGATGACCAGATTGAAGGGGATGCCGATCCAGATGTTGGCGATGATGACGGAGACCAGCGCCCAGTGGGGCGAGGTGAGCCAGTCCACGGGCGCGACGCCGACGAGGTGGAGGGCGTAGTTGACGACTCCGGACTCGCTGTTGAGCATCCACGACCAGGTGGACGAGGAGACGATCAGCGGCAGCAGCCAGGGGATCAGGAACAGCGCCCGGAGCAGACCGGAGAGCCGGAAGTGCCGGTTGAAGAAGACGGCGAGACCGAGGCCGGCGGTGTACTGGACGGCGATCGAGACCAGGGTGAACACCATGGTGTTGCGCAGCGCCGGCCAGAAGGTCGGATCGTGCAGGACCTGGCGGAAGTTGTCCCAGCCCGAGTAGGGGGCGTCACCGTCCACGAAGGACCGGACGGTGTAGTGACGCAGACTCAGGTCGAGGTTGCGGTAGAGCGGGTACAGGTAGAACGCGGCGAGATAGGCGACGATGGGCAGGAGGAAGGCCCAGGCGGTCCACCGGTGCCGGCGGCGCTGGGCTCTGCGTACGCCTTCTGCGGCGTCGCTCGCGGTCGCCCTGGACGCGGCCGGGGGCCGCTGGGAGCGGTCGGCTCGGGCGAGAGTCATGCGGGTGCTCCTTGGTGCGGTAGCGGCTTCCAGGGCGCGTTGCTGTGGACGAAGCTGCGAGCCTGGGCCGTGCGGGCAACGGGCTCGCAACTTCTGTCTCCCGCGTGTGGTGGCTTCCGGGCGCCTCCCGGGGACGGTGGGTGTCCATGGGGGGCGCCCGCCAGGTCAGCCCTGGTGGTTGGCGGCGGCCTGCTGGGCGGCGGTCAGGGCGTCCTGGGGGCTCTTGCCTCCGGACAGGGCGGACTGGACAGCGGTCCACAACTGCTGGGAGATGACCGGGTACTTGGTGCCCAGGCCGTTGCTGGTGCGGCCGCGTGCGGCCGCCACCGCGGACACCCAGGGCGCCAGCGCGGAGTTCTGCTGCACCTGCTGCTGCTGGACCGTGGTGACGGGCGCGATGTAGGAGAGGGTGGTGTCGGTGGCCAGCAGGTTGGTGGGGCTGATCAGACAGTCGACGATCTTCTTGGTCACCGTGTAGCGCCCGCTGTCCTTCTGCACGGGGACGGTGACGAACTCGCCGCCGGTCGGCGCGGGGGCGGAACCGCCGTTCTGGCCGGGGATGTTGATGACGCCGTAGGGGAACCCGGCCTTGGCGGCGTTGCCGAGCTGCCAGGTGCCGTTCTCGCCGAAGGCGTAGTCGCCGGTGGCGAACTCCTGCCAGCTGGTGGTCTGGGTGTTCTGCAGCACGTCGTGGGGGGCGAGGCCCTGGGAGACCCAGTCCTTCCACAGCGACAGCGCGGCGGCGCCCTTGGCGTCGTCGAGCTTGGTCAGGTCACCGCCGGCGCCCCAGAACCAGGGCAGGAACTGGAAACTGCCCTCCTCGGTGCCGATCGCGGAGAAGGTGATGCCCTTCTTCCCCGCGGCCTTGACCTTCTGCAGGGCAGCGGTGAGCGAGGCCCAGTCCTTGATGCCGGCGGCGTCCACCCCGGCGGCCTTGAGGACGTTCTTGTTGTAGTACAGCGCCAGGGTGTTGGCGCCGATGGGGACGCCGTAGGCGGCGCCGTCGAGGGTGCCCGCGCCGATGATGTTCTGCTGGATGGTGGAGGTGTCCAGGCCCAGGTCGCTGGTCTTGTTGAGGATGCCGGCCTGGACGAGGGTGGAGACCACCGGGTTGTCGACCAGCATGACGTCGGGGGTGTTGCCCTGCTGCGCTGCCAGCAGGGCCTTGTTGCCCAGGTCGGAGGTGTCCATGCCGGTGCGCTTGACGGTGACGCCGGCCGCGGTGCCGCAGGAGGCCACCCGCTTGCCCCAGTCGGAGGAGGCGTCGAACTGGGGGTAGGGGTCCCAGAAGGTGTAGGTGCCGCCCTTGGCGGAGCCGGCGGAGCCACCGGTGGCGGAGGTACTGCCGGAGGACGAACAGGCGGCGGCGGAGGTCAGCGTGCCGATGGCCAGCAGACCAGCGAGGACGGTGCGGCGCAGATGTCTCATGGGGGACCTCATGGTTGTGAACGGACGGGTGGTGGTGGGTCGGCGCTCAGTCGGTGGGCAGCCAGACGCGCATGCTGCCGGTGCTGCGGTTGGCCCAGGCGTAGTAGGGCACGGCGGTCAGTTCCAGGGGCCTGCCCTGCCGCGGGGAGTCGGAGGGGGCCTGCGCCTGGTAGGGCCACCAGCCGGTTTCCGGCAGCGCCCGGCGGCGGCCGGCGGCGATGACGGTGGTGACGCCGGAGAGCAGATCGGGGCGCTCCTTGACGAGGAGCGGCACGGTGGTGTCGATCACGACGTCGTCCAGGCCGCCGCCGGGGTGGTCGGCCTGCTCCAGGCAGTACACCAGCGGGCCTCGTTCGACGGCGACGCAGCCGCGCACCGCGTCCACCCGCGGGTCGGCGACCACCAGCCGCGGGGCGAGGTCCAGGTCGAGGACGATCTCGTCGCCCGACGTCCAGGTCCGGGCGATCCGCAGCCAGCCGTCGTCGACGACGGCGCCGCCGACCGGCTCCCCCGCGAGGGTGAGCGTGTAGTCGCTCGCCCAGTGAGGGATGCGCAGCGACAGCGTCCACTCGGTGTCGGGGGTCTGCTCGGCGCGTACGGTGATCCGCCCGTCCCACGGATAGTTCGTGTTAACGCTAACAGTCACGGGTGAGCCTGCCGCTTCGCCCTGGAAGCGGCCGGTGGCGTACTGATGGATCTGCAGGCCGTCGCCGTCGGTGGAGGCGAGATAGTGCTCCAGGCCGGCGAGCAGGCGCATCACGTTCGGAGGGCAGCAGGCGCAGCGGAACCAGCGGGTGCGCCGGGAGGACTGGTCGCCACCGCCGTCGAGGTAGCCGTCGCGGACCTGCAGCGGGTTGACGTACAGCCAGCTGTGCCCGTCCAGCGACATACCGGCCAGGAAGCCGTTGAACAGGGTGCGTTCGATCAGGTCGCTGTAGCGGGCCTGGCCGGTCAGCAGCGCCATCCGCCAGCTGAACTGGACGGAGGCGATGGCGGCGCAGGTCTCGCAGTACGCCCGCTCGTTGGGCAGTTCGAAGGGGTCGCCGAAGTCCTCCTTGTCGTGGTGCGCTCCGACGCCTCCGGTGATGTGGGTCTTGGTGGCGGCCATCGCGTGCCACAGCCGGGCGCTCGCGTCGGCCAGTGCCTGCTCGCCGGTCTCGGTGGCCAGGTCAGCGGCGGCCGCCAGGAGGTAGAGCTGACGCACGGCGTGGCCCTCGACGCTCTCGGCGTCGCGCAGCGGCACCCGGTCCTGGCAGTAGACCTCGTGGCCGTGGGCGCCCCGGCCGTGGCGGTCCACGAAGTAGCCGGCCAGCTCCAGGTAGCGCCGCTCCCCCGTCTCCCGGTACAGCTCCACCAGCGCGGTCTCCACCTCCGGATGGGCGTCGAAGGTGTCCAGCGGCCTGCCGCTCCCGCTGGGCCCGAACACCGTGTCGATGTGGTCGGCGAAGCGGCGCGCCACCTCCAGCAGCTCGGTCCGCCCGGTGGCGCGGTGGTGCGCCACCGCGGCCTGGAACAGGTGCCCCGCACAGTACAGCTCGTGGCCCCAGCGCAGGTCGCTGAAGCGGCCCTCCCCCCTGCCGGACTGGAACCAGGTGTTGAGGTAGCCGTCCGCGTCCTGGGCGGCGGCCACCAGGTCGACGATGCGGTCGACCTCGGCGCTCAGAGCGGTGGTGTCACGGCCCGCGACGGCGTCCTGGGCGAGCTGCCAGGACGCGGCCTCGAGCCACTTGTAGACGTCGGTGTCCTGAAAGGGGTAGTCCCCACGGAAGGTGCCCTCGGCGGCGCCGGCGGCCAGCCGCAGGTTGTGCAGGTTGCCCGCCGACTCCAGCAGTCCGGGCCCCTGCGGGATGCCGACCCGGGCGTTGACTTCGCGGCGGTCGTACCAGAAGCCCGCCGTCACCGTCGGCGCGACGCAGGGACGCAGAGCGGCCCGCGCCTGCGGACCGAGCCGGATCGGGCCGACCGTAGAGGGGGCGGAGGAGGTGCGGGACATGAAACTCCCCAGATCAGTGCCGAAGTGGCGTCCACAGCCGCGCAACCCGCCGAAACAAGTGCGCAAACCTTTTCCACGCCGGAAACGTAGAGTCAACACCGCTAGGGGTCAAGGGCTTGGTCGCACCGAGTCTGGGTCTTTTGAGAACTGGCCAACCGGGCCGGTGGGTGGCACGATGACGGCGGAACCACTGTTGAGTAAAGGATTGCGCGTGACTGAGCCAGGCCGCATCACCACCAAGTCGAGGGCCACGCTCACGGACGTGGCAGCGCTCGCCGGTGTGAGCGTGGGCACGGCCTCGAAGGCCCTGAGCGGCACCGGCCGAATGCGGCCGGAGACCCGCCAGCGGGTCCTCGACGCCGTCCGGACACTCGACTTCCGCCCCAACCAGCAGGCGCAGAGCCTTCACACGGGCCGCAGCTGGACGGTCGGGCTGATGACCACCGACGGCATCGGCCGCTTCAGCACACCGGTCCTGCTGGGCGCCGAGGACGCCCTGGGTGCGGGCAAGATCTCCGTCCTGCTCTGCGACACCCGCGGCGACCTCATCCGCGAGCAGCACCATCTGCAGAACCTGATGGACCGGCGCGTCGACGGCATCATCGTCACCGGCCGCCGCACCGACCCGCGCCCGCCGCTGAGCGGCATCCACGACGGCGTCCCGGTGGTGTACGCCCTCTCCCCGTCCACCGACCCGGCCGACATCTCGGTCACCTCCGACGAGGCCCAGGGCTGCCGCCTCGCCGTCGAGCACCTGCTGGCCGGCGGCCGTACGCGCATCGCCCATGTCACCGGTCCGGCACATCACGCGGCGGCTGCGGACCGGGCCCGCTACACGGAGCAGGTGCTGGCCGAGAACTCCCTGGAGCTGTCCGGCCGACGCGTCCACTTCGGGGACTGGAGTGAGGCCTGGGGCCGGCGCGCGGCAGAGACGGTGCTGCTCACCGCACCCGACACGGACGCGTTCTTCTGCGGCAACGACCAGATCGCGCGCGGCGTCACCGACACCCTGCGCGAGCGCGGCGTCGAAGTCCCCCAGCGGGTCGCGGTCGTCGGCTACGACAACTGGGACACCATGGCCCTGGCCGCCCGCCCGCCGCTGACCACCATCGACGTCGACCTCACCGAGATCGGGCGGATCGCGGCCCTGCGCCTGCTCGACGCCATCGACAACAACCCGTCTCCCGGGACGCATCAGGTGCGCTGCCGCCTCATCGTGCGCGAGTCGGCCTGACGGCGGCAAGCCGGGGCGCGTATCCCAGCGTCGGGCTCTCAGCGCGTCGAGATGCGTACGAACCGGCGGACGCGGTACGGGCGCCGCAGCGTCCTGCTCAGGCACATCGCATCGGACGAGCCGGGGCAAACGCCGTCTGACCTGCTGAGGCAGGCGGCGTCACCACAGGTGCAGGAAATCCCGGACATCGTCATAACCGTCGAGGGCTCGGCCGTCCACGTCTGCCGGGTCCGCCGCGGCCCGCGCCGCGAGCGACTGCGCCAGCGCGAGGGCTTCATCGCTCAGACGACCGAAGCGTCGAGCCGTGTGTCCCAGGCACAGGCCTGCCAGCCCCAGCAGTGGACTACCCGATACAGCCCGCATCCCGACCTGCACGCACCAGTGCTCGACGAAACCCGCGTCATCGTCGTTCAAGGCCGTACCGACCAGGACTCCCGCCGCCTCTCCCTCTGCCGAGCGGTCACGAAGAGCCCGCTCCAACGTCTCGACCACCAGCGCGTGAGGCAGCGCAGGGGGGTTCTCGAAGGTCAGATGAGAATGCACCCCGCGAGACTACGCGGACCGAACCCGGCGGGCACGTGCGACGGCCCGCCCGCGAGAGAGGGTAGACGGTGCCTGACGCGACCTCAGGTACGGCAGCGATGACACGTTTGAGGACGACGTCACGCTCCGGCACCCCTCGGAGACCGGGTGCACTCGAGCGCTCCAACAGCAGTCACGAACCCCCGGCCGGGTGGTGACGGAAGCCGCAGCGCCGGTTCGCGTTGCGGTTTCGCAGGGAATGTTAGCCCTCGCTGACGCAACGTCAAGTCGTCTCAGGGCGTGAAGGGTCCGGCTGCAGCTCACCACGCCCGTCGGGCTGCCACAGGCCACGATGAGGTCCGACCGGAGCGGGGCTCTGCGGTCCCGCGCAGCGCCGGCCGGCCCTCCGGGCTCCCGCACGGTTGCGGGGAGCGCGAGTTGTTGACAGAGCCGAAGGAGCATGGGATCTCTATAGGGGCATGGGATGTCCGGCCGCCCAGTGCGGTCCGATCCCAGTCGCTCCTCCCCCGTCACCTGGTCGGAGGGCGAACCCCAGGACCTCAACCGGTTCGACGGTGGGTTCCGCCGTGTCCCTGGTGCCATCGCCGACGGACACGGCGCCGCGGCCACCTGCTCCGCGTGGTCGGAGCGCCGGGCGACACGCTCCAGCGCTGAGGGCACAGGCGCTGGGGGCGCGCTGCTCACCGACCGGCTAGGGCGAAGCGGCGGTCGGTCCTGCCGCAGCTCCAGGAGTACGGGCAGGCCACGGCCCACCACCGCACCCGCGAAGGGAGAGCCCACCGTGTCAGGGAGAGGACGGCCGATCCGGCATCCGCGATCCCGGGCAACCAGCCCGGGGTGCCGCCGCAGCGGGGATCGGCCGCCCGCCACCCAGCCCGGATCGCGCCACACAAGGCCAGGTCCAGGAGCCTCTCAGGCAATGATGTTAGCGCTAACATCGCCCAGGGTTTCCTGGCCCGCACTGACGCCAGCACGCCGGTGGGAGGCGCCTCGTCCCGTACGGCCGGTCCGGTTGCGCACGCACCCGGCAACGGGGCCTGCCCACCGACGGCGCTGTCACCAGCACCCGGTCCCGCCTCTGCCTCACTGGCAAAGACCGAGGACACCGGCGAATCGCCGACGTCCCTTGGTGCAGCTACGGGGACGCATCGGCGAGGTGGGTCAGCAGCGCACCCGCGGCGACTCGGTCTCCTGACTCGGGCCGATTCCGCCCGCTGTCCGCATCAGCGGATGTCGCACCTCAGCCATGTCCCGACGAAGAAGCACCCAGCGAAGAAGCACCCAACGAAAGGGAGAAGTCCGATGATCCGTCTGTGGCTGCGCCGCGTCCGGCGCAGCTTGCTCGGCACCGGCGCGACGATCGCGCTGGCCGCCGCCGCCCTGACCGGGACAGCTGTGCCCTCACAGGCCGCAGCACAACAACCGTGCGACATCTACGCAGCCGGCGGCACGCCGTGCGTGGCGGCGCACAGTACGGTGCGCGCGCTGTACGCCTCGTACAGTGGCAGCCTCTACCAGGTCCGGCGTTCCTCCGACAACACGACCAGGGAGATCGGAGTCGTGGCGGCCAGCGGCCGGGCTGACGCCTCGGCGCAGGACGCGTTCTGTGCGGGCACCTCGTGCGTGATCACGACCGTGCACGACCAGTCGGGCCACGGCAACGACCTGCAGTACCAGGGGCCCGGAGGGGCGGGAGGCTCCGACACACCCGCGAACGCGACCTCGGAGTCACTGACGGTCGGCGGCGGGAAGGTGTACTCGCTCTACATCAACCCCGGGAACAGCTACTGGCGCGACGGCCACCTCACCGGTGTCCCCACCGGCAGCGCGCCGGAAGGCGCCTACATGGTGACCAGCGGCACCCACGTCAACAAGGGCTGCTGTTTCGACTACGGCAACAGCGAGACCGACCGCAAGGCTGACGGGGCCGGCGCGATGGACGCGATCTACTTCGGCACCAGCTGCTGGTTCGGTGGTTGCTCCGGATCCGGCCCCTGGGTCCAGGCCGACCTGGAATACGGGCTCTACCCCGGCGGCAGCCAGTCCTGGAACTCCAACCAGAGGGCCTTCACCAGCAAGTACGTCACCGCGATGCTCAAGAACAACGGGACATCGCGATTCGCGATCAAGGGCGCCGACGCGCAATCGGGAGGCCTGACCACTCTGTGGGACGGCGCACTGCCCGGCGGGTACAGCCCCATGAAGAAGCAGGGAGCCATCGTGCTGGGCAGTGGCGGCGACTGCTGCAACGGCAACACCAACCAGTCCCTGGGCACCTTCTACGAAGGCGCCATCGTCTCCGGCTATCCGTCCGACGCCACCGACAACGCGGTCCAGGCCAACATCAGCGCGGCCGGCTACGGCGGTTCGTCGTCGGGCGGCGGATCGGGCTCCCTGACGCCGGGTTCGCGGATCTCGTTGCAGGCGACAACCTCATGCTGCACCGCGGACTACGTGAAGCATGACGACAACGACAACAACGTGGTCATCGCGAACATCTCCTCCTCGTCGTCGGCCACGGACAAGGGCGACGCTACGTGGATCGTGCGTGCGGGCCTGTCCAACAGCTCCTGCGTGTCGTTCGAGTCGGCCAACAAGTCCGGACAGTACCTGCGCCACCAGAACTACCAGCTCCATCTGACCGGCAACGACGGGTCGTCCACGTTCTCGCAGGACGCGACGTTCTGCCCCCAGTCGGGACACAACGGCCAGGGGTACTCCTTCCAGTCGGTGAACTTCACCAACAGATACCTGCGCCACTACGCCTACACGGTGTACATCGCCTCCAACGGTGGCTCCAACGCCTTCGACTCCGCCACCTCCTGGAACGACGACACCAGCTGGAACATCGCCACCCCCTGGTCCTGACCGCCTCCTCGGCCTGGCCGGCGGGTGCCGGCCAGGCCCAGGAGCGGGTGCTCCAGGGTGCATCCGGGGCGGGCGTGCCGGCCCTCCGGTCCGTCCAGCGGAAGCAGCGACTCGGCGGCGGAGGGTGACGTCCAGGCGGTACGAAGGGCCGATTCCGTTGCGCGAGCTCGCCTGGTCACGGACCTTCCACGGCCGTTCCAGCCAGCGGCGGACCCTCGCCCCCTCGGGTAGCCCCGAGACCCTCGAAGCCGCCCCGGGCCCACGCCCTGGGCGGCTTCCGGGTCTGCGCGGCGCGGTCGGGGTGTGGAAGTTGGTGCGCGCGAAGACGGCTCAGGCTTCTGCCGGCACAATACGGACAACCACTCGCAGCCGCCGTCCACCACCCGTGCATCGCTGCGGGAGAACGCAGGACACCCGGACGCTGTGCGCCCGGGTGTCAGCGACCCGGCTCCCGCGGTTCGTCGGGCTCCGGCCCTGCGTGTTCAGCCGGACGTACAGGCGGCGCCGTTGAGCGTGAACCCGGTGGGGCCGGCGTCGTTACCGGACCACGTTCCCTGGAAGCCGAACGAGACACTTGCGCCCGCTGCAATGGTGCCGTTGTAGGAGAGGTTCTTGGCGCTGACAGCGGATCCGCTCTGCGTGACGGTGGCGTTCCAGGCGCTGGTCACCTTGGTGTCACCGGGGAAGCCGAAGGCCAGGGTCCAGCCGTTGACCGGCGTGCTGCCGGTGTTGGTGACGCTGACATCCGCGGTCAGCCCGCCCTGCCACTCGCTCTTGGTGTAGGTGACCGTGCAGTTGCCCGTACCCGTGCCGCCGGTCGTCGTACCACCCGTGGCGGTACCGGACGTCGTGCCGCCGGTGGTGGTGCCGCCCGTCGTGGTACCGGACGTCGTACCGCCGGTCGTCGAACCACCCGTCGTCGTACCGCCCGTGGTGGTGCCGCCGCCGGGATGCAGTTGCAGGACCACGATGGAGTAGGCCGGTACGGTCTGGCTGTTGGGGCTGCCGGTCGTGGCCGAGGTGATCGAGGTGGCGTTCTTGCCGTAGGTGTACACCGTGGGCGCGGCCGATGACGGCGTGAAGCCGCTGTAGGACAGGGAGACCGTGGCGGCGTTGCTCGGGTCCTTGTTGATGAGCATGACGTCCACGTCGCCGTTGGCCCGCTTGACCGCGTGCGCGGTGAGCAGCGAGCTGGAGCCCGTCGCCTGGACGAGGGTGTCTCCCGGGGCTCCCAGCTTGGTGATCATCTGGGTCCCGTAGTAGGGCGCGAACGGCGTGTTCAGCGCCGGCTCGCAGGAGGCGCCGCTGGACAGCACGCCGTAGTCGTCGTAGTCGGTGGCACCGTCGACGGTGGTCACCTTGCTGCAGTCGGTGCCGTTGTGCAGTGCCCACCAGTCGACGTTGAAGGCGCCGTTCTCCATCCAGGTCAGGTACTCGTCCGGCGCGAACAGGCCGTTGGGGGCGGTGTCCCGGTAGGTGTTGCCGTTGGCCTCGGTCACCGCGATGCCCACGTCGGCCGCATGGGCACCGGCGTACTGGCTGATCAGCGAGTGCAGGGTGCTCGCCATCCCGGGGATCTCGGCGTGCGGCTTGGCCAGCAGGTCCGCCTCGCTGGTGCTGGTCGGGTAGTGGTGCACGATCACAAAGTCGATCTTGGAGCCGGCGATCGACAGCACCGTGTGGTTCCAGTCCTGCGTGTCGCCCGGGCCCGTGATGCCGTCCGGCCAGTTCCCCGGCGTGGTCAGCACCGCGCCGATCTTCACGGTCGGGTCGACCGCCTTCATCGCCGAGGCGTACTGCAGCAGGTTGGTCGCGTACGTCGTGGCGCTGTGGCTGGAGTGGTGATCGGTCTCCCAGCCGGCCCCGTACTCGCCGTTGCCGTAGATCTCGTTGCCGATCTCCCAGTACTTGACCCCGTAACCCTTGGTCACATTGGCGTACCGCACCCAGTCGGCCGCCTCCTGCGGAGTCCCCGAACCGTAGTTGGCGATGACGATGGGCTGGGCGCCGGCGGCCTTCACCGTGCCCATGTAGGTGTCGAAGTCGGTGTTCGCCGCGACGTAGCCGCCCTCGGTGGTGTTGGTCTGCCAGTGGTAGATGTCGGCGTAGGAGCCACCGGGGTAGCGCACCGTCTTGATTCCGGCGGCGTTCAGCAGCCCCGGGACGGCCGAGTGGTTCATGTTGCCGTCGTAGACGGCGACGTTCGTACCGACGCCGGTGGCCGGGATCGTCGCCAGTCTCTGGCCGGCGTCGACGGACACGGACGCGGTGACCGCGGCGGACGCGCTCGGGCTCGCGGCAGTGCTCGCGCCCACCACGGCGACGAGTACGGCTGTGGCCCACACGAACGGGCGGCGGATGGGGGTGGGAACGAATCTGCGCATGGGCCTCTCCGCGAAGCACTCTGGGGTCTTCGGGTGCGGGCGGCAGGGGATCTCCCCCGAGCGAACCGCGGTCGATCGCGCGCCGCCTGGCGCCGGACGGTCGCCGGCATCGCTCGGCGCGGATAATCCACGGTGCCGACCGGGCTGCGGCGGCTGCTGCCCCGGTGACGGACGCATCTGTCAGTTCGGGGTCTTCCGCAGCCTCGCCGCAGGGCCGGACGAGCAGCAGCCAGGCTGCCGGCACGCCATGTGGCCGGGCACGTGGAGGTTCATGTCGAGGCCGCGGACTCCCGGCTTCGGCAAGGGTGGCATCGGTTCCTGAGCCGGGCGGCGGGGGCCATCGTCCCGTGTCCGCTCTCCGAACGCAGCCGTCGGTCGGCTCCGGGGCCGGGAATGTCGCCGGCCGGCGCCCCGCAGCTGTGCCGCGTCAACGCGCTCTCCGATGTGCATCTCGGGCCGAGGGATGCGGGCGGGGTTTCGCCCGTCCGTCGGCGTTGTGCTCGTGCCGGGTGTGCGGGCAGGGCACGCAGGCACCCGGCGGCGGTCGCCTCAGCGGGGGGCGCCGGCAGACCTCCGTCCGGGGCTCGACCGTCCCCGTCGGCGCGGTGTTGCGAAGTTCAACGCAGTGCTCCTTGCGGTGTGGTGGGCCGGGCAAGGCTGACTGTTCGGGGGGGAGGTGAGACGTTGTTAGCGCTCACAGTTCCGCACCCACGAATGCCGGTCCGTGATGGCGGATGCTCGCTGCTGACGGCGGCAGCCTGCATCACCCTGCGCGAGGTGTCAACCCTTCCCGCAACCCGAACCGGCTTGCCTGTACACGTCATTGACGCCACCCGCCCTTTCTGCTTACCTGTCTCCTCGCGACCCCTGGCCTTCCCTCTTGCCGGACCGGGCACTGCGTCGGGACGTCCACCTCCTTCGAGCACTCCCCTCGTGCTCCGCTCCCCCGCACATCGCCCTCCTGACGCATCGTGCACACCTCACCGGCCGCCACCGCTCTGCGGTGCCGGCGGCCGATGACTTCGAGAACACGTCGCTGCGCCATGGGTGATGTCGTCCGCCGGACGAGTCCACCTCCGCCATGGTCGCCGCGTCCGGTCCTCGCGCCCTGACGGAAGCAGCAGCCGCGCCCTGCTCGCGGAGACCCTCCTGCACCTGTGGGCACAGGACATTCCGGCGGACGGAGAGGAGACCTCACGCGCAGCGGCTCGGGTCAGCGCTCACACGCGCCCCGATGCCGTGAAGTACGCGAGTGTCTCGCGTCTCTGACGGTCGCTCAACTGACCCACCTGCCTCACCGACGCCGCCGATGTCCACGTGGCTCCGGACGCCAACCGCACCAGCGCGGCCGGCCGAAGTGGGCCATTTCCACTCAGGTGGCCGCATCAGGCCTGCACGGGTCCGACAGCTCCGAAGCTGTAAGGAGAACCAAGTCACATGCAACCATCACCCCGCCGCCGTCGGCTCCTCACCGCCGGCGTGACCGGCCTGGTGTGCGCCGCCTCGCTCCTCGTGGTGGCCCAGTCGCCGGCGAGCGCAGCCTCCGCCGTGTCAGTTGACGCCGCGGTCACGCATCAGAGGATCGACGGATTCGGCATGTCGGAAGCGTTCGGCCAGGCCAACTCGATCCGCAACCTCTCCGGCACCGCCCGCCACCAGGCCCTCGACCTGCTGTTCAACAGGAACACCGGTGCCGGGTTCAGCATGGATTCCAGGCAACCGTGACGGTCGCCAACCCGTCGTCGGCGGCGGTCAACGGCTGGACCGTGCGGTGGACGCTGCCGAACGGGCAGACGGTCACGCAACTGTGGAACGGCGCCCTCACCACCAGCGGATCCGGCGTCACCGTACGGAACGCCGACTACAACGCGACCATCCCCGCCGGAGCCACCACCTCCTTCGGCTTCACCGCCACCTCGACCGGTCCTGCCACCGCACCGGCCGATCTGACCTGCTCCAGCCCCTGATCCCGCTGTTCCCCGTCCGCGCGGTACGAGCCCCCGGAGCGGGGGCCGCCGAACGTGGCTCACCCCACACGTGGCCGACCACCACCCCCGCACGCCCGGCGGATCGGCCATCCCCACAAGAAAGCCGCCCAGGGCGGCACTCCCCAGAGAAGCGAGGAGAAACCTGATGTCCGCATCATCAGCCACTGCCCGACTGTCCCAACGCCTCCGACGATGGGCGCTGCCGGTGAGCACGGCGGGCGCACTGGTGGCCGCCGTGCTGGTCGGCGGCGCTGCCCCGTCCCAGGCGGCCGGTTCGCTGCCCTGCGACGTCTACGCGTCCGGCGGCACTCCGTGCGTGGCCGCGCACAGCACCACCCGCGCCCTGTACTCCTCGTACAACGGCCCGCTCTACCAGGTCCGGCGCGCCTCGGACAACAGCACCAAGGACATGGGCCTGCTCAGTGCGGGAGGCTACGCCGACGCCGCCGCGCAGGACTCCTTCTGTGCCAACACCAGCTGCGTCATCACGGTGATCTACGACCAGTCCGGCCGGGGCAACAACCTCACCCAGGCACCCCCCGGTGGGTTCTCCGGCCCGGCGGCGGGCGGGTACGACAACCTGGCCAACGCCACGGCCGCACCGATCACGGTCGGTGGTCACAAGGCCTACGGCGTCTACGTCGCGGCCGGGACCGGGTACCGCAACAACCACACCAACGGCATCGCCACGGGTGACCAGCCCGAGGGCATG
>NZ_LIQR01000281.1 GCF_001418575.1 Peterkaempfera griseoplana
TCCGGGTCGGCCCCGGCGACCGGATCGGCCTGGTCGGCCGCAACGGCGCGGGCAAGACCACCCTCACCAAGGTGCTCGCCGGCGACGGCATCCCCGCGGCGGGCACGGTCACCCGCTCCGGCCAGGTCGGCTATCTGCCGCAGGACCCCAGGACCGGCGACCTGGACGTGCTCGCCCGCGACCGGGTGCTCTCCGCCCGCGGTCTGGACGCGGTGCTGCGCAACATGCGCATCGCCGAAGAGAAGATCGCCAACGGCAAGGGCGCCACCCGCGACAACGCCATGAAGAAGTACTCGCGGCTGGAGACCGAGTTCCTCACCAAGGGCGGCTACGCCGCCGAGGCGGAGGCCGCCACCATCGCGGCCAGCCTCGGCCTTCCGGACCGGGTGCTGGGCCAGCCGCTGCACACCCTCTCCGGTGGTCAGCGCCGCCGGGTGGAGCTGGCCCGGATTCTCTTCTCCGACTCCGACGTGCTGCTGCTGGACGAGCCCACCAACCACCTCGACGCCGACTCGATCATGTGGCTGCGGGACTTCCTGAAGACCTACCGCGGCGGTTTCATCGTGATCTCCCACGACATCAATCTGGTGGAGACCGTGGTCAACAAGGTCTTCTACCTGGACGCCAACCGGTCCTGCATCGACGTCTACAACATGGGCTGGAAGCAGTACCAGCAGCAGCGCGAGGCGGACGAGAAGCGGCGCAAGCGCGAGCGCGCCAACGCCGAGAAGAAGGCCGCCGCTCTCAACTCGCAGGCCGACAAGATGCGTGCCAAGGCCACCAAGACCGTCGCCGCCCAGAACATGGCCCGGCGCGCGGAGAAGCTGCTCTCCGGGCTGGAGCAGGTGCGGCAGAGCGACCGGGTCGCCCGGCTGCGCTTCCCCGAGCCCGCGCCCTGCGGCAAGACCCCGCTGACCGCGGAGGACCTCTCCAAGTCCTACGGCTCGCTGGAGATCTTCACCGGCGTGGACCTGGCCATCGACCGCGGCTCCCGGGTCGTCGTCCTCGGCCTCAACGGCGCCGGCAAGACCACCCTGCTGCGGATGCTCGCCGGTGTGGAGCAGCCCGACACCGGGGAGGTGCGGCCCGGCCACGGCCTCAAGCTGGGCTACTACGCCCAGGAGCACGAGACCCTGGACCCGGACCGCACCGTGCTGGAGAACATGCGCTCGGCCGCTCCGGACATGGACCTGGTGGAGATCCGCAAGATCCTCGGCTCCTTCCTCTTCTCCGGCGACGACGTGGACAAGCCCGCCGGGGTGCTCTCCGGCGGGGAGAAGACCCGGCTGGCCCTGGCGACCCTGGTGGTCTCCAGCGCCAATGTGCTGCTGCTGGACGAGCCGACCAACAACCTCGACCCGGCCAGCCGGGAGGAGATCCTGGGCGCGCTGCACTCCTTCAGCGGCGCCGTGGTGCTGGTCACCCACGACGAGGGTGCGGTGGACGCGCTCCAGCCGGAGCGGATCATCCTGCTCCCGGACGGGGTCGAGGACCTGTGGAGCGCGGCCTACGCGGACCTGGTCTCGCTGGCCTGAGCCGTCCGGGCTGGACGCGGATCCTTCATCCGGCGCAGAAGAGTTCATATCCGCGGGCGTCGTCGCTGCCTTTCGCAGCAGGCGGCGC
This sequence comes from Peterkaempfera griseoplana, assembly GCF_001418575.1. Classification (GTDB taxonomy): domain Bacteria; phylum Actinomycetota; class Actinomycetes; order Streptomycetales; family Streptomycetaceae; genus Peterkaempfera; species Peterkaempfera griseoplana. The sequence goes on from NZ_LIQR01000281.1 coordinate 1,624, forward strand.
CCGCGTCATTATTTACCTTCCGTTTTACTTGTAAAACCGGTTTGATCAGGTATTTCTTGGGGGCCGCCGGCGCACCCCGGGGGCGTACGGGTGAACGCCGAGCGCCCTTGCAGCGCGCGGACACTACGGGTGTCGAGCGATTTTGGCGTATCGACCTTGTGGAATGGGTGGCCAGGAGGCTCCCCATGGGTGATCATGGGAATCCGACCGAGCACTGCTACGAGGAGGCACGGGTGGCCGAGACTCTGAAAAAGGGCAGCCGGGTGACCGGTGCCGCACGTGAGAAGCTCGCGGCCGAGCTGAAGAAGAAGTACGACTCCGGGGCGAGCATTCGTGCGCTCGCCGAGGAGACCGGCCGCTCCTACGGCTTCGTGCACCGCATGCTCAGTGAGTCCGGGGTGACCCTTCGGGGCCGGGGCGGTGCCACGCGCGGCAAGGCCAAGACTGCGGCGGTCGCCGGTTCCTGAGAGGGGGCCGCCGCCGTACCGGCGGGCCGCACCCGGACAGATCCGGGCCTGCCGCGCCGGAACCGTACCGATCCACAACCGCACCCAGCACGGACGCATCGGCGGCGGGGCCAGCCCCGGCCGCCGATCGTCGCGTCCACATGGTTACTCTTCGGTAGCATCCCCGTCCGGGGGACCGTCCCAGACCATGGAGGCTGCCGTGACCACTCCTGCCGACCGACCCGCCGCCGCGTCCACCACGGGCAGCGCGCCCGAGGAGTGGGAGCAGGCGGGCGTCCGTGTCGAGGTGGACGGCGCCCTCGCCACCGTGACGCTCTGCCACCCCAAGCGGCGCAACGCCCAGACCCCGGCCATGTGGCGGGCCCTGGCCGCGGTCGGCAGCTCGCTGCCGGGCTCCGTGCGGGTGGCGCTGCTCCGCGCCGAGGGCGTCTCCTTCTCGGCCGGCCTGGACCGGGCGATGTTCACCCCGGAGGGCATCCCCGGCGAGGTCGGCTTCGGCACCCTGGCCGCGGCCTCCGACGCGGAGGCCGACGCGGCGATCGCCTCCTTCCAGGAGGGCTTCACCTGGTGGCGGCGGCCCGACCTGATCACGGTCGCGGCGGTGCAGGGCCATGCGGTGGGTGCCGGCTTCCAGCTCGCACTCGCCTGCGACCTGCGGGTGGTGGCCGACGACGTGCAGTTCGCCATGAAGGAGACATCCCTCGGGCTGGTCCCGGACCTCACCGGCACCAAGCCCCTCACCGCACTGGTCGGCTACGCCCGCGCCCTGGAGATCTGCGTCACCGGCCGCTGGGTGTACGCCGAGGAGGCCGTCGCCAGCGGCCTGGCCAACCTGGCCGTACCGGCCGCTGAGCTGGACGCCGCCGCCAGGGACCTGGCTGCGGCGCTGCTCGCCGCCCCCCGTGACGCCGTCGTCGAGACCAAGGCACTGCTGCTGGGCGCGGCCGGCCGCGGCTACGACGAGCAGCGGGCGGCCGAGCGCGCCGCCCAGCTCCGCCGGATGCGGGACCTCGCCGGCCTCGGGGACTGACCCGGCCGTCGGGGCCGCGGTACGGCGCCCGCCGGCCGCGGCCCCGACCCGGCAGGGCTCACAGCCCCCGCATCGCTCCGCCGTCCACGGGCACCATCACCCCGGTCAGATACGAGGCCGCCGACGACATCAGGAACGCGGCCACCTTGCCGAACTCCTCGGGGGTGCCGTAGCGCCGCAGCGGGATGGCCGCGCTGTTGCGCTCCCGGGCCGCCGCCGCGTCACCGCTGAGCTCGTCCAGCTCCCGTACCCGGTCGGTGTCGATCCGGGTCGGCAGCAGCCCGACCACGCGGATGCCCCGCGGGCCCAGTTCGTCGGCCAGCGTCTTGGCGGCCATCGCCAGGCCCGGCCGCAGCCCGTTGGAGATGCCGAGGCCGCTGAACGGCTCCCGTACGGACGCCGACAGCACAAAGCCGATCACCCCGCCCTCGGTCAGCTCGGACGCCGCCGACCGGGCCAGGCGCAGCGCGCCCAGGAAGACCGACTCGAAGGCGTCCCGCCAGTCGTCGTCCGCCATCGCGGTGATCGCGCCCGCGGGGGGACCGCCGACGCTGATCAGCACACCGTCCAACCGGTCGAAGCGTGCCCGGGCGGCGGCGATCAGCCGTTCCGGGGTGCCGCCGTCGGCGTTGTCGGCCGCCACTCCCAGAGCCCTGGGAGGACCGCCCAGCTCGGCGACGGCCTTGTCGACCGACTCCTGCTCGCGCCCGGTCACCACGACGCGGGCACCCTCCTCCACCAGCTGGTGGGCGGCGGCCAGTCCCAGCCCTCGGGTGGAGCCGGTGACGATGAAGACTCTGTCCCGCAGTCCAAGATCCATGGCTCCATGATGCCTTTCGGCCTGCGGATCGGGTGGTTTGGGGCGGCGGCAAGTTTCGTGCCGGGCGGTGTCGTCGCATCGCGGGGCGCCGGGGCGCCGGCCGGCGGGGAGGGGGCGGACGCGGTCCGGGAGACGGAGGGGCCCGAGCCGCGGCGCACGGACGCGGAGGGGCCGCGCGGGAGGTCAGGTGCCCGCGCGGCCCCTCTTCACCCTTCCCCTCCCGGGGCGCGGCTATCCCCGCACGGGACTCCCGGTCCGCCACGGGCGCCACCGGACACCGGCCGGCGGGCGGGTGCCGACCGGCCCGGTGCCGTCCGACGGGGGATCCGCTGACCGGGCGTCACTCTGCGCCGTTCGGGCGAGGGCTACTCGGGGGCGGACGCCGCGGCGACGGGCTCGGGCGCCGTCGCCTCGCCGGCAGGGCCGTCCCCGTCGCCGTTGCCGTCCCCGTTGCCGTCCCCGCCGGCAGCGGTGGCGGCCGCCGCCTGCTCGCGCAGGTCCCTGGCCTCCCGCCGGGCCAGCACCACCCAGCCCACCGGGACCATCGCGGTGAAGAGCCACCACTGCACCGCATACGCCATGTGCGGGCCGATGTCCGAGTGGTCGGGGGCGGGCAGCTGCTGGGCGTGGACGCGGGGCTCGGGGGAGGTGCTGACCAGCTCGATGTAGCCGCCGAGGACGGGGTGCCCCAGCCGCCGGGCCTGCTGCCCGCTGTTGATCAGCATGTACTGCCGGTCGGGGAGTCCGCCCCGGTCGCGGATGCCGCTGCTGTGGCTGGTCTCGTCCGCCCGCAGCCTGCCGGTCACGGTGACCTGGCCGGTCGGCGGGGCGGGCACCTTGGGGTAGACGGTGGCGTCGTCGCCGGAGTCCACCCAGCCGCGGTTGACCAGGACGGTGTCGCCGTCCGCGGTGACCAGCGGGGTGATCACGAAGTAGCCGATGGTGCCGCCGTCGTCGGCGGTGCGCTGCCGCACCACGAACTCGTCCGCCGGGTCGTAGTGTCCGACGGCGCTGACCGTCCGCCAGGTGAGATCCCCGGGGACGTCGAAGCCGGGCCGCGTCAGCGACCCGATCGGCACCGCCCTGGAGCCCAGGTTCTCGCCGATCAGGGTGTTGCGGGCCACCCGTGCCTCATGCCGGTGCAGCTGCCAGAAGCCCAACCGGATCATGGTCGGTACGAGCAGCAGCGCGAGCAGCGTCGTCACCAGCCAGCGCCGGGAGAGCAGAAATCGGTACACACCGGCACGGTACCCCTGCCTCCGCGGCCGGCTCCGGCCGGGGGTCGTCAGGACGGGGCGGGACCCTGCCCGGGGACGGCGGCGCCGCCCTGCCCCGGGACGGCGGGGGACGGGCTGACGTCCCGCAGCAGCTGGAGGAAGGCCTGCTCGTCCAGGACCGGGGTGCCGACCTCACGGGCCCGGCGGGCCTTGCCGCTCCAGCCGCCCGGCTCATTGGTCACCAGCAGGCTGGTGAGCCGGCTCACCGCCGAGGCGACATGCAGCCCGGCCTCCACGGCGCGGTCCTCCAGCAGCTCACGGTCGGTGGCGGTGTCGCCGGTGAAGGCCACCCGCATGCCCTGGACCAGCGGGCCGCCCTCCTGCCAGCGCCCGGGATTGGGGTACGGGCAGGGCGGGCGCCGGCGGGAGGGCCGGTACGAGCCCCAGGAGGAGCCGCCCTGGCGGGCCCCCGGCACGGCGGGCCGCGGGCCGGGGGAGTCCACCGGCGGCAC
>NZ_LIQR01000282.1 GCF_001418575.1 Peterkaempfera griseoplana
GGGTGGCACGGGGTGGTGCGGGGTGGCGCCAGGTGGTGCGCGGCGCAGACGCGACGGGCACGCCGGGGCGCGCGTCGGTGCACACGCAGGGACGGTGTGCGCGCAGGCACGGTGCGCGCCCGGGCAGGGAACGTCCGGGCCACTCCCGGTCCGGGAGCGCGGCCGGCCGGACCCCGCGCGGTGCCTCTGTCTGGCCTCTGGCCGGTTACTCTGCGGCACACGTGCCCCGCCGGGGAGCCCTCCCACGGGACTTGTCGATCAGTGGTGGCCGTGGCGCGACGAACGGACGGGATCCGGAGACGAACGGTCGCTCTCGCCTGCCGAGCGGTCGGCGGCGCCCGCCGCCAGCGCCTCCGGCAGGTGCAGCCGGGCCAGCATCACCGATGCCACCGCGGGCACCCTGCCCGGAGTGAGCAGGGAGACGCCCACCATGGCGAGGAACGCCGCCGGTACGCTCCAGGCCGCGGGTTCGGCGAGCAGGGTCCCCAGCCAGCCGGAGCCGCCCACCCCGACCAGCGTGAGCGTCATGGCCGCCGCCGACAGTCCGCCGCCGACCAGCATCCCGGCGACGGCTCCGGCCGCGGTCAGCCGCCGCCACCAGATGCCCAGCACCAGCAGCGGGCAGAACGTGGAGGCGGCCACCGAGAAGATCAGGCCGACTTCGTGGGCGACGGAGACGCTGCTCCCCGACAGCAGCAGCGCGATCCCGCACGGCACCACGACGGCCGGTGCGGCGGCCCGGCGGAAGCCCCGTACGCCCCCGCCGAAGAGGTCCTGCGACAGCACGGCGGCCACGGACAGGGCCAGCCCGGAACAGGCCGACAGGAACGCGGCGAACGCACCCGCCACCACCAGCGCCGTGAGCAGCTCGCCCACGACGCCCGGCACCAGCCGTCCGGGCAGCAGCAGGACCTCGGTGTCCGCCCGGTCCGCCGCGGCCAGGCCGGGCGGGTAGAGCCGGCCGAGTCCGCCGTACACCTCGGGCAGCAGGTAGAAGACGCCGAGCAGGCCGAGGACGCCCACCGTCGTGCGGCGGGCGGCGCGGCCGTCGGGGTTGGTGTAGAAGCGGGCGATGACGTGCGGCAGGCCCATCGCGCCGAGGAAGGTGGCCACCATCAGCGAGTAGACGCCGTAGAGCTCCTGCCCACCGCTCTGCCCGGGTGCCCGGTGAGCGGCGGGGAGGGGGAGCGGGCTGTGGGCCGGGTGCCAGACGCCGCGCCAGACGAGCAGCAGGACGAGGGCGGGGACGGCGAGCGCGGTCAGCTTCAGCCAGTACTGGACGGACTGGACGAGGGTGACGCTGCGCATGCCTCCGGTGATCACGCTCACCAGCACCACCGCGGTCACCAGTACGGAGCCCGCCCAGGCGGGGGCGCCGAGGGCCGTGTGCAGGGCGAGTCCCGCGCCCAGCAGCTGCGGCACCTGGTACAGCAGCCCGATGAGCACGACGAACGCGGTGGCCGTCCGCCGCACCGCCATCGAGCCGAGGCGCGCCTCGGCGAAGTCGGAGACGGTGTAGGCCCCCGAGCGGCGCAGGGGCGCGGCGACCAGGACCAGCAGCACCAGATAGCCGGCCGTGTACCCGATGCCGTACCAGAGCATCGTGCTTCCGTAGGTCGCCAGCAGTCCGGCGATGCCCAGGTAGGAGGCGGCCGAGAGGTACTCGCCGCTGACGGCGGCCGCGTTGCGCAGCGGCGAGACCGTACGGGAGGCGACGTAGAAGTCGGGGGTGGAGCGGGACCGCAGGCCGTAGCCGCCGATGCCCACCGTCAGTGCGACGACGACGAGGACGGCTGCCAGGTTCGCTGGTGGGTTCATGGGCGCGGGTTCAGGGGGCGGGGGTCATGAGCGGCGGACGTGTTCGTCGAATTCGCGTTCGTTGCGCTCCGCCCGGCGGACGTACCAGGCCCCGGCCGCCACCAGCAGCAGATAGACGGGCAGCCCCAGGACCAGCCATGACGGCCCGGCACCCCACGGCTGTGCCCAGCGCGGCAGCGGTACCCGCCCGAGCAGCAGCGGCAGGGCGGCCAGCGGCAGGCAGACCGCGGCGCAGACCAGCAGCCCCAGCCGGAGCTGGGTGCGCATCAGCGCCTTCACATAGACCTCGCCGAGCGGGGTCTGCTCGTGGACGTCCCGCACCGCGGCGTCCCGCCGGCCGGGCCGGGCGGCCCGGGTGCGCGGGTGGGTGACGGTCACCCGCCTGGACGGCTCACCCATGGGCGGCCCTCACGCCGCGCGGCGGGCCGGACGGCGGGAGCAGCAGTTCGCGCAGCCGGCGGCTGCTGCGTCGGCTGACCGGGAGGACGGTGCCGGCCACGCGTACCGACAGCCGTCCGGAGTCGGCCAGCAGTTCCTCGATGTGGCCGGTGGCGACGAGATAGCGGCGGTGCACCCGTACGAATCCGGCGTCCTGCCACTGCTCCTCCAGACTGGAGAGCGGGGCGCGCAGCAGGCAGCTGCCGGATGCGAGGTGAAGGCGAACGTAGTCGCCGCACGCTTCCACATGCCGCACCTCGGAGCGCTGGACGAAACGTGTCACTCCGGACATCTCCACGGGGATCGTCTCGTCGTCGGCGACCGGCTCCGCCGCGGGTGCGGGCGGCGCGGGTACGACTGGTGGTACGGGGGCGGGTTCCGCGGCCCCGGGGACCGTCCGCCGCTCGGCGACGCGCCGGACGGTCTCCGCGAGCCGCTCGGCACGGACGGGCTTGAGCAGGTAGTCGAGCGCGCGCACCTCGAAGGCGGGCACGGCGAAGTCGTCGTACGCGGTGACGAAGACGACCGGTGGCGGCTCGGCGAAGCGGGACAGGACCCTGGCCACCTCCAGCCCGTCCAGACCCGGCATGCGGATGTCGAGGAAGACGGCGTCCACGGTGTGACGGTGGGCCAGTGCGCGGTCCAGCGCCAGCAGTGCCGCGGCGCCGTCCGCCGCACACTCCACCCGGCCGACGCCCTGGTTCAGCCCGAGCAGGTAGGCCAGCTCGTCACGGGCGTGCGGCTCGTCGTCGACCACCAGGACGCTCAGCACGCGAACAGATGAACATTCCACTCGTGGGCGGTCAATCTCCCGGGACGTGTGGGATTGACCACATGCCCGACGGGGTTCCGCTCAGCCGAGCGGTTCACGCACGCCGGACAGCCGCGCCCCGCCGGCCGCCGGCGGGGCGGCCACCCCGGCCTGGTACTTGGGCACCCGCAGCCGCACCTTGGTGCCCGCTCCGGGCGCGGTCTCGATCACCAGCCCATAGGCGTCGCCGTACACCCGGCGCAGTCTGGCGTCGACATTGCCCAGGCCCACCCCGCCCGAACCACCGCCGCCCGACGCGGCCTCCCCGCCCGAGACCAGGATGCGCCGCAGCTTCTCGGGGTCCATGCCGGCCCCGTCGTCCTCCACCGTGATGTGGGCCTCGGCGCCCACGTCCCGTGCGAGCACCGTGATCCGCCCCGGCCCGGTGCTGCCCTCGAAACCGTGCCGCACCGCGTTCTCGACCAGCGGCTGCACACAGAGGAACGGCACCGCCACCGGCAGCACCTCCACCGCCGCCTGGACGTCCACGGACAGCCGCTCGCCGAACCGTGCCTGCTCCAGCACCAGGTACTGGCCGATGGAGCGGAACTCCTCCGCCAGCGTGGTGAACTCCCCGTGACTGCGGAAGGAGTAGCGGGTGAAGTCGGCGAAGTCCAGCAGCAGTTCACGGGCCCGCTGCGGATCGGTACGCACCAGCGAGGCGATGGCGGTCAGCGCGTTGCACGAGAAGTGCGGCGAGATCTGCGCGCGCAGTGCCCGCAGTTCGGCCTCCACCAGGCGGGTACGGGAGCGGTGCACCTCCGCGAGTTCCAGCTGACCGGACGTCCAGCGCGCCACCTCACCGGCCGCCCGGACCAGACCCGCCGACACACCGGGTGCGTAGACCAGCAGCGCACCCTCGACCCGGTCCTCCACCACCAGCGGCGCCACGACGGCCTCCCGCAGCTCACAGCGCAGCTCGCCGCACCACACCCGGTCAGCCGTGAGCACGGCACTGCCGCCGCCGGCCAGCACGTCTCCCGCCAGGTCCGCCGCGGCCGCGGCATGGTGCCGTCCGGCACCGTCCCAGGCCAGCACCCGCTCGGTGTCGGTGAGAGCGAGCCCCGGGGCGCCCAGCAGCTCCCGCAGGTGACGGGCGGCCGCGCCGGCCGACGCCTCGGTCAGCCCACCGCGCAACGCCGGCGCCGCGAGGGACGCCCGGTGCAGCGCCTCGAAGGCCGCCTGCCCGGCGCGCCCGTCGAAACCGGCGTGCCGGCGCAGCCGCCCGTGCCGCCGGAGGAAGCTCGCCATGCCGGACACGGTAACCCTGTCGGGCGGACACCGGGAGACCGGTGATCAGCGGCCCGGGGTGACGGGCGGGAGGAGCCGTGACCGCGTCGGCCGGGCGGGTCCCGCATGAGCGCTGAGCGCCCGCCGTCGACGCGGGGACGGCAGCCGGTGAGGAAGCTGACGGCGCGGACGGCGGCCTGGGGGCGGCCGATGCGGCGCGGCGGGGAGCGCGCGGTGGAACGGGCCCGGGGCGGCAGCGGGGCCGCCCCGGAGCAGGGGTGCGGACGCTACCGTCCGGTGTAGGTGAACTCGTCGTCCGGGCTGGTGGGGGAGGTGGCCTTGCCGACCGTCACGGTGATGTTCACCGTCTGGTGAACCTCGAGCAGATCGGGCGCGGTCGCGACGATCTGGCTGGTCGAGACGAACTTGACCGAGCCGGACGGAGTGTCCTTGAAGTGCACGGTGGCGCCGTTGGCGAAGCCGGAGCCGCTGATGGTGACCGGGGTGCCGACCTTGCCGCTGGTCGGGCTGACCGCGCTGACCACCACCGGTGCGGGTCCACCGTAGGCGAACTGCCCCATCGCGACGGCGGGGGAGGTGCCGAGGGTGTTGGTGACGCGGACGTGGACGACGCCGGTTCCGTTGGGGGCCTTGACGGTGATCTTCGTGCCGGAGGGGTCGATACCGGGTTTGTCGCAGGCGAACTGGCCGAAGTCGACCGCGCTGTCCAGGCTGAAACCGGTGCCGTGGACGGTCACCGGGGTGCCCGGTGCGCCGAAGGTGGGGGTCACATAGCTCACCACCGGCCCGGAAGGGACCGGGGGCGCCGCCACCAGGTCCAGATAGGTGGAGTTGGCGTGCTGGAAGGCGATCTGGCCGAGGAAGTCCTGGGTGGTCCTGTTCACCAGGTTCTTGGCCAGCTTGGTGTATCCGGGGTTCATCAGGCAGAGCGTGCCGGGCTGGACGTAGACATTGCCCTTGGTCCGCTCGGAGATCGCCCCGATGAGCAGTCTCACCTCCTCGGTCGCCTGCGGCCCCGGGCTCGGGTACCAGTCGCGGGTGGTGAGGAGGTCCTGCCAGGCACGTGGTACCAGGTCGTAGGTGTTGTTCTGGCGTTCGTCGATCAGCCAAGGCAGGGAGTCGAAGTAGTCCGCGAAACTCTGCACACCGGCGGTGGGTGCGGCGTAGGTGATCACCGCGAACTGCGGCTGCTTCGGCCAGGGCTGGGACTGCAGGTACGGCCCCAGCATGCTGGCGATGCAGCCGCCCAGGCTGTGGCCGGTCACATAGACGGTCGGCTGCGGTGAGGAGGGCGCCGACTGGAGCGCGGCGGAGAGCGCCTCGACAAGCATGAGGCCGGGAGAGGGCGAGGCGATCGAACGGGCGTTGACGACCCGGTTGAACGCGTCCATGGCCCCCTTGGAGACGAAGACGCCGTCCGGTGATCCGTTTTCGGTGAACGGGACGACCGTGCCGACGTCGAGATCCTCCAGGATGTCCGTGAGATCGGCGTCCGTGCCGCGGGCGGCCACGGCGAAGGCGTTGGAGCCGTCGATGCTCTGGGCGATGTAGGCCATGTTGGCGTTGGCGTCGCTCAGGGCGAGCCACGTCAGCTTCCAGTTGCCCTGGGTCGCGAGGCTGCGATTGTCCAGCTGTGTGGTGATACCGCTGATGATTCGCCGGGTCTGCTCCTCCAGGGTCTCCCCGGACGGGCGCGGGGTGGCCCCGGTGGCTGTGAGTGCAGCCAGGGTCATGGTCACCTGGGCGATTGTCGGATCGGGTGCCATCGTCGTTCCTGCTCCTCGGAGGTCGTGCCGGTGCGGAGGCGGGACGGCCTTCCGGCAGCATCAGGGCAGGGCTGGGCCGACCCGACCGCCAGATTGGATCGCAGACAATCAGACCTTTCCCTTCGCGCTGTCCGGCGCTTTTGCGGGCCCCGGGTCGACCAGGTTCACCTTGGTGGCCGCTCGTCACATGTGGGTCGGTCCACCGGGTCGGACTGGGCCCGGCCGGGTCGGGCCGGGCGGGCGGTACGGTCGCCTGCGGCCGCCCTTCCGGCCGGAACCCCGGCACCGGGGCCGGTGCACGGGCGCCTCTGCCGGGCGGTGCCGGGTGCGCCCCTCGCCCCCGCCGGACGCCATGACCGAATCGCCGGGCCCGACTTGAACACGGCGCCCCCCACCCGGAGCATGGAGCGCACTGAGGCGCCCAGGGCCGGAGGGGGAACCGTGACCGAGGGGTATGGCAAGGCCGCTGCAGATCCGGACGGAGTCGCGGATCTGGCTCAGGAACTCCGCCTGATACGGGTGCAGGCCGGGCGCAGCCTCAAGGAGCTGGAACGGATCACCGCGAGCAGCGACTCGTCGTTGTCGCGCTAACTGTCCGGGGTGTGCGTGCAGCCGTGGCCCGTGGTCGACGCCCTGTGCAGGGCCGCGGGCCGCGAGCCGCAGGAGCTCGAGCCGCTGTGGGAGGCGGCCCGGCGGACCCGGATCGAGCGCCGGACGGCGCGGCGGCCCGTTACGGAACCGCCCGCGGGGGAGGAGCGCGCGGCGGAGGGACCCGTGGGGGAGGTACCGGCCGCGCCCGCCGCCACGTCCGCGCCGGACGTGGCGACCGATCACCTGGAAAGGAAGTCGTGATGAACCGACTGCACCGCATATTCGCCGTGGGGGTCGCCACCGCGGCGCTCGCCTTCAGCGCGTCGCCGGCCCTTGCGGCGTCACCGGCAGTCATGACCCCCGCCTACTCCTGCTCGATCGACTCGCTCACCCATGTGGAGAGCAGCGTCGACTTCCTGCGCGTGCACACCTCGCCGGGAGTCGGCACACCGGCGGTCGGGGAGATCCCCGGTGGTTCCGCCTTCCACTTCTGCAGCGGCTCCTTCCAGAGTTCCGGCGCCTATGTGTGGGTCTACGGATACGGGTACAACGGATCGGTGAAGCTCACCGGGTGGGTCGCCACGGACTACCTGCTCTTCCCGTAGTCTCCGGCGCGGGCAGAGCCTGCCCACCAGGGGTCCAGCGACGGTCGAGGCCGCTGGACCCCTGGCCGCTCCGTCCGGCAGAGCAGGCAGGCGGCCGGGCGTGGACGGAACCGGGCCGACGCGGCCCCGGGGCTGTTCACCGGAGGGTGCGGGAGCCGGTCCGCAGCCGCTCGCGTACCCGCTGCACCAGCTCGTCGGCGGCCTGCGGCCACCGGGGGTACCGGAAGTCGAAGCCTGCCCCGGTCAGCCGGCCGGGTACGACGCGGCGGCTCTTCAGCAGCAGTTCGGTGTCGGACCGCAGGGCGAACGCACCGGCCTCGGCCATCCACCTGGTCGCCGGGAGCCCCAGCGGCACACCCCAGGCCGAGCGCAGGGTGCGCATGAACGCCCGCTGCGGCTCGGGGCCGGGGGCCGCCAGGTTCACCGGCCCGGTGATGTCCTCCCGGTCGATCAGGAACTCCACGGCGCGCACGAAGTCGTGTTCGTGGATCCACGACACATACTGCGCCCCGCCCGCGACCGGGCCGCCGAGCCCCAGGCGGGCCAGTCCCAGCAGGACGGCGAGGACCCCGCCGGGGTCGGGGCTCATCACCATGGCCGAGCGCAGGGCGATCTTGCGGGTGGCCGGTGTGTCGGCCTCCTGCTGGGCCTTCTCCCAGGCCTTGGCGATCTCGACGCTGTACGACCAGTAGTCCGGTACGTCCGGTTCGGTGCCGCCGATCACGCCGGTGGCCTCGTCGTTGGGCGCGTCGAAGCGGTGCGCGTACACCGTGGCGGTGCTCATCTGCAGCCAGACCCGGGGCGGCCGGGCGGCGCCCGCGATCGCGGCGCCCACGACCCGGGTGGAGTCGACCCGGGAGTCCATCATCTCCCGGAGATTGGCCGCTGTGTAACGGCAGTTGACGCTGCGCCCGGCCAGGTTGACCACGACGTCGCTGCCGTCCACCGCCGCCGCCCAGGGGCCCAGGGTTCTGCCGTCCCACGGGACCTGGCCCTTGAGCGTCGGGTGTCTGGTGAGGACCACGACCTCGTGGCCTGCGGCGTCCAGGGCGCGGTTCAGGATCGCACCGACCTGTCCGGTCCCTCCAGGAATCACGATCTTCATCGGCTCCCCCTTCTCGTTCCCGGGTGAGCCTAGAGCACGTGATTGAACGCGTTCAAAACCGGGGGGTGTCCGTCTCGGGAGCCGTTCTGCCGGACCGGACCGGGGTGCTCACGCCAGGGGCCCGATGCCCCGGCCGGCTGCGCCGCCGACTGCGCGTACGGCGGCGCCGGGCCGCCCGCCCGCCGTCAGGGGCGGAACGGGCGACCCGGCGCCGGTGGTGGTCCGACCGCGCGGGTGGTGGTCCTACCGGATCAGCTCGCGGTGCAGGAGAGCGCCGGAGCGGTGTTGCTGCCGCTGTAGTTGGCGTTGAAGCCGAAGGTGGTGGTGCCACCCGCGGAGATGGTGCCGTTGGAGGACGTGTTGTTCACCGTGACGGCCGTGCCGGACTGGGTGTAGGTGCCGTTCCACAGGCTGGTGATGGTCTGGTTGCCCGGGAAGGTCCAGTTCACCTTCCAGCCCTTGGTGGCGGCGGTGCCGTTGTTCTTGACGGTCACCGTGCCGGTGAAGCCGGAGCCCCAGTCCTGGCTGTTGGCGTAGGTCGCCGTGCAGCCGCTGCTGGTGCCGGTGCCGCCGGTGCTGCCGCCGGTGCTCGAGGCGGTGGTGGCGCTGACGGCGCTGGTGGCGGCGGAGGTGTTGCCGGCCGCGTCGTAGGCCGAGACCGTGTAGCTGTACGCCGTGGAGGCCGACAGGCCGCTGTCGGTGTAGCTGGTGCCCGAGGTCGTGCCGACCTTGGTGCCGTTGCGGTACACGTTGTAGCCGGTGACGGCGGTGTTGTCCGTGGAGGCGGTCCAGGACAGCGACGCGGAGTTGCTGGTGGTGCCGGTGACCTTCAGGCCGCCCGGGACGGACGGAGCGGTGGTGTCACTGGTGCTGCCGCCGGTGCTGCCGCCGGTGGTACCCCCGGTGGAGGTGCCCTGGCTGACCTTGATGTTGGAGTTGCCGCTGCTTCCGTAGCCCTCGGTGGCGAGGATCTCGTAGTTCGGAGTGCCGAGGTTCAGGCCCGCGGACGCCCACGCCTTGAAGAAGTTGTCCACGGTGATGGTGCCGCCGGTGCGCTTCGACTGGCGGATCGCCCAGAACTGCTTGAACGTCGCGGTGCCCTGGATGGACGGCTGGTTGACGCGGTCCGTCTGGTACAGGTCGTACGTGCTGCCGTCGCTGACGACCGAGCCCAGCTTGGTGGCGCCGGAGCTCGGGTTGTAGTTCCCGTAGTTGTCGACGATGTAGTACTCGATGAGCGGGTTGGTGGTCCAGCCGTACAGCGACAGGTAGCAGTTGCCGTTGCAGTTCCACGTGCCCGAGTAGGTCACGGGCGCGGTCGTGCCCGGGTTCCAGCCCTTGCCGGCCACGAAGTTGGTGACGTTGGTCCAGGTGGTGCTGTAGCCGTTGCTTCCATCGAGGGTCATGGAGGCCTGGCCGCTGTCCTGGCTCCAGAACGAGTAGAAGTACCCGCCGTCGGTGTTGGTGGTGTTCGAGGTGACGACGGTGGAGGCGTTGGCGGTGGCGGGCACGGCCATGACGGCCGCGAGGGCCAGCACCAGGACGCGTGCCTTGCTGACGGTACGCCAGAGCCGGCTACTTCTGATGCTCTTGGGCTGGGTGGAGTTCACGTATCTGCGTTCCTTCTCGGGAAGGCTGATGGGGGGCGGCTGCATGGCGAACCCGCCGCAGCGCCGTCGGCCGCGGTTGCGGCCGGCGTGCGGGTGTCGTGTGACGCGGCAGGGCTGACCAGGCGCCGTACGGCGGACGGCCGGAGAACAGCAGGCCGAGCCGCGATGGCCGACTCGGGCCGGCAGTGGGTGTGGCCTGCCGACGGCGACGATGTTGGACCGGACCTGTCGGGCTGTCAACGCTTTCGGCAACTGTTGCGAAAACATTCAGGCGGCCGGGAATCGGGTGGGCAAATATTTTGCCTGGTCAAGGGTCAGTTCCGGGAGCTCGTCTGCTAAATCTGACCGGTGGGGGATGTATGGGCTCGAAAGGGAGGAGCTGTGGAGAGGGTTCTTGTAACGAAAGTTTCGAATGCAGGCCCGATCATTGAGTGCGGCTGAGAACGGACGGCTGGGCCGTGCTTCGGGGCCGCTCGCCGTATCACCTGCGCGTCCGCCGCCCCGCCCTTCGCGGCCGGGGGGCGGGCCGGTCCGGAGCGCCGAACGAGAACCGGCGGCACTTCCCCCCTTCCCCCGGCACGCGCCGTGCGCAGCGCTTGGTTCACCCCGGCGTCGGGTCGTTCCGCATCGGAGAGGTCCGAGGTGCCGACCTTTCGAAGGGAGGTGGCGGCCGGTCGCGCTCCGTACCGCGGCGAGCCGTTGGGAGTTGCGGGCGCACGGTGCGTGGAGGGGGCCGGGCGCGCTTCGGCATCGCCGGCGGTCGTCTGCCGCACCCGCGCAGTCTCCCCGGGCCTGCTGGTCGGCGCGCCTCAGCGCCTACGCGTCGACGTCGTCCCGTTCCGTACGGCAGCGTCATCGACGCCACCAACTCGTCGCCGCGACGAGGAGCTCAGGCGGAGCCTCGTGAAGGATGCTTCTGCTGGTGGACGGGAAAGTGATTCGGGCGCCGAGGCAGACATCGGACGACCTCATCGTGGCGGGAGACGTAGGCGGCCACGTCCGCACCGGTGCACGCGGTGCCGTCGGCCGGACCGGGCTCGGCCGGACCCGGTCGGCCACCCCCGCCCGTTCCACAGGCCGGAGAGCATCGCCAGCAGCGCGCACCGACGTCTGCGCCCCGGGCCCCGGCCCCCGGCTGCCGGTGAACCCGGCTCATCGGCCGGGAGCTCCGGCCGGCCACCCACCGCAGAGCGGAGGGGCTGCTGCCGTCGACCGGGGACCCCCGGTCCGACGGACGCCCGGGGGCATCGGGCCGGGACCGCGGCGGCGACAGGGGCCGCCCGCAGGCCCTGACGACCGCGGCGAAGGGGAGCGCTCCCGGACGCCTCGCCCGGTGGAGTGGGCCGGTGTCACTCCCGGCAGGTGGGGAGTGCGGGGCTGTCATGGGTCCGTACGGCGGGCAGCCATGCATGGCCGCCCGGTACATCCTCGAGCCGGACCCGGAACCAGCGGGTGGTGGCCACTCCCGTCTCGTCCCCGACCTGGGCGCCGTCGTAGAGCACGCAGTCGGTGACGAGTACGTCGCCGTGCCAGACCCGGTGCGCCACGACGTTGCCCGCGTCGTACGCCGCCCGGGGGTTGCCGGCCAGTCCCATGCTGCAGGCCGGCACATGGTCGGTGCGGCCCTGGCAGGAGGGCACCACGTTGAAGACATGGACGGAGACGGCCGGTGTCGTCTCGGGGCGGCTCGCGCCGCTCGCGGTGGCCCCGAAGTAGTTCTCGACCATGGCCAGGCCCAGTGCCCCGATGACGGCCCCGGTGAGAGCGGACACCACTATTGGCAGGACGGCCCGGCGGTTCCACCTGCGTAAGGGATTCGCTGACGGAATCTCACGGATCGGGCTCCGGTCCACCTCTTCCGCCTTCTCGTCGGCTTTGTCGGCGGCGGAATCCGCTGTTTCCTCACCCTCATTGTCGGTCGTGGGAGGACCGCCCTGAGATGACCGGCTGGAATCCGCCAGCACCCATAAGCGATGAAGTTCACGGAGCTCCTCGCCGCTGGCCCCGCACACCTTGGCAATCGTGTGGGCGATACCGTAACTGGACGGGATCTTGCTGCCTGTGCAGTAACGGTGAATAGTTGAACTGCCAACCGCGCTCTGG
This sequence comes from Peterkaempfera griseoplana, assembly GCF_001418575.1. GTDB lineage: Bacteria > Actinomycetota > Actinomycetes > Streptomycetales > Streptomycetaceae > Peterkaempfera > Peterkaempfera griseoplana. The sequence goes on from NZ_LIQR01000282.1 coordinate 12,099, forward strand.
CTGGACAGCGCCTCGAAACTGAGCCCGGAGCGCTCCTTGAGCGCCCTGAGACGGGCGGCGAATCGATCGGCTTCCTGTTGCTGAGCCATGGTCCCCCTCCAGGCCGGTACGTAAGGACGGCCCGATCCGGTCCCGGATCGTCCCACCCGCATCCCCACCGGTCAAGCAAATGCACAGCGGATGGCCGCGGGCCGCATCCCACCATCCCTTCCACCGCAATCCCGTTGCCCGTCGTCCCCCCGGTTGCCACTGTCGTTCCACCTCGCCCAAGGCGAGATGCAGATCAAGGCCCGATTTACCGGCGGCCACGCCGTATCGGCGTGGCCGCCGGGCATGCCGCCCGGGGGTGCACATACGGCGGCGCGTGGCATTGACGGGACACCCCGATAAGAGCAGGCCGGACATGCGCCGGGGACGCCGGCGCGCGGCTGAATGGACGAAAGGAAGAACATGGCGATCCGTTATCGTGTTGCGGCTGTTCTGGCGAGTGCGGCCGTTCTGGGAGGCGGACTCGTGCTGGCGCCGTCGGCGTCGGCCTCGGTCTCCCAGGGGGTGGTGTACGGCGCCGGCTGGGGCGCCCAGGTGCAGGACGACTTCGGCGACGAGGGCCCGCTGGACTCCAGCTCCCACCGGCACAGCTACGCCACCGCGCTCTGGCAGACCATCCTTGCCGCGGACGGCTTCTACACCGGCGCGATCGACTGCGACTACGGTTCGGGCACCACCGCGGCCACCAAGGCGTGGCAGAGCGCCTACGGCTCCGTGTCCGACGCCGGTCACCTGGACGCGGACGGCAGCGCCGGCCCGCTGACCATGGGCACCGCCGACCAGTGGCTCGAAGACCAGGGCAACAACCGGGACGTCGTCTACGTGGGCGCCAACTACAACGTCACCTTCCGCCGGGTCAACGGCAACTACCAGGTCTACGACAACGGCGCCTGGCACAACGCCACCTACTCGACCTCCTCCTGCTGACCGCAGGACGTCGGCGGCTCGTATCCGACACGCCGGGGGCTCCCCTCACAGGGCGGAGCCCCCGGCGTTCTCTGCGCGCCGGCGGACCGTACCGCCGGGCCGCGCGGCCGGTGACGGGTGCCGGCCGGTCAGGAGACGGGGCTCCGGCGCCACCGCAGATGGCCCCTGCCGGGTCCGGCCCCGAGCCGGTCGGTGTGAGCTGATCCCGGATGTCAAGGGGCCGTCAAGACTGCCGGGATCATGCACTGCGCGGGGGATCCGCACGCTGCCACCCTGACGCAGGCGGCGCACGAGGGTGACGCCGGGACTCTGCAGAGGCAGGCGACAGCAGTGGGTGGCTTTCTGAGGGCGGTCACGGAATTTCCCACCGTGCTCTTCACCTTCGCGTTGGCCGTCGTGGCGGTGTACTGGGTGGTGGTGCTCGCCGGGGGCGTGCACTTCCACGGGGGACACGGGGGACACGGGGGACACCACGGCCCTGTGGGACCCCCCGCCCACGGAGGTCACCACGACCCCTCCGGCCACCACGACGCCGCCGGGCGCCACACCCACGGGGGGCTGCAGCGGGTGCTGGGTCTGGGCGGGGTGCCGGTCACGGTGGCGGTCTCGCTGCTGGTCGCCTTCGCCTGGTTCAGCGCCCTGGCGGGCCGGGCGGTCCTCGGCAGCAGGGGCGAGGGGGCTCTGCTGCCGATGGCGCTGGCCGGCGGTTGGGCGGGGGCCCGGGTGCTGGTGTGGCCGCTGCGGCGGCTGCTGCCGGCCCCGGCCCCGCCGCCCTCACGCCGGGACTTCGTCGGTCTCGGCTGTGTCATCCGCACCGGGCGCGTCGGCCCCGACTTCGGGCAGGCCGAGGTGCACGCGGCCGACGGCTCCTCGGCGCTGGTGCAGGTCCGCCAGAGCCCCGACGAGGCGGCGGGGCCGGGCAGCGTGCTCGGCATCGGCGCAGCCGCGCTGATCTACGACTACGACGCCGAGGGCGAGTTCTTCCGGGTCATGCCCGTCCCGCCCTCCGCCGGCTGACGCAGCGCGTCCTCGCCGACTCGCCGGCCCACCAGCCCGCCCGCTCACCCGCGCACCGAAGCGCTCCGCACACTCATTCATTCGCGGCAAGGTCGTCCAAGGGAACAGCCATGTCTGTCGTCACCATCGGAATCGGCGTGCTCGTCGCCGTGCTCCTGCTCATCGGCCTGGGAGCGCTCCTGCTCTTCGGCCGGCTGTTCCGCAAGGTGGTCCAGGGCGAGGCCCTGATCATCTCCAGGCCAAAGAGTGTCGACGTCACCTTCACCGGCGCCCTGGTCCTCCCGATGCTGCACCGGGCGGAGGTCATGGACATCTCGGTGAAGACCATCGAGATCTCCCGCACCGGCCGGGAGGGGATGATCTGCAAGGACAACATCCGGGCCGACCTGCGGATCACCTTCTTCGTACGGGTCAACAAGACCGTCGAGGACGTCGTCAAGGTCGCCCAGGCCATCGGCACCGACCGGGCCAGCCACCAGGAGACGCTGCAGACCCTCTTCAGTGCGAAGTTCGCCGAGGCGCTGCGGACCGTCGGCAAGCAGCTGGACTTCACCGACCTGTACACCAAGCGCGAGGAGTTCCGGGACCGGATCATCGCGGCCATCGGCACCGACCTCAACGGCTACCACCTCGAGGACGCCGCGATCGACCACCTCGAACAGACCCCGTTGGCGCAGCTGGACCCGGCCAACGTCCTCGACGCCCAGGGCATCCGCAAGATCACCGAACTGACCGCGCTGGAGCACATCCGCACCAACGACTTCCAGCGCAACGAGCAGATGGAGATCACCCGCCAGGACGTGGACGCCCGCGAGGCCGTGCTGGAGCTGGAACGGCGCCGCGCGGAGGCGGAGATCCGCCAGCGCAAGGGGATCGAGACCCTGCGCGCCCAGGAGGAGGCGGCCACCGCGCAGGTCCAGGAGGAGGAGCGGCTCAAGGCGCACAGCGCCCTGCTGCGGACCGAGGAACTGCTCGGCGTCCAGCGGGAGAACCAGCAGCGGGAGATCGCCGTCGCGGAGAAGAACCGCGAGCGGGTCATCGCGGTGGAGACCGAGCGGATTGAGAAGGACCGGCTGCTGGAGGTCGTCAACCGGGAGCGGGAGGTCGAGCTGTCCCGGGCGGAGAAGGAGAAGCAGGTCGAGGCGGAGCGCCGGGGCGTCGCCGAGGTGGTGCGTGAGCGGGTCGCGGTGGAGCGCACCGTCGCGGAGCAGGAGGAGGAGATCAAGCGGGTCCGTGTCGTCCAGGAGGCCGAGCGCACCCGGCAGACCGTGATCATCGCCGCCGAGGCGGAGGCGCAGGAGCAGCTGGTCAAGGACATCAAGGCGGCCGAGGCCGCCGAGCAGGCCGCCCATCTGCGGGCCAAGGAGCAGCTGGTGCTCGCCGAGGCAGGGCAGAAGAGCGCGGAGCTGGAGGCCGCCGCCGCGGTGCGCCGGGCGGAGGGCGAGCGGGCCAGGGCCGGCGCGGCCGGGCTCGCGCAGGCCGAGGTGGCCGAGCGTCAGGCACTGGCCGAGGCGGCCGGTATCCGGGCCCGGCTGGAGGGGGAGGCCGAGGGTCTCAAGCAGAAGGCGGACGCCGTGGAGAGGGTGGGCCTCGCCGAGGCCGCCGTCGCCGAGGGCAAGGCGAACGCCGAGGCCGTCGGTATCAGGGAGCGGCTGCTGGGCGAGGCGGCGGGCCTCAGGGAGAAGGCGGCGGCGATGGCCGCGCTGGACGAGGTGTCCCGGGAGCACGAGGAGTTCCGGTTGCGCCTCGCCGCCGACAAGGAGGTGCGGCTGGCCGGGCTGGAGGTGCAGCGGCAGGTGGCCGAGGCGCAGGCGGCGGTGCTGGCGGCGGGGCTGGAGAGCGCGGACATCGACATCGTCGGCGGCGACAGCGTCTTCCTGGAGCGGCTGGTCGGCGCGGTGTCCTTCGGCAAGGGCATCGACGGTGCGGTGCAGAGCTCGCAGACGGTGCAAGCCCTGGGCGCGGACTGGCTCAGCGGGGAGAAGAGCTTCAGCGGCGACGCCACCGAGGTGCTCCGTTCGCTGGCGGCCGGCGGCCCCTGGAACCTCGCCCTGCTGATGAGGCTGCTCGGCGGCAACGGAGGCGACGGCGCCGTGGCCGACCCCGCGGTGCTCGTCAACGGCAGCCCCAAGTAGGCACGGCACCAGGACCGGAACGGAACGGAGACACGGGAAACAGCCATGGGCGTCGAGGACGGCACCTACCAGATCCTGCGGGCACGGCTCGCCGACCGGGCCGCCGAGCTGGGCCGGCGGGCGGCGGAGCTCAACACCCTCCGCCAGGAGGCCTTCGGCTCACGCGCACTGGAGCTCGCCGGCTCGGCCCGGCCGCGTACCGAGCAGGAGGCCACCGTCTGCGGTGTCGTCTTCGTACGGCCCGGCGTGCTGCTCCTGGGGACCTCGGCGCAGAGCCTGGCCGGCGGTCTGCTGTCGCTGCACGGCCTGGACGGTTCGGCGCTGGACCCCGGCGCGGTCCCCGGCCTGTTGGACGACGTGCGCTTCCACCGCGACCTGGCGGAGCTGCTGCGCTACTTCCGCGACGCCCGGCTGGCCGACCTGGTGCGCACCGGCTCCGGGCGGCTGCTGGCGGTGTTCCGCACCGGCGGGAACGACGGCGACATCCGGGTGCTGAGCTGGCAGCTGACGGACGGCGGGGCCGAGTACCTGGACAACCACGGCGAGCGTGACCTGCCCGGTCCTCCCGCGTTCGAACTGCCCTGGACCACGACCGGGCGGGAGCACCACGAGCAGGGCCGGATCAGGATCGAGGGCGGTGAGGGCGCGGTGTCGGTCGCCACCACCGGCGGCAGACTCACCGTCCACGCCCTCCCCGGCGACCGGCCGCTGTACGAGGAACCGGTCGACGAGCCGCTGCAGAGCCTGGCCGACGCCGCCGTCGCCCATGCGTCGGCCGGGCCGCTGCTGCTGCTCCGGATCCGCCCGTACAACGAGCCCGCCGACCGCTTCCTGGTGGTCAACACCCGCACCGGATCGGTGCGCCGCCAGGACTCCCTCGGCCGAGGGGCCCGGCTCCTCCCGGCCGACCAGGGCCTGATCTTCCCGGGCGGCTACGAGCTGGCGGACGGCAGCCACCGGGCCTTCCGCATCGACGACGCATCCGCCCCGGCCGGCGGGGACGGCGCACCGGCCGCCGACGACCTGCGCTTCCAGGAGGTGGTGCCCTCACCCAACGGCGAGGACCTGCTCTACGTCCTGCGCCGCCCCGGACGCGCCCAGGCCCTGCTGCTGCCGTGGAACACGGTCCGCCGGGAGGCGGCCGCGGCGCTGCACGGCGCCGCGCACACCCTGCTGCCCGACGGCACGCTGGTGCTCCTCAAACCGGACCGCGAGCCCGTGCGCACCCATGAACTGCAGCTCTGGCGCACCCCGTTCGTCTCCGCCGAGTACGCGGCCGCCCAGCCGGTCGGCGACGGCCCGCTGGAGCGGATCGGCAACGCCGACCTGGTACGCGGTATCGCCGACTGCCTCGACGTGGTCCGCACCGCGACCGCCGCGGCGGACGGCGACCAGGCGGCCGCCGCACCGGAGCTGATCCTCGACGGCTGCGCCAAGGCGGCGGACCGCCACTACTGGCTGGCCGACACCGGCCTGCTGGCACCGCTCGCCGAACTGCGCACCGCCGCCGAGCAGCTCGCCGCCGAGCAGGCCCGGACGGGTCTGCTCGCCGCACGCGCCGCCGAGGCGCTGGACCGGGCACGGGAGGAGGCCGCCGCGCTGATCCGCCGCTCGCACGGCGAACCCCCCGCCGACGCCGACGCCTGGACGGCGCTGCTCGCCGAACTGCGCCGGGCCCAGGGCCGCACCCGTACCCTGCGCGACCTGCCCCGGCTGGACCTGGCCGCCCTGGACGCCGTCGAGGCCGACCTCGCCGCCGAACTGGCGGCCGCAACCGAGCGCGCCTTCGCCTACTTCGCCGGCCCCGACGCCTTCACCGGCCCCCTTGCCGCCGCCCACGCGGCGGCCGCCGCCGCCGCCGGGACCGCCACCGCCGCGGAGGCCGGGCAGCTCGCCGACCGGCTCGCCGAGCAGGCCGAGGCCCTGGCCACCGTCACCGACCTGGTGACCGGGGCGGTGAGCGCCGACCCCGCCGCCGGCACCGCCGTCCTGCTCGCCATCGGCGAGGTACTGGCCGCGGTCAACCGCGCCCGGGCGGTCCTGGTGAACCGCCGCCGCGCCCTGCTGGACGCCGAGCACCGTGCCGCCCACGCCGCCGAGTCGGCGCTGCTCGCCCAGGCGACCACCGCAGCCCTGGCCGCCGCGGACACCCCGGCCGGCTGCGACGAGCAACTGGCCCGGCTGCTGCTGCGCCTGGACGGCCTGGAGGCCCGCTTCGCCGAGGCCGAGGACCTCGCCGCCGACCTGGCCGTGCGCCGCGAGGAGATCCAGCAGGCCTTCGCCGCCCGCAGGCAGGGCCTGCTGGACGAGGCCGCCGCCTGCGCCGACCGCGTCGCGGCCTCGGCGCTGCGCGCCCTGGAGGCGCTGCGCCGCAGGCTCACCGCCCTGGGCTCCGCGGCGGACATCCACGCCGCCCAGGCCGCCGACCCGATGGCGCTGCGGATCCGGGCCGCCGCAGCCGAACTGGAGGCGCTGGACGACCGGGTCCGCGCCCGGGAGCTGGAGGACGGCCTGCTCGGCGCGGTCCGTACCGCGCTCCGTGACCTGAGGGACCGGGCTGACCTGTCGGAGGACGGCGGCGCGACCGTCCGCCTCGGCCGCCACCGCTTCGCCGTCCGCCGAGAGCCGGTCGAGCTGACCCTGCAGCCGGACGGCGACGGGCTGGTCTTCGCCGTCAGCGGGACCGGCTACCGCCGCGCCGCCGACCTGCCGGAGCTGCTCCCCGGACGGGAGTTCTGGACGCAGCCGCTGGTGAGCGAGTCACCCGAGCTCTACCGCGCGGAGTACCTGGCCACCGGCCTGCTCCCGGAGGCCACCGCCGAACCCCCGCTGGACCAGGTGCGCCGCGCGGCGGAGCGCGCCTACGACGAGGGGTACGAGCGGGGCGTGCACGACCACGACGCGGCGCTCATCCTGGACGCCCTGCTGAGGTTGCGCGCCGGCGCCGGGCTGCTGGCGCACCCCGCGGAGGCGCGCTCGGCCGCGCAGCTGTTCTGGGCCCACGGGACCACCGGGGCACTGCGTGCCTCCTGGCAGCGCCGGGCCCGCTCCCTGGTCCTGGCCCGCAGCACCTTCGGCCCCTCCCCGGCCCTGGCCGAACTCGCCTCCGAACTGTCCGCCGTCGTCGCGGAGTTCACCGCGTCCCTCGGGCTGCCCGCGGCCCGGCCCGCAGGCGAGTACCTGCTGGAGGAACTCGCCGACCCGCACGACGGCTTCGCCGCCGGAGCCGCCTCCGGTGCGCTGCTCGACGCCTTCCGGCGCACCCCGGCCGCCGCCGCGCTGGTCGCCGACCTCGACGCCCTCGGTACCGACCTGCCCGCCCGCCACCAGCTGGCCACCGCCTGGCTGGAGTCCTATGCCGCCACGGTCCGCGCGCCGGAGGGCGTCCCCGAGGCGGTCGCCCGGCTCTGCGCCCCCGAGCTGGAGCGCTACCCGGTCACCGCGCCCCTCGCCGAGACCGTCCAGGGCCTGCTCGGCGCCCACCCCCGGGTCCGCGACGGCAGGCTGACCGTCCGCATCGACGAACTGCCCCACCGTGCCCGGGAGTTCAGAGAGCAGCGGGCGGGTTCCTTCCGCGCCTTCCAGCGGCGGCGCGCGGAGGTCCTGACCGCCGAACGCGCCCGGCTGCGGCTGGACGACCACCGTCCCCGCCCCCTCGCCGGCTTCGTCCGCAATCAGCTGATCGACGAGGTCTACCTGCCGCTGGTCGGCGACAACCTCGCCAAGCAGCTCGGCGCGCAGGGAGCGACCACCGACCGCAGCGGCCTGCTGCTGCTCCTGTCCCCGCCCGGCTACGGCAAGACCACCCTGCTGGAGTACGTGGCCGCCCGCCTCGGCCTGCTGATGGTCCGGGTGGACGGGCCCGCCCTGGGCACCGGCACCACCTCGCTCGACCCCGGCCGCGCCCCGGACGCCGCCGCCCGCCGGGAGGTGGAGAAGATCGTCTTCGCCCTGGAGGCGGGCAGCAACGTCCTGCTGCACCTGGACGACATCCAGCACGTCTCCGCCGAACTGCTGCAGAAGTTCATCCCGCTGTGCGACGCGCAGCGCCGCGTCGAGGCGGTCAGCGACGGCCAGGCCCGCAGCTTCGACCTGCGCGGACGCCGCTTCGCCGTCTGCCTCGCCGGAAACCCCCACACCGCGGACGGGCGGCGCTTCCGGATCCCCGACATGCTCGCCAACCGCGCCGACGTCTGGAACCTCGGGGAGGTGCTGGCCGGCCGTCAGGACCTCTTCGAGCTCTCCTACCTGGAGAACGCCCTCGCCGCCAACCCCGTCCTGGCCCCGCTCGCCGGAACCGGCCCGGCCGACCTGCGCCTGCTGGTCGCGCTGGCCGACAGGGACCCCGCCGCCCAGGCCGACCAGCTCACCGCCCCCGTACCGGACCTGGACCGGGTCCTGGCGGCCCTGGCCGGGCTGCGCCGCGTCCAGCGCACCGTGCTCGCCGTGAACCGCGCCTACATCGCCTCCGCCGCCCAGGAGGAGGCTGACCGCACCGAACCGCCGTTCCTGCTCCAGGGCTCCTACCGGACGATGGCCGCCCTCGCCGCCCGGGTGGACCCCGTGCAGAGCGACGCCGAGGTCGAGGCCCTGCTGGACGACCACTACCTCGCGGAGGCGCAGACCCTCGGCAGCGCGGCCGAGGCCAACCTGCTCAAGCTGGCCCTGCTGCGCGGCCGGGCCACGGCGGCCCAGACGGCCCGCTGGCGCGCCCTGTGCGCCGGCTATCCGTCCGCCGGCTGGTCCGGCCACCCCAGCAGCCTCGCGCCGAACGCCGCCGTCTCCAGGGTGTAGCGCTGCAGTGCGTCGTCCGGATCCAGCCCGGTCAGCCGGACGATGCGCTCAAGCCGGTAGGCCAGCGCCCGCACGCTCAGCCCCAGCCTGCGGGCGGCCTCCGCCGACACATAGCGCGAGTCCGCATAGGCGGCCAGGGTCTCCAGCAGAGGCTGCGGCCCGCCGCGTGCCTTCTGCAGCGGACCGAGCACGCCGTGCACCAGTTCCTCCAGCGCGTCCCGGTCCCGCAGCAGCACGGGCAGCACCAGCAGGTCGGCTGCGTGCAGCAGCCGCCCCGGCAGCCGCAGCTGACCGGCCTGCTCCAGCGCCGACCGTGCCTCCTCGTACGAGTGGACGACCCCGCCGGGCCCGCTGTGCGGCCGGCCGACCACCACCCGGCGGCCCTCCGTCAGCTCAGCGAAGGCCTTCACCGCGGCGTCCTCGCCGGGACCGGAGGGCACGATGCACACCAGCCGCCCGTGCTTCACCGCGAGCAGCAGCTCCTGCTCGCCGAAGCGGCCGAACAGCTGCCGCTCCACCCCGCGCACCAGCGGGTCGTCCAGGTCGTAGCCGTCGCCCTCCGCCACGGCGACGACATGGGCGCAGGCCAGGTTGAGTCCGAAGCGTTCGGCGTGCTCGGCCAGCCGGCCCAGGTCGCTGCGGCTGCTCAGCAGGTCCGCCACGAACTCCCGCCGCTCGGCCTCCTCCTGCTGCAGCCGCTCCCGGTAGGCCCGCCCGTGTCCGGCCGCGAGCGCGGCCACCGCCGCCCGCAGCGCCGCCATCGACGCCGCGTCCACCGGTCGTCCCGCCCAGACCCGGCCGCTCTCGGCCAGCCGCTCGTCCACCAGCTCGGCCAGCCCCCGGCCCTGCTCCGCCGCGCGGTGCCCGTACTCGCGGAGCGTCTCCAGTTCCTCGCGCCGCAGCCGCCGGCCGCTCCCGGCGACGTCCTCCAGCAGCCGCGTCCAGGCACCGGTGCCCGCACCGGGCGCCGCCGGGTCCTCCGGCACCGCAGTGACAGAAGTCAACGCCTGGTTCCTTCCCCCGCAAGGACAGCGACGCGCCAGCGTACCCGGTACACGACGGGGGTACGACAACTCGTCTGCGGCTGCCCGGGGGAGGGACCGGGCCGTTCCCGTCGCCCGGGGACGCGCCGCTCCTCGCCGAGGTGCCGGTGCCCGCGAGGCTGCTCCCTGCCGGGGACCGGCGGTGGCCCGAGGTCCGCTGTCCGGGGAAGCGGCCGACCCGGGGTCCTGGCCTACCCTCTAAGGACCGCCGGACGACGGCCCGGCCTCAGCCCACCGCCCTCCTGACGAGCGCACCGATCTGCTCCTCGGCCGCCGGGGTCAGCTCCCTCAGGGCGAAGGAGGTCGGCCACAGGGCGCCGTCGTCGAGCGCCGCCTGGTCGCTGAAGCCGAGCGTGGCGTACCGGGAGTTGAACTTCTCCGCGCTCTGGAAGTGGCAGACGACCTTGCCGTCCCGGGCGTAGGCGGGCATCCCGTACCAGAGCTTGGGCGCCAGGCCCGGAGCGGCGGCCCTGACCACGGCGTGGATCCGCTCGGCGAGGACCCGGTCGGCCTCCGGCATGCCGGCGATCTTCGCCAGCACGTCCCGCTCGGCCGCCGCCTCCTTCTCCTCGCGCGAACCGCGCCGCGCCGCCGCCTTCTTCTGCTCCTTCGCGTGCTCCTGCATCGCGGCCCGTTCCTCGGCGGTGAACCCCTCGTACCGTCCGGCGGCCGTGCCGGGGTCCTGGGTGGGCGACGTGGTGTGCTCCATGGCGGGTTTCCTCTCGTACGGGTTCTGGTCCGGTCGTGCGGGAGTGCGGGCCGGCGGTCAGGTGAGCGTGGACGCCTCGGACGTCCCGGCCGCCGGGGTGCCGAGCGGCGCGGCGGCCTCCCAGGCGAATCCGTCGGGGTCGGTGAAGGGGGCCGCGGTGCTGCCCAGGACGATCCGGTGCGATCCGGTGCCGTCAGCGGGGACGCCGAGCTCCTTGGCCAGGCCGCGGCGCTTGTACAGCGCCAGCTTGACGATCCCTCCCTCGCCGGGGGCGAACTCGGTGTACTTGCTGCCGAAGCTCCTGGCCACGGTCAGACCCTGGCCGACGTAGAACTGCTTGCTGGCCTTCATGTCCTCGACGCCGAGCAGCAGCACGAAGTCGTCGATCTCGCGGGTGGCCGGGCCGGTGTCCTTCTTCGCCGACGTCGCGGCCTTCCAGATCGTCCCGTCCGGCGCCTGGACGACGCCGCCGTAGCCCCACAGCGACTTCGCGGCGGGCTTGAGCACCGTGGCGCCGGCGTCCTCGGCCGCGCCGAGGAAGCTGTCGACGGTGGCCTGGCGGGAAACCGTGAGCGCCAGGCTGAAGCCCCGGAACCCGGTGGTGTGCGCCTCCGAGGCCCGCAGGCGGAGGTAGGAGTCCACTCCGAAGGCGGTGTAGAAGCGGTGGGCGGCGTCCGGGTCGGCCACCTCGAGGGTGACGGATGCGACGGACGTGGTGGATGCGATGGACGAGGTGGTTGCCATGACCATCACGCTATGGGCTGCACAGCGGCTGAGGCTTCTCGAATCCTGACCGGTCCTGCCGGCTGCCCCGCCGCCCATGACGGCACCCCCTCCCACGCGACCACCGGG
>NZ_LIQR01000283.1 GCF_001418575.1 Peterkaempfera griseoplana
GGGGGACCAGTCGGCTCGTTCCTCGCGATGGCGATGGCGATGGCGATGGCGATGGCGGGGGCCGGAGGGTGGGGGACGGGGGCAGTGACTGGACCTGCCCCCGTCCGTCGGTGCTACCGCGCCCGGGCGTTCCGTACCCGGGCGCCTGCCGCAGGCCCGCCTGGGCGTTCCGTACCCGGCTGTTCGGGCCGTCGGGCGTTCCGCACCCCGGCGTTCCGGCCGCCGGCCCGCGCCCGGGCGCGGAGTCGCCCCGCGGTGCCGCCGGACCTTGTGAACGCGGGGTCAAAGACCTTGCGGCGGTCCCACCCGCTGGGGTGAGGCGGATTATCACGCTGTCCCCCGGTCTCCAAATTTGCTTCGGGCGTGATCCTCCTGATAACGCGACGGGTGTCAGGGCGACGCCTTCACCAGCTCCTATGACTGTTTGGATTCGCGAAGTAGCTAATTGTGATCAAACCTTGGCCAGTATGACTTCATGATCATTCGTCAGGTGGTGTAGATCACAAAGTTCCCCGTGACCCCGTGTCGCAGATCACATGCGCACGGGCATAGGATGCAGCCGAATCGGGGTTTGTGAACTGCCTCACATGAGCTGATCGCAGTCCCCGGCTGAGCGGTCCGAATGCAGTCAAGGACGACCTGCGGAGGGAGCGGGAGCGTATGAACGCTTACGCGCCGATCCTCGTACTCGGTGCCATCGCGGCGGCGTTCGCGGTGGGATCCATCGTGATGGCCTCACTCACCGGCCCAAAGCGCTACAACAGGGCCAAACTCGAGGCCTACGAATGCGGCATCGAGCCGACCCCGCAGCCGGCCGGCGGCGGTCGGTTCCCGATCAAGTACTACCTGACGGCGATGCTCTTCATCGTCTTCGACATCGAGATCGTCTTCCTCTACCCGTGGGCGGTCAGCTTCGACGCCCTGGGGATCTTCGGGCTGGTCGAGATGCTGCTCTTCATCGCCACCGTCTTCGTCGCCTACGCCTACGTGTGGCGGCGCGGCGGCCTCGAGTGGGACTAGCTGAGAGGCAATCGGATGGGTATCGAGGAGAAACTGCCGAGCGGCTTCCTGCTCACCAGTGTCGAGACCGCGGCGGGATGGGTGCGCAAGTCGTCGCTCTTCCCCGCCACCTTCGGCCTGGCCTGCTGCGCCATCGAGATGATGACCACGGGTGCGGGCCGCTACGACCTGGCGCGGTTCGGCATGGAGGTCTTCCGCGGCTCGCCGCGGCAGGCCGATCTGATGATCGTGGCCGGCCGGGTGAGCCAGAAGATGGCCCCGGTGCTGCGCCAGGTCTACGACCAGATGGCCAACCCCAAGTGGGTCATCTCCATGGGCGTCTGCGCGTCGTCGGGCGGCATGTTCAACAACTACGCGATCGTCCAGGGCGTCGACCACATCGTGCCGGTCGACATCTACCTGCCGGGCTGTCCGCCGCGGCCGGAGATGCTGATGGACGCGATCCTCAAGCTCCACGACAAGATCCAGCACGAGAAGCTGGGCGTGAACCGCCGCAGGGCGGAGGAGCAGGCCGAGGAAGAGGCGCTCAGGGCGGTCCCGACGATCGAGATGAAGGGGCTGCTGCGGTGAGCGGCGTCAACGGAGGCCACGGCACAAACGGTTCTCTTCCCGCGCCCCGGGGCGACAACGGCGCGGCCGGCCGGGAAGAGATCATCGGCGTCCGCCGCGGCATGTTCGGTACCAGGGGCAGCGGTGACACCTCGGGCTTCGGCCGGCTGGTCGACCCCGTGGTGCTGCCGGGCGGCAGCCCGCGCCCGTACGGCGGCTGGTTCGACGAGGTCGCCGACGAGCTGGAGGGCGCGCTGGAGGAGCAGGCCGAGGCAGGCCACGGCGCAGGCCCCGCGGACGCGATCGAGAAGACGGTCGTCGACCGTGGCGAGCTGACCTTCCACGTCCGCCGTGAGCACCTGCTCCAGGTCGCCCGCACCCTGCGGGACGACCCGGCGCTCCGCTTCGAGCTCTGCCTCGGCGTCAGCGGCGTCCACTACCCCGGCGACCAGGGCCGGGAGCTGCACGCGGTCTACCCGCTGCGCTCCCTCACCCACGGCCGGCTGATCCGGGTGGAGGTGTCGGCGCCGGACGCGGACCCGCGCATCCCCTCGACCGTCGCGGTCTACCCGACCAACGACTGGCACGAGCGCGAGGCCTACGACTTCTTCGGCATCGTCTTCGACGGCCACCCCGCCCTCACCCGGATCATGATGCCGGACGACTGGCTGGGCCACCCGCAGCGCAAGGACTACCCGCTCGGGGGCATTCCGGTCGAGTACAAGGGCGCCCAGATCCCGGCTCCCGACCAGCGGAGGGCGTACTCCTGATGACCGACATCCACACCGAGGCAGGGGTCCGGGAGACCACCGAGGGACGGGTCTTCACCGTCACCGGCGGCGACTGGGACGAGATCGTGGCCGCGGCCGCCGGCAGGGCGGACGACGAGCGGATCATCGTCAACATGGGCCCCCAGCACCCCTCCACCCACGGGGTGCTCCGCCTGATCCTGGAGATCGACGGCGAGACCGTCACCGAGGCCCGCTGCGGCATCGGCTATCTGCACACCGGGATCGAGAAGAACCTGGAGTTCCGCAACTGGACCCAGGGCACCACCTTCGTCACGCGCATGGACTACCTGACGCCGCTCTTCAACGAGACGGCGTACTGCCTCGCGGTGGAGAAGCTGCTCGGGATCACCGACCAGATCCCGGACCGCGCCAGCGTGATCCGGGTGCTGATGATGGAGCTCAACCGGATCTCCTCGCACCTGGTCTGCCTGGCCACCGGCGGCATGGAGATCGGCTCCACCACGCTGATGATCTACGGCTTCCGTGACCGCGAGATCATCCTGGACATCTTCGAGCTGGTCACCGGCCTGCGGATGAACCACGCGTACGTCCGCCCCGGCGGCCTGGCCCAGGACCTTCCCTCCGGCGCCGTCGACCAGATCCGCGAGGGCATCAAGCTGCTGCGCTCCCGGATGCACGAGTACGACAAGCTCGCCACCGACAACCCGGTCTTCAAGGCCCGGCTGGTCGACGTCGGCCACCTGGACCTGGCCGGCTGCATGGCGCTGGGCGTCACCGGGCCGATCCTGCGCTCCACCGGCCTGCCGCACGACCTGCGCAAGTCCGACCCCTACTGCGGCTACGAGAACTACGACTTCGAGGTCGCCACCGCCGACACCTGCGACTCCTACGGCCGGTTCCTGATCCGGCTGGAGGAGATGCGGCAGTCGCTGCGGATCGTGGAGCAGTGCCTGGCCCGGCTGGAGCCCGGCCCGGTGATGGTCGCCGACAAGAAGATCGCCTGGCCCGCCCAGCTGGCCATCGGCCCGGACGGCATGGGCAACTCGCTGGACCACATCAGGAACATCATGGGCACCTCCATGGAGGCCCTGATCCACCACTTCAAGCTCGTGACCGAGGGCTTCCGCGTCCCGGCCGGGCAGGCGTACGCGGCCGTGGAGTCGCCCAAGGGCGAACTCGGCGTGCACGCGGTGAGCGACGGCGGCACCAGGCCGTTCCGGGTCCACTTCCGCGACCCGTCGTTCACCAACCTGCAGTCCATGGCGGCGATGTGCGAGGGCGGCCAGGTCGCCGACGTCATCGTCGCCGTGGCCGGTATCGACCCGGTGATGGGAGGCGTGGACCGGTGACGACCCACGAGACAGAGCCCGTGGGGCTGGGCATGCCGGCGCTGCCGGCGCCCGACTTCCCCGCGGAGGTGAGGGCGCGGCTGGAGGCCGACGCCAAGGAGCTGATCGGCCGCTACCCGGTGGCGCGCTCGGCGCTGCTGCCGCTGCTGCACCTGGTGCAGGCGGAGGAGGGCTATGTCAGCCGCACCGGCATCCGCTTCTGCGCGGAGCAGCTGGAGCTGACCACCGCGGAGGTCACCGCGGTCGCCACCTTCTACACCATGTACCGGCGCAAGCCGGCCGGGAAGTACCACGTCGGGGTGTGCACCAACACCCTGTGCGCGGTGCTCGGCGGCGACCAGATCTTCGCCGAGCTCAAGGAGCACCTCGGGATCGAGAACAACGAGACCACCGAGGACGGCGCCGTCTCCATCGAGCACATCGAGTGCAACGCGGCCTGCGACTACGCACCCGTGATGATGGTCAACTGGGAGTTCTTCGACAACCAGACGCCGGAGAGCGCCAAGCGGCTCGTGGACGACCTGAGGGCCGGTCACACCGTCCTCCCCACCCGGGGCGCTGCGCTCTGCACATTCAAGGAAACGGCCCGCATCCTCGCCGGGTTCCCGGACGAGCGGGCCGGCGCCCTGAACGCCTCCGGCGCCGGCGGCGCACCGTCCCTCGCCGGGCTGCGCCTCGCCCGCGGCGAGGCCCTGCCGGGGACCGGCAGCGCCAAGGTGGTCTCGCCCCGCCACGAGGCGGAGAAGTCCACCGGCTCCGGCACCCCGTCCTCGCACGACGCCCCGCAGGAGACCTCGCTGTCGGATCCTGCCCACCCGGCGGACCCCGCCGACCCGGAAGGGAGCGAGGGCCGATGACCACCGAGCCGCCCGAGAAGCTGCTCACCCCGGTGCTCTCCGCCACCTGGGACGAGCACCACCCCTGGACGCTGGACACCTACCGCAGCCGGGCCGACGGCTACCGGGGCCTGTCCGCCGCGCTGCGCATGCAGCCGGACGAGGTCATCGCCCTGGTCAAGGACGCCGGCCTGCGCGGCCGCGGCGGCGCCGGCTTCCCCACCGGCATGAAGTGGCAGTTCATCCCGCAGGGCGACGGCAAGCCGCACTACCTGGTGGTCAACGCCGACGAGTCCGAGCCGGGCACCTGCAAGGACATCCCGCTGCTCTTCGCCAACCCGCACTCGCTGATCGAGGGCATGGTGATCGCCTCCTACGCGATCCGCTGCAACCACGCCTTCGTCTATCTGCGCGGCGAGGTGGTCCCCGTGCTGCGCAGGCTCCAGGCCGCCGTGGCCGAGGCCTATGCGGCGGGCCTGCTCGGCAAGGACATCCAGGGCTCGGGCTTCGACCTGGACATCACCGTGCACGCCGGCGCCGGCGCCTACATCTGCGGTGAGGAGACGGCGCTGCTGGACTCCCTGGAGGGCCGCCGCGGCCAGCCCAGGCTGCGTCCGCCGTTCCCCGCCATCGCGGGCCTCTACGCCTGCCCCACCGTGGTCAACAACGTGGAGTCCATCGCCTCGGTGCCGGCCATCCTGCACCGCGGCAAGGAGTGGTTCCGCTCCATGGGCAGCGAGAAGTCCCCGGGCTTCACCCTCTACTCGCTCTCCGGCCATGTCACCAACCCCGGCCAGTACGAGGCCCCTCTCGGGGTCACACTGCGGCAGCTGCTGGAGATGAGCGGCGGCGTACGCGAGGGCCACCGGCTGAAGTTCTGGACCCCGGGCGGCTCCTCCACACCGATGTTCACCGAGGAGCACCTGGACGTCCCGCTGGACTACGAGGGCGTGGGCGCCGCCGGGTCGATGCTCGGCACCAAGGCGCTCCAGGTCTTCGACGAGACCACCTGCGTGGTCCGTGCCGTCACCCGGTGGACCGAGTTCTACGCCCACGAGTCCTGCGGCAAGTGCACTCCCTGCCGCGAGGGCACCTACTGGCTGGTGCAGCTGATGCGCCGGATCGAGTCCGGTGAGGGCACCCAGGCCGACCTCGACAAGCTGCTGGACCTCTGCGACAACATCCTCGGCCGGGCCTTCTGCGCCCTGGGCGACGGTGCCACCAGCCCCATCACCTCCTCGCTGCAGTTCTTCCGCGAGGAGTACGAGCAGCACATCGCCCAGCGCGGCTGCCCCTTCGACCCGGCGGCCTCGACCGTCTGGGCCGGCCGGACCGCCGTCAACGGCAACGCCACCCGCCAGCCCGTCCAGGAGAAGGGGGTGCTCGCCTAAATGACCGTCACCACCGGCACACCTTCCGGGACGGCTGCGGCGCCGCCACCGGAAGACCTCGTCACCGTCACCATCGACGGCGTGGAGCTCCAGGTGCCCAAGGGCACCCTGGTGATCCGGGCCGCCGAGCTGATCGGCGTGCAGATCCCCCGGTTCTGCGACCACCCGCTGCTGGACCCCGCGGGCGCCTGCCGCCAGTGCATCGTGGACGTGGAGGGGCAGCGCAAGCCGCTGGCCTCCTGCACCACCACCTGCACCGACGGCATGGTCGTGCGGACCCAGCGCACCTCGCCCGTCGCCGAGAAGGCCCAGCGCGGCGTGATGGAGCTGCTGCTGATCAACCACCCGCTGGACTGCCCGGTCTGCGACAAGGGCGGCGAGTGCCCGCTGCAGAACCAGGCGATGTCCACCGGGCAGGCGGACAGCCGCTTCGAGGGACCCAAGCGGACCTTCCCCAAGCCGATCAACGTCTCCACCCAGGTGCTGCTGGACCGCGAGCGCTGCGTCTCCTGTGCCCGCTGCACCCGTTTCTCCGAGCAGATCGCCGGCGACCCCTTCATCGACCTGCTGGAGCGGGGCTCCCAGCAGCAGGTCGGCATCGGCGGCGGCGACGACTTCCGGTCGTACTTCTCCGGCAACACCATCCAGATCTGCCCGGTGGGCGCCCTGACCTCGGCCGCCTACCGGTTCCGCTCGCGCCCCTTCGACCTCACCTCCTCCCCGGGCGTCTGCGAGCACTGCGCCTCCGGGTGCGCCGTCCGCACCGACCACCGGCGCGGCAAGGTGCTGCGGCGACTCGCCGGGGACGACCCGGAGGTCAACGAGGAGTGGAACTGCGACAAGGGCCGGTTCGCCTTCCGCTACGCCCAGCAGCGGGACCGGCTGACCACCCCGCTGGTCCGTGACCCCGGCACCGGCGAGCTGGTCGCCGCCTCCTGGCCGGAGGCGCTCCAGCGGGCCGCCGAGGGGCTGGCCGCCGCCCGCGGCCGGGCCGGTGTGCTGGTCGGCGGCCGGGCCACGGTGGAGGACGCCTACGCGTACGCCAAGTTCGCCCGGGTCGCCCTCGGCACCAACGACGTGGACTTCCGCGCCCGCCCGCACAGCGCCGAGGAGGCCGAGTTCCTGGCCGCCGCCGTCGCCGGGCGGGGCCTGGACCTGGACGGCAGCGGGACCACCTACCGCGACCTGGAGAGCGCACCGGCCGTACTGCTCGCGGGCCTGGAGCCCGAGGAGGAGTCGCCGATCGTCTTCCTGCGGCTGCGCAAGGCCTCCCGCAAGGGTCTCAAGGTCTTCTCCGTCGCCGACCACGCCTCCCGCGGTCTGGCCAAGCTCCGCGGCGCGCTGCTGCCCGCCGCTCCCGGCACCGAGGCCGAGTGGCTGGCCGCGCTCGGCGGTGACGAGCCGCTGGTGGAGGACGGCGGCCGGGCCGCCGACCTGCTGCGCACCGAGGGAGCGGTGATCCTGGTCGGTGAGCGGCTGGCCACCGTACCGGGGGCGCTCACCGCGGCCCTGCGCCTGGCGCACACCACCGGCGCCCGGCTCGCCTGGGTGCCCCGCAGGGCGGGGGAGCGCGGCGCACTGGAGGCAGGCGCCCTCCCCGGGCTGCTGCCCGGCGGCCGGCCCGTCACCGACCCGCAGGCCCGCAGCCAGACCGCCGCGGCCTGGGGCATCGCCGAGATTCCCGCCCGCTTCGGCCGGGACACCGGCCAGATGCTGGCCGCCGCCGCGTCCGGGGAACTGGGCGCGCTGCTGGTAGGCGGCGTGGAGACGGCCGACCTGCCGGACCCGGCCGCCGCCGAGGCGGCACTGGACGCGGTGCCCTTCCTGGTCTCCCTGGAGCTGCGGCCCTCCGCCGTCACCGCCCGCGCCGACGTGGTGCTCCCGGTGGCCGCCGTCGCGGAGAAGGCCGGCACCTTCCTGGACTGGGAGGGCCGGGTACGGCTCTTCGAGGCCGCGCTCAAGCCCGACCAGCAGACCCAGCGGCACCTCTGGACCGACCTGCGGGTGCTGGCGATGCTCGCGGACGCCATGGCCGCCGTCACGGACTCCGGCCCCGGCCTGGGACTGCCCGACGTCACCGCGGCCCGCCGGGAGCTGGACGCCCTCGGCCCCTGGGCCGGGGAGCACACCGCCCTGCCCGCCGAGCACCCCGGCCAGGTCCCGCGCCCCGCCGCAGGCCAGGCCGTACTGGCCGGCTGGCGGCAGCTGCTGGACAACGGAGTGCTGCAGCAGGGCGACGTACCGCTGGCCGGCACCCGCCACCCCGCGGTCGCCCGGCTGTCGCCCGCCACCGCCGCCGAGATCGGCGCGCTGGACGGCGCCCCGCTCACCGTCGGCGGCCCGGCAGGGACGCTCACCCTGCCCCTGGCGGTCACCGCCGAGATGCCCGACCGCACCGTGTGGATCCCGCTGAACTCCACCGACGGCGGCGCCCACCGGGCGCTGGGCACCGGCACCGGCCGGCTGGTCTCCGTCGCACCCGCCGCCCCGTCCGCGGAGGCGGCCGGGGAGTCCGCAGCCGCCCCCGCCGCTGCGACCGGCGCCGACCCCGCCGGTGAGGAGGAGGACCGATGACCCCCACCACCACGACGGCCGTCTCCGGACAGCTCGGCCTCTTCGGCACCGACCCCTGGTGGCTGGTGCTGCTCAAGGCGGTCTTCACCTTCGCCTTCCTCGTGGTCACGGTGCTGATCGCGATCGTCTGGGAGCGCAAGGTCGTCGCCTGGATGCAGCTGCGGATCGGCCCCAACCGGCACGGCCCCTGGGGCATGCTGCAGTCGCTCGCCGACGGTGTGAAGCTGGCCCTCAAGGAGGACCTGGTCGTCACGGGCGCCGACAAGGTCGTCTATGTGCTGGCCCCGATCGTCTGTGTCATCCCGGCCTTCATGGCCTTCGCGGTGATCCCCTTCGGTCCGGCCGGCCATGAGATCTCGATCTTCGGCACCCGGACCACCATGCAGCTCACCGACCTGCCGATCGGCCTGCTCTACATCCTGGCCACCGCCTCGGTCGGCATCTACGGGATCGTGCTGGCCGGCTGGTCCTCGGGGTCCACCTATCCGCTGCTCGGCGGTCTGCGCTCGGCGGCGCAGATGATCTCCTACGAGATCGCGATGGGCCTCTCCTTCGCCGCGGTGTTCATCTACTCCAAGTCGATGTCCACCTCGGAGATCGTCGGCGCCCAGCACGACAAGTGGTTCGTGGTGCTGCTGCCGGTCTCCTTCCTGGTCTACATCGTGGCCATGGTCGGCGAGACCAACCGCGCCCCCTTCGACCTCCCCGAGGCCGAGGGCGAGCTGGTGGGCGGCTTCAACACCGAGTACTCCTCGCTGAAGTTCGCGATGTTCATGCTGGCCGAGTACGTCAACATGGTCACCGTCTCGGCGGTCGCCACCACCCTCTTCCTGGGCGGCTGGCGGGCACCCTGGCCGATCAGCACCTTCTGGGCGGGCGCCAACCACGGCTGGTGGCCGATCCTCTGGCTGGTCATCAAGGTCCAGCTGCTGCTCTTCTTCTTCATCTGGCTGCGCGGCACCCTGCCCCGGCTGCGCTACGACCAGTTCATGAAGCTGGGCTGGAAGGTCCTGATCCCGGTCTCGCTGGTCTGGCTGGTGCTGGTCGCCACCGTGCGGGCGCTGCGCAACGAGGGCTACGACTTCTCCAAGGTGGTCCTCTACGTGGGCGCGCCGGTCGTCGCCGTGCTGCTGCTCTCCCTGGTCTGGGACGTCTTCCGACGCAAGGACAAGCCGGTGCCGCACCAGCCGCAGGAGGTCTTCGACCCGATGGCCGGCGGCTTCCCGGTGCCCCCGATGCCGGGCCAGCAGCTGCCGCCCGTACCGCGCCGGCCCAGCCGCATCCCGGCCCCGCCGGTGCAGAACGGGGCGTCGCAGCAGGACGGGGAGCCCGCCGAACCTGCCGCCGTGGGTGGCGGCACCTCCAACCCGAAGGGAGCCGACGGTGCCTGACATGTTGGGCCCGGCCGCCGGATTCGGCGTGACCTTCAAGGCCATGTTCAAGAAGCGCCTCACCGAGCAGTACCCCGAGCAGAAGAAGGAGACCGCGCCCCGCTTCCACGGCCGCCACCAGCTCAACCGCCACCCCGACGGGCTGGAGAAGTGCGTCGGCTGCGAGCTCTGCGCCTGGGCCTGTCCCGCCGACGCCATCTATGTGGAGGGCGCGGACAACACCGAGGAGGAGCGCTACTCCCCAGGTGAGCGGTACGGCCGCGTCTACCAGATCAACTACGCCCGCTGCATCCTCTGCGGGCTCTGCATCGAGGCCTGCCCCACCCGGGCGCTCACCATGACCAACGAGTACGAGCTCGCCGACAGCAGCCGCGCCGACCTGATCTTCACCAAGGAGCAGCTGCTGGCCGGTCTCACCGACGGCATGGTCCCCCCGCCGCACGCCATGTACCCGGGCACCGACGAGGGCGACTACTACCGGGGCCGGGTCACCGGCGCCGCCCCCGGTACCGAGACCCAGGCCGCCCGCAGCAGGGACGAGCAGCCGGAGGAGGCGAACCAGGGATGAGCCCCGTCCAGCTGGCGGCTGCCGCCGCCACCGGCACCACCTCCACCGGGGAGGCCGTGCAGTTCTGGGTGCTGGCCGTGATCGCCGTCGGCGGCGCACTGGGCACCGTGCTGATGAGGAAGGCGGTGCACAGCGCGCTCTGCCTGGCCGGCACCATGCTGGCGCTGGCGATCTGCTACATGGCGCAGGGCGCGGTCTTCCTGGGCGTCGTCCAGATCGTGGTCTACACCGGCGCGATCATGATGCTGTTCCTCTTCGTGGTGATGCTGGTCGGCGTCACCTCCGCGGACTCCCTCAAGGAGACGCTCAAGGGCCAGCGCTGGGCGGCCGCCCTCTGCGGCCTCGGCTTCGGCGTGCTGCTGATCGCCGGGATCGCCAACGCCCATCTGCACACCTTCAGCGGTCTCGGCGAGGCCAACTCGGGCGGCAACGTCCAGGGACTGGCCCGGCTGATCTTCACCCGGTACGTCTGGGCCTTCGAGGTCACCGGCGCACTGCTGATCACCGCCGCCATCGGCGCCATGGTGCTCACCCACCACGAGCGCACCGAGCAGCGCGCCAGCCAGCGCGAGCTGGCCGAGCGCCGGGTCCGCGAGGGCGTCCAGGTCACCCCGCTGCCCGCTCCAGGCGTCTACGCCCGGCACAACGCGGTGGACATCCCCGGCCTGCTGCCGGACGGCACCACCGCCGAGGTGACGGTCAACCCGACGCTGCGGGCCCGCGGGCAGATCCGCGACGTCAGCCACGACATGCTGCGCCGCATGGAGCAGCTGGAGTCCACCACCGCCGACTACCTCGGCCGAACCCTCCCGCCGCGCCGCACCGTGAAGAGCCCCCGGGCCCCCATCACGGCCGGAGCGGCGGACGAGGCAGCCGAGGCGGCCCGCACCGAGGAGGAGGCGGAGCAGCAGTGAACCCCGTCAACTACCTGTACCTCTCCGCGCTGCTCTTCACCATCGGCGCCTCCGGCGTGCTGATCAGGCGCAACGCGATCGTCCTCTTCATGTGCGTCGAGCTGATGCTGAACGCCGCCAACCTGGCGCTGGTCACCTTCTCCCGGCTGCACGGCAACCTGGACGGCCAGATCATCGCGTTCTTCACCATGGTGGTCGCCGCCGCCGAGGTCGTGGTGGGTCTGGCGATCATCGTCAGCATCTTCCGCACCCGGCACTCGGCGTCGGTCGACGACACCAACCTGATGAAGCTGTAGGCGGAGGCAGACGAACCCGTGAACGCACTCATCCCCGTGCTCGTCGCGGCCCCGCTCGCCGGAGCAGCCCTGCTGCTGCTGGGCGGCCGCCGCCTTGACGCCTTCGGCCACTGGCTGGGCGTCGTCGCCTCCACCGCGTCCTTCGTGGCCGGAGCGGTCCTCTTCTTCGACATGCTGGGCCGCTCCACCGCGGACCGGCCGGTCCACCAGCACCTCTTCTCCTGGGTGCCGGTGGGCGGGTTCCGGGCCGACGTGGGCTTCCAGCTCGACCAGCTCTCCATCACCTTCGTCCTGCTGATCACCGGCGTGGGCTCGCTGATCCACCTCTACTCGGTGGGCTACATGGCCCACGACGAGCGCCGCCGCCGGTTCTTCGGCTATCTCAACCTCTTCCTGGCGGCGATGCTGCTGCTGGTGCTGGCCGACAACTACCTGCTGCTGTACGTCGGCTGGGAGGGCGTGGGCCTCGCCTCGTACCTGCTGATCGGCTTCTGGCAGCACAAGCCCAGCGCCGCCACCGCGGCCAAGAAGGCCTTCCTGGTCAACCGGGTGGGCGACGTCGGCCTCTCCATCGCGATCATGCTGATGTTCACCCAGTTCGGCTCCTTCGCCTTCGGTCCGGTCTTCGGTACCGCGCACACCGCGAGCGAGGGCAAGCTCACCGCCATCGGCCTGATGCTGCTGCTGGCGGCCTGCGGCAAGTCCGCCCAGGTGCCGCTGCAGTCCTGGCTGGGCGACGCCATGGAGGGCCCCACCCCGGTGTCGGCGCTGATCCACGCCGCCACCATGGTGACCGCCGGCGTCTACCTGATCACCCGCTCCGCGGCCATCTTCAACCTGGCGCCCGACGCCCAGCTGGTCGTGGTCTGCGTGGGCGCGGTGACGCTGATGTTCGGTGCGATCGTCGGTTGCGCCAAGGACGACATCAAGAAGGCGCTGGCCGGCTCGACCATGTCGCAGATCGGCTACATGGTGCTGGCTGCGGGCCTGGGCCCGATCGGCTACGCCTTCGCCATCATGCACCTGGTCACCCACGGCTTCTTCAAGGCCGGCCTCTTCCTCGGCGCCGGGTCGGTCATGCACGGCATGGACGACGAGGTGAACATGCGCCACTACGGCGGGCTGCGCAAGTACATGCCGGTCACCTTCGTCACCTTCGGCCTCGGCTATCTGGCGATCATCGGCTTCCCGGGCCTGTCCGGCTTCTGGTCCAAGGACCGGATCATCGAGGCCGCCTTCGCCAAGGGCGGCACCGAGGGCTGGATCCTCGGCGGGGTGGCGCTGCTGGGCGCGGCGATCACCGCGTTCTACATGACGCGTGTGATGATCATGACCTTCTTCGGTGAGAAGCGCTGGCAGCCGAACGCCGAGGGCCATGAGCCCCACCCGCACGAGTCGCCCTCGGTGATGACCCTGCCGATGGTGGTCCTCGCCATCGGATCGGTCTTCGCCGGCGGTCTCTTCGCCCTCAACAACGCCTTCCTGCACTGGCTGGAGCCGATCACCGGGCACTCCGAGGGGAACGCCCCGCTGGGCTCCCTGACCATCAGCGGACTGACCCTGCTGTGCGTCGCCGTCGGCGTCGCCTGGTCCTGGGCGGTCTACGGACGGCAGCCCGTCCCGGCCGTGGCACCGGTGGGCTCCGCACTCACCCGCGCCGCCCGCCGCGACCTGCTGCAGGACGACTTCAACCACGCGGTGCTGGTCCGCCCCGGCGAGTACCTGACCCGCGGGCTGGTGTACGGGGACACCAAGGGCCTGGACGGCTTCGTCAACGGCCTGGCCGCCACCATCGGCGGCCTCTCCAGCCGGATGCGCCGGATGCAGAACGGCTTCGTCCGCTCCTACGCCCTCTCCATGTTCGGCGGCGCCGCGGTCCTGGTCGCCACCACTCTCCTGATGAGGTCGGTCTGATGAGCTTTCCGCTGCTGACCGTCACCGCCGCCGTGCCGGCGGTGGGGGCGGTCGTCACCGCGGCACTGCCGGCCGCGACCAGCGCCGCCACCCGGCGCACCCCCAAGACCGTGGCGCTGGCGTTCTCCGCCGTCACCCTGGTGCTGGCGGCCGTCATGACCGCCCGCTTCGACCCGGGTGGCAAGCGCTACCAGCTCACCGAGTCCTACACCTGGATCAAGAGCTTCGGCATCTCCTTCTCGCTCGGGGTCGACGGCATCGGGGTGGTGCTGGCGCTGCTCACCGCGGTGCTGGTGCCGCTGGTGATGCTGGCCTCCTGGGGCGACGCCGATCCCGAGGACCCGCACAGCTTCGAGGGACGCCGCCGCACCCAGGGGTTCTTCGCCCTGATCCTCGCCGTCGAGGCGATGGTGCTGGTCTCCTTCCTGTCCACCGACGTCTTCCTCTTCTACGTCTTCTTCGAAGCCATGCTCATCCCGATGTACTTCCTCATCGGCGGCTTCGGAGACCGGGCCGGCGGCCCGGAGGCGGCCCGGCAGCGGTCCTACGCCGCGGTGAAGTTCCTGCTGTACAACCTGGTCGGCGGACTGGTGATGCTGGCCGCGGTCATCGGCCTCTACATGCTCACCGCCCGGGCCCACCTGGGCAGCGGCGGGGGCGGCACCTTCGACCTGGCCACCATCACCAACGCGGTCTCCAGCGGCAAGCTCTCCTACGCCCCGGCCGCGGAGAAGGCGCTCTTCCTGGGCTTCTTCTTCGCCTTCGCGGTGAAGGCCCCGCTGTGGCCGCTGCACACCTGGCTGCCCAACGCCATGGGCGAGTCCACCGCCGGAACCGCGGTGCTGATCACGGCCGTGGTGGACAAGGTGGGCACCTTTGCGATGCTCCGCTTCTGCCTGGGTCTCTTCCCGGACGCCTCCCGGTACTTCGCCCCGGCGATCCTGGTCCTCTCGGTGGTCGGGATCATCTACGGAGCGCTGCTCGCGGTCGGCCAGAAGGACATCAAGCGGCTGATCGCCTATGCGTCGATCTCCCACTTCGGCTTCATCATCATGGGCATCTTCGCGATGACCACCCAGGGCCAGAGCGGCGCCACCCTCTACATGGTCAACCACGGCATCTCCACCGCCGCCCTGATGCTGGTCGCGGGCTTCCTGATCTCCCGGCGCGGCAGCCGGCTGATCGCCGACTTCGGCGGTGTGCAGAAGGTCGCCCCGGTGCTGGCCGGCACCTTCCTGGTCGGCGGCCTGGCGACGCTGTCGCTGCCCGGCCTGGCCCCGTTCGTCAGCGAGTTCCTGGTGCTGGTGGGCACCTTCACCCGCTACCCGGCGATCGGCATCGTGGCCACCGTCGGCATCGTGCTGGCGGCGCTGTACGTCCTGGTGCTGTACCAGCGCACCATGACCGGCCCGGTGAAGGAGAGCGTCAGCAAGATGCCCGACCTCAGGGTCCGCGAGGTGGCCGTGGTCGCCCCGCTGATCGCCCTGCTGCTGCTGCTCGGCATCTACCCCAAGCCGGTCGCCGACATCGTCAACCCCGCGGTCACGGCCACCATGGCCGACGTCCACCGCACCGACTCCAAACCCGCCCACCCGGCGGCCGACCAGTCCTGGTTCTCCTACACGTCGCTGGACTCCCACGGAGGTGAGGCGAAGTGACCGCCGCCCTCGCATCGGCCGGCGCCGTCCACACCCTGTGGACGGCCGCGGGCGACACCGCCACCATCCCGATCCCGCACATCGAGTACGGCCAGCTGGCCCCCATGCTGGTCGTCTTCGGCGCCGCCCTGGTCGGCATCCTGGCGGAGGCGTTCCTGCCCCGCCGCAACCGCTGGGCCGCCCAGGTGGGCATCGCCCTGCTGGGACTGGTCGGCGCCTTCGGCGTGGTGGTCTCGCTGGCCGCCCGCGGCTACGCCACCACCAAGGCCGAGCTCACCGCGATGGGCGCGGTCGCCGTGGACGGCCCGGCGCTCTTCCTGCAGGGTGTGATCCTGCTGGTCGCCGTGGTCGCGGTGCTCTCCTTCGCCGAGCGGCGGCTCGAGCCGCGCGGAGCGGACGGCGCCCCGGTGGACGCCTTCACCCCGCAGGCCTCCGCGGTGCCCGGCGGCGACCAGGAGAAGGCCGCCGCCAGGGCGGGCTTCGCCACCACCGAGGTCTTCCCGCTGACCATGTTCGCGGTGGGCGGCATGCTGCTCTTCCCGGCCGCCGCCGACCTGCTGACCATGTTCGTGGCGCTGGAGGTCTTCTCCCTCCCGCTCTATCTGATGTGCGCGCTGGCCCGGCGCCGCCGCCTCCTCTCCCAGGAGGCCGCGGTCAAGTACTTCCTGCTCGGCGCCTTCGCCTCGGCCTTCTTCCTCTTCGGCATCGCCCTGCTCTACGGCTACGCCGGCACCGTCTCCCTGGGCGGCATCGCCGATGTGGTCTCCGGGCAGGCCCAGCTCACCCCGGCGCTGGCCAACACCACCGAGAACGACGCCCTGCTGCTGATCGGCCTGGCCATGCTGGGGGTCGGCCTGCTCTTCAAGGTCGGCGCCGTCCCGTTCCACGCCTGGACCCCGGACGTCTACCAGGGCGCCCCCACCCCCGTCACCGGCTTCATGGCGTCCGCCACCAAGGTCGCCGCCTTCGGTGCCCTGCTGCGGCTGCTCTATGTGGCCCTGCCGGGGATGCGCTGGGACTGGCGGCCCGTGATGTGGGGCGTCGCCATCCTCACCATGGTGGTCGGTGCGATCCTCGCGGTGACCCAGACCGATGTGAAGCGGCTGCTGGCCTACTCCTCCATCGCCCACGCCGGGTTCATCCTCACCGGCGTGATCGCCACCAACAAGGCGGGCATCTCCTCGGTGCTCTTCTACCTGGCGGCGTACTCCTTCGTCACCCTGGGCGCCTTCGCGGTGGTCACCCTGGTCCGCGACGCGGGCGGCGAGGCCACCCACCTCTCCCGCTGGGCCGGTCTCGGCAGGCGTTCCCCGCTGCTGGCGGCGATCTTCGCGCTCTTCCTGCTGGCCTTCGCGGGCATTCCGCTGACCTCCGGGTTCACCGGGAAGTTCGCTGTCTTCCAGGCGGCCGCGACCGGCGGCGCGGTGCCGCTGGTGATCATCGGTGTGCTGTCCTCGGCGATCGCGGCCTTCTTCTACATCCGCGTCATCGTGCTGATGTTCTTCTCCGACCCGAGGCCCGACGGCCCCTCGGTCGCCGTGCCCAGCCCGCTCACCGCCACCGCGATCGGCCTGGGGGTGGTG
This sequence comes from Peterkaempfera griseoplana, assembly GCF_001418575.1. Lineage (GTDB taxonomy): Bacteria > Actinomycetota > Actinomycetes > Streptomycetales > Streptomycetaceae > Peterkaempfera > Peterkaempfera griseoplana. Next base: position 16,796 of record NZ_LIQR01000283.1, read on the forward strand.
GTCACCGTGGTACTGGGTCTGCTGCCGCAGTACTTCCTGGACCTCGCCGACAAGGCGTCGGTCTTCATCCACTGACCCACCGACCCGCCCACCCGTCCGACCTCTACCCGTCCGCGCCCCGGCCGCCCGCAGCGCCGGGGCGCGGACGCGTGTGCGGCCATACGAGCCCCGGGGCCCGGCCGGGCGGCCGGGGGCGCTCCCTGGCCCTCTGACGGCCCTCTGACGGGCCTCTGACGGGCCATGAGGGGGAGCCGCCACCGACTTCGTACCGGGCGGCAACCTTTCCGGCGCGGGCGGCCACAACAGGGGTGGAACGTCTCCCCGGTGCACGGGAGGTCATGGAACCGGGCACCTCGTTCCCCGCGCGGCCGCCCCACCCCCGGGCGGCCGCGCCT
>NZ_LIQR01000284.1 GCF_001418575.1 Peterkaempfera griseoplana
GGCATCAGCCTGCACATCCCGGCCGGATCGGTGGTGGCGGTGGTCGGCGAGTACGGATCGGGCAAGTCCACGCTGGTCAAGCTGCTGTGCAAGTTCCACCGGCCGGACAGCGGGGCCGTCCTCGTCGACGGCCGCGACCTCGCCGCCATCGACACCCCGACCTGGCGGGAGCGCATCTCCAGCGCCTTCCAGGACTTCGGCCGGTACCACACCGTGCTGCGCGAGGCCGTCGTCCTCGGCGACCTGACCGCCGCCGACGACCCGGAGCGCATCACCGGGGCGCTCGCCGCCGCCGACGCCACGGGGCTCGTGGAACGCCTCCCGGACGGGATGGACACGCTGCTCGGCACCGAGTTCGGCGGCACGGAGCTGTCCGAGGGCCAGTGGCAGCGCCTGGCGCTGGCCCGTGCCTCGCTGCGGCCCGAGCCGCTGCTGTTCGTCCTGGACGAGCCGACGGCGTCCCTCGACGCGCCCAGCGAGCACGCCATCTTCCGGCGCTACATGGAGCGGGCCCGCGAACTCGCCGCCCGGACCGGGGCGATCACCGTGATCGTCTCCCACCGCTTCTCCACCGTCGCGGGCGCCGACCTCATCCTCTCCCTGGACCGCGGCCGGCTCGTCGAGACCGGGAGCCACGAGACCCTCATCACCCGAGGCGGTGCCTACGCCGACCTGTACTCCCTGGCCGAACGCGGCTACGCCGGCGGTGCGGACACGCCGTCGCCCCGCGCCGCGTCCCCCACGGAACCGGTGGCGTGACCGGGGCCGCGCCCGGGGCTCGGAAAGCGGACATCGCCGGCCGGCCTTCCGAGCCGTGGGCGCGGACGGTGGAGCGGAAGGCGGCCCCTCCCGGCGGTCGGGCACACGTTCACCCGGACGAGTGCGCAACACTGGAGGGTCTGGCCATGGCTCCACCGGAAGGACATCGCACGTGAACGACGGGCCCCTGATCGTCCAGAGCGACAAGACCCTTTTGCTGGAGGTCGAGCACCCCCGCGCCGACGACTGCCGGCGGGCGATCGCCCCGTTCGCCGAGCTGGAGCGGGCGCCCGAGCATGTGCACACCTACCGGGTGACGCCGCTGGGCCTGTGGAACGCCCGGGCCGCCGGGCACGACGCCGAGCAGGTCGTGGACGCCCTGGTCAACTACTCCCGCTACCCGGTGCCGCACGCCCTGCTGGTGGACGTGGCCGAGACCATGGCCCGCTACGGGCGGCTGCAGCTGCAGAAGCACCCCTCGCACGGGCTGGTGCTGTCGACCACCGACCGCCCGGTGCTGGAGGAGGTGCTGCGGTCCAGGAAGATCGCCCCCCTGGTGGGCGAGCGGGTGGACCCGGACACGGTGGTGGTGCACCCCTCGGAGCGCGGCCAGATCAAGCAGGTCCTGCTGAAGCTCGGCTGGCCGGCGGAGGACCTGGCCGGCTATGTGGACGGCGAGGCCCACCCCATCGCGCTGGAGCAGGACGGCTGGCATCTGCGGCCCTATCAGCAGCAGGCCGTGGAGGGCTTCTGGCACGGCGGCTCGGGTGTGGTGGTGCTGCCCTGCGGCGCCGGCAAGACCCTGGTCGGGGCGGCCGCGATGGCCGAGGCCAAGGCGACCACCCTGATCCTGGTCACCAACACCGTCTCGGCCCGGCAGTGGAAGCACGAGCTGGTGAAGCGGACGACGCTGACCGAGGACGAGATCGGCGAGTACAGCGGCACCCGCAAGGAGATCCGCCCGGTCACCATCGCCACGTACCAGGTGATGACCACCAGGCGGAAGGGCGTCTATCCGCACCTGGAGCTGTTCGACTCCCGCGACTGGGGCCTGATCGTCTACGACGAGGTGCATCTGCTGCCCGCGCCGATCTTCCGCTTCACCGCCGACCTCCAGGCCAGGCGCCGCCTCGGGCTGACCGCGACCCTGGTGCGGGAGGACGGCCGCGAGGGCGACGTCTTCTCGCTGATCGGGCCCAAGCGGTACGACGCCCCGTGGAAGGAGATCGAGGCGCAGGGCTACATCGCGCCGGCCGACTGCTGCGAGGTACGGGTCACCCTCACCGACTCGGAGCGGCTGGCCTACGCGGTCGCCGAGCCGGACGAGCGCTACCGCTTCTGCGCCACCACCGCGACCAAGCGCCGGGTGGTGGAGGCGCTGGTGGAGCAGCACCGGGGCGACCAGACCCTGGTCATCGGCCAGTACATCGACCAGCTGGACGAGCTGGGTGAGGCGCTGGACGCCCCGGTGATCAAGGGCGAGACCACCAACCTCCAGCGGGAGAAGCTCTTCGACGCGTTCCGCAACGGGGAGATCTCGGTCCTGGTGGTCTCCAAGGTCGCCAACTTCTCCATCGACCTCCCGGAGGCGGCGGTCGCCATCCAGGTGTCGGGCACCTTCGGCTCCCGGCAGGAGGAGGCCCAGCGACTGGGCCGGGTGCTGCGGCCCAAGGCGGACGGCCGGGCGGCGCACTTCTACTCGGTGGTCGCCCGGGACACCATCGACCAGGACTTCGCCGCGCACCGGCAGCGCTTCCTGGCCGAGCAGGGCTACGCCTACCGGATCATCGACGCGGACGACGTGCTGCACGGGACCGAGGCCGGGGACGACCCGGTGCGGTGACACCCGCTCGCCGCAGGGGGCGGGCCCGATGGCCCGCCGGTCACTGCCCGCCCCCTTGCCGGTCCCGAACGGGGCCACCGTGAACGGCCTCGTGGTGGGCCGCAACCGGCGGCTGGTCAGACCCTGTCCTCCACTCCACCCCTCCTCCGCTGCCACCAGTGGCGGCGCGGCGGGTGGACCGCCCGGGAGACCCGCCGTCCCAGCAGCAGGTAGCCCAGCAGGGAGCCGGTGGTGTTCAGGATGACGTCGTCGATGTCGAACGACCGCCCCTCGACCACGGTGCCCTGCACCAGTTCGACGAGCAGCATCACCAGCGCCGTGGCCAGCAGCACCCGCAGCAGGCCGCGCGCCCGCGGCACCAGCACCGGCAGCAGTACGCCGAACGGCACGCCCAGCGCGATGTTGCCGCCGATCTGCTTGACCGCGTCGCGCACCGACGGCTGGTGAAGGTAGAGCCGCAGCGACGCACCGGGGTGCAGGTTGCTGTGCGAGATCGCCACCGACGCGGGCGACGGGGTGAGCGTCAGACGGGCCAGCACCGCCGCGAAGGCCACCATGCCGACGAACGCCACCAGCATCACCAGCGCCCGCAGCAGAGCCGCCAGCGGAGACGGCCGGCCGGCCCGCGGCGGGGTCGCGCTGCGGCGCTTCGCCACGGCGGCCGCGCTGCCGGACCTGGACGCCGGTGCCGCGCCGCGCTTGGACGCCGCTGCCGTACGGCGCTTCGCCGTGGGCAGCAACCGCCGCTTCGCGGGGGACGCCGCGCCGGACTTCGGCGCGGGTGCCGCCGCAGGCGCCGTACGGCGCTCCGGAC
>NZ_LIQR01000285.1 GCF_001418575.1 Peterkaempfera griseoplana
GAAGGGGACGGCGGGCAGGGCGGGGGCCGGCACGGTCAACTGCGGTACGGCGCCGGCGACGCGCGGCCATCCGTCACCGGTCCAGGTGACCTTCTGGATCGCGGTCTCCCGGCCCATGATGCAGCGCCCTCGGGTGGCGTGGGGACGCCCGACGAGGTGGGTGAGGTACCACTCGCCGCCGGTGGTTTCGACCAGGCTGCCGTGTCCGGCCTTCTGGAGGGGCAGTTCGGGGTTGTTGCGGGAGGTGAGGGTGGGGCCGGCGGGGTCGGTCTCGTAGGGCCCGAGGAGGCTGCGGGAGCGGGCGACGGTGACCTGGTGGTCCCAGACGGTGCCCCCTTCGGCGGTCATGAGGTAGTACCAGCCGTCGCGCTGGTAGATGTGGGGGCCCTCGGTGACGCCGATCTCCGTGCCCGAGTAGATCAGATGGACGTCGCCGACGAGCTTGCCGTCCGCGCAGTCCCACTGCTGCGCCTGGATGCCGCCGAAGAAGTCGCGGCCCGGCCGCCAGTCCCCGTTGACGGACAGGAACCAGCAGGTGCCGTCGGCGTCGTGGTGGAGGGAGGCGTCGAATCCGCGGGCGTGGACGGGGATCGGGTCGGACCAGGGCCCGTTGATGTCCGTGGCGGTGGTGATGTAGTTCTGAGCGTCCCACCACCCGCCCAGGTAGTTGTCGACGCGGGTGAAGACCAGGTGGAAGAGGCCGTGGGCGTAGGAGAGGCAGGGCGCCCAGATCCCGCCGGAGTCGGGGACCCCGCTCAGGTCGAGGAGCCGGAGCTCGTCGAGGGCGCCGCCCAGGGACTGCCAGTGGACCAGGTCGCGGGAGTGGTGCAGCGTGACCCCGGGGTACCACTGGAAGGTGGAGGTGGCCAGGTAGTAGTCCTCGCCCACGCGCAGGATCGACGGATCCGGGTGGAAGCCGGGGAGGATGGGGTTGGTGATGGTGGCGCCGTCGGCGTGATCTCCGGCGGACGACACGGAGGTCGACTCGGTGGTCATGGGTGCCTCTCGGATATGCCGTTCAGCCACGTCGCCATAGCGGGCGACGGCCCGGACACCGGTTGGCGTCGATCTCCCGGGCGGGCGGGCAGGGCGCGGGGCGTGAACAGGACGACTGCGGCCAAGGTGGGCGGGGCCTCCAGGGCGTACGGCCGCGAAGGCCCCACCGGAGGGCGGAGCACGGAGGAGGGCCTGGCGAGGGCTGCGGAGACCGTACGGATTTCGACGCGATCTGCCGCATGCCATCCCCGTTCGAAACTTTCGATCAGATTTCCGATTGTTGCTTGAGGAGAAGTTAGGATTCTCATGACGTCACGTCAATCGGGCGTCCGGTAACGAAACGATAACGGCGCTTGCGCCGCCTCGCTCAGCAGGACCTCATGACGGGCGATCGGGACGCGAGGGCACATACCCCCACGCAGGGCACTGCCGACTGCCGCCCCTCGCAAGGGCTGCTCAGCTCGACACCCAGGGCCGAAGAAGCGTGTCGACATCTTGAAAGTTTCGATATCTATGTCGAACGCCTTTCGACCTTTCCTCGCCCACGCCTGCCGTCCACGCCGCCTGTCGGCCGACCACCGCACGGCACGCAGGAAGCGACCACAGACCACCGGGGTTCCTTCGCCGTCGCCCTCCGGACCGTCTCCCAGTACTCACCCGAGGCGCACACCCTCGGCGGGTCCGGACGCCTGCGGCCGGCCCTCCCCGCCGACGACTGGCCGGCCGGGCGGCTCGGCACGCTCGACGGGTCCGCCCCCATGCCGCCCCTTCAGGTCAAGGCCTGCGACAGCGTTCACGACGCAGACCGGAATGAGTCTGCGGAGGCGGCGGGACAGGACACCCGGAATCCCGCCGTCGTAACCCGTGGACATTGCCGGATTCGACCACGCCTCCCTGATCCGGAGGTGCACCATGTCCGGGGAGGGAATGCCGATCGGGCAAAGGAAGCAGGTCGTGTGAACCACGATGCATCACCGCAGGAGGAACCGGCCGAGCATCTCCGATTCTGGGCCTACCTCGACGAGTTGGCGCAGGTCACGGAGTCGGATGAGGTCGAACTGGTCGGCCGAGTCCTCGGCGACCCGGACCGGACGATGGCCCAGTCCGCCGTCGTACGCCACCTGGATCGCCGGGCCGCCGATCTCGGCCCGGAACCTGCCTACGATTCCTGGGCCGAGAAGATGACCCGGGCCACCACAGGCTTTCCGTTCCTTACCCGGCGCCTGCACGAATGGTCCCTCTTCCGAGCCGTCATCTCGGGGCGGCAGTGGAGTCCGGAATCCCTGCTCGGGTCATCCGACTGGCTTCAGCTGAAAACGGCCGACGCGTCGGACCACACCGCCCTCACGATCCTCGCCGAGCACGGTCGCACCAGGCGGATCCGCAACACCGCCCGGAGCAACCTGGGACGTCGGCGGGGCCGGTACTGACCACCCGGTGCACCGCCCGGCGGCCCACGGCGAGCACCTCTCCCGGTCCCCCGGCCGGCCGGTGCCGCCGGCTCCCGTGTCACAGCCGGCGGCGCTGTCTCGTCCCAGGTCCCGGAGACGGGCTCCGGGATCGGAAAGGTGTGGGACATGCGGGTTTTTGTGGCGGGCGGGACCGGCGTCCTGGGGCGGCGGCTGGTACCGCAGCTGGTGGCCCGGGGCCACCAGGTGACCGCGACGACGACGAGTGCGGCCAAGCTCCCGCTGGCGGAGCAGCTGGGCGCGGACGGTGTCGTGATGGACGGCCTGGACGCGGCGTCGGTCGGCGAGGCGGTGGCGGCGGCCCGGCCGGACGTGATCGTGCACCAGATGACCGGGATCAGTACGGCCCACGCCGGCAAGCCCGACCTGAAGCACTTCGACCGGTGGTCCGTTCCCACCATCAGGCTGCGCACCGAGGGGACGGACCACCTGCTGGCGGCGGCCGAGGCGGCCGGCGTACCGCATGTCGTCGCCCAGGGCTACGCCAACTGGAACGGCATCCGTGAGGGCGGCTGGGTGAAGACCGAGGAGGACCCGCTGGACCTGCACGAGGGGTCGGCCGCGTACACCGCGATGGCGGCGCTGCGCCATGTCGAGGAGGTGGTCCTCAAGGCCGGCGGAACGGTGCTGCGGTACGGCGCGTTCTATGGACCGGGCGCCACCGACGACCAGCTGGTGCTTGTGCGCAAGCGGCAGTTCCCGCTGGTCGGGGACGGCACCGGCTATGCCTCGTGGGTGCATCTCGACGACGCGGCCGGCGCCACCGTGCTGGCCGTGGAGCAGAAGGCGAGAGGGGTGTACAACATCGTCGACGACGAACCGGCCCCGGAGAGCGCATGGCTGCCCCATCTGGCGGCGTGCGCGGGGGCGAAGCGGCCGATGCGGGTCCCGGTGTGGCTGGCCCGGCTGCTCGCCGGGGACGTGGTGGTGACGATGATGACCGAGGGACGCGGCTTCTCCAACGCCAAGGCCAAGCGGGAGCTCGGCTGGGAGCTCCGCTACCCGTCGTGGCGGCAGGGCTTCCAGGAGGGGCTGGCGTGACCAGGACCGAGGAGTTCCAGGAACTGCGGCCGCTGCTGTTCTCGATCGCCTACCGCCTCCTGGGGAGCGTGAGCGAGGCCGAGGACGCCGTCCAGGAGACCTGGCTGCGCTACGAGTTGTCCCCCACGCGCCCCGCGTCTGCCAAGGCGTTCCTCTCGGCCGTGGTCACCCGGGTCGCGATCGACACGCTGCGTTCGGCCCGGGTGCGCCGTGAGGAGTACGTCGGGCCGTGGTTCCCCGAGCCGCTGCTCACCGACCCCTACGAGGACCCCGAGCACTCGGCGGAGCTGGCCGACTCGCTGTCGATGGCGTCCCTGCTGCTGCTGGAGCGGCTCAGCCCGCTGGAACGCGCGGTCTTCGTGCTGCGTGAGGTGTTCGCGTTCGGCTTCCCGGACATCGCCTCCGCGGTGGGGAGGTCGGAGGCGGCGTGCCGCCAGCTCGCGGTGCGGGCGCGCCGTCACATGGACGCGGGCAGGCCCAGGTTCGAGGCCGACCGCAGGGAGCGCGAGGAGCTGGCCGGGCGGTTCTTCGAGGCCTTCCGCGAGGGGGACGTCGACGGGCTGCGGGAACTGCTCGCCGCCGACGTGCAGATGGTCGCGGACAGCGGCGGCAAGGCTCCGCAGTGGTCCCGGGGCTTCTTCGGCGCGGACCATGTGTCCCGGGTGCTCACCGCCCTCTTCCCGCCGTTCCTGCGGACCGGCGGGGCCGTGGAGCCGCACCAGGTGAACGGCCAGCCGGGGGCGATCTTCCGCGACCGGGACGGCAGGATCCTCAACACCTGGACGCTCGACATCCTGGACGGGCGGATCCAGGCGATCCGTACGGTGAGCAATCCCGACAAGCTGGGGCACATGGGTCCTGTGGCGGACGCCTGGGCGGTCCTGCGCGAAACCCAGCGGCAGCAGCGCCGCGCAGCGGGCTGACCCGAGGAACCCGCCGCACCCCGCACCGGTGCGCCGATGTGGCGGACGGGACCGCCACCGGTCACCGGAGCGAAGGCGTCCCGTCCGCCGGCCGGTGCGCGATGTCGGTCACGTCACGGGTGCGGACCCCGGTGGGGCTCGCACCCGTGACGGTCACCACACCGGCGGCGGGGGCGTCGGGCAGCGGGTGGAGCGCAGCGACACGGCCGAGTCGCAGACCTCCTCGGTCACGGTGAGCTGCTCCGGGGACGGCGCTCCGCCGGTCCCCGATGGGCTCCGCGGCGGCCTCCGCCCGCAACGGCCACCGCGTAAGCCTCCACCGGCCCCACCCCAGCCAACCGCGCCACCTCCCGGGGCTCCGCCAACGCACCCGACGGCCACCCGCGCAGCCTCCAGCGGCCCCGCCGCTCGATCCGGTGTGCGGCGGCGCGCCGCTCGACCGTCGCGGACTCCTCTGCCGTGACGCCTCCTCAGTTTCAGTCGCGGTCGCCTTGCGCCGGCGGGGCGCCCTGGGCCGGTGCCGCACCTCCGGACTGCGGTGACCCTACGGCGGCCGAACGCTCGAAGGCGCCCGAGGCCGCCATCCGGGCCAGGGCGGTACGCAGGAACGGGCTGGGCACCGCGTAGCCCCCCTCCTGCCGCAGGGGTGCGGGTTCGCCAGGGGGACGGACAGGCGGCGGCGTCTCCCCGCCGTCCGCGTCGGGGAGTCCCCGGCGGGCGGCCACCGCCCTGGAGCGGGCGAGGTGGTCGTGGTCCGGGTCGCCGTCCGCGGCCGGAGTCTCCGCGTGGCCGCCTTCGGTGGCGGACGCAACCGCCGGCTCCCCGCCCGGTTGCTCCGCCTCGTCGCCGAGGACCGCGGAGCGGAGTTGCATCAGCAGGTCGTCGCCCTCGGTCGTCTCGCCGCTCCCGGCCGGGTCTGCGGGCCGGGCCGGGCCGGGAGTGCCCTCCGGGTGCTCCTGGTCGGCCGTGGTCCTGGCGGCGTCGAGCCAGCGGCGGCGCATCCGCTGCCAGTGCCGGTCGCCGGTCGGGGCCTGGGCGGCCCGGCCCGTGACGCCGGAGTCGGCCATCGGCTGCTCCTCGTCCTCCAGGCCCTCGACGCCGAGCGTGGTGGGCCGCACATAGCGCCGCCCGCCGCGGTTCCCGCCGCGTGCGCCCCCGCCAGCGCCGCCGAGGCCACCGGGGTGGGCTCCCCCGGCGCCGCGTGCGGCGGAGCCGGAGCTGCCGGACCCGGCCGTGGTCGCGCTCCGCCCGGTGGCGGAGCGGGCAGCGGCGCCTTCCTCCTCGGCGGCGCCGGAGACTCCCGACACCGCCCGGCGGGATCCCAGCGCCGCCTCCCCGGTGGAGCTGCCGAGGGCGCCCACCCGGCCGCTGCCGCCGAAGGCCGCACCGGCGCCGCCGCCGCCCAGGCGTCCGGCGCCGCCGAGGCGTCCGGCGCGCCCGGCCGCCGAACCGCCGAAGGCGCCGCCGCTCCCGGTGAGCCCGCGCCCGGTGGAGGAGGAGCCGAGCGGGCTCGAGCCGAGCCTGCTGCCGGACGGCAGCCGCGAGGAGGGGGTACCGGAGCCGCCCGGCAGGCCGGAGAAGGTTCCGCCGGGGTAGCCCCCGAGGGTCCCGCCGGAGGACGGACCCGCCAGGTCGAAGGGCACCCCTGAGCTTCCTCCGGTGCCCTGCGGGGACCAAGGCGTCAGCCCGGAACCGGTGGGCACCGCCCCGGACCCCGGGTAGCCTCCGCCGCCCGCACCGAGGTCGCCGAGGCCGGCGAGGTGCAGTCCCTGCCCGGTGGTGGAGGTGTCGAAAACGGACGCGCCGCCGCCCCCGCCCGTGCCGCCGCCCGCACCGCCCACCACCGACGAGCCGTCGGTCACCGTGGGAAGGGAGAAGGGCTGAAGTCCGTCGACCGTGCCGCCGCTCGTGCCTCCGCCGCCCTGGCCGCCGCCCCAGGCGTCCGCCCCCGGCGCGTCCGCTCCGTACGCTCCGTCACCGCCGCCGGCGGTGTCCTGCTCCGGCGCGTCGGGGGCGAAGGCGCCCGGGGCCGTCGTCGCGGTCTCCGGAGTCAGGGCGGCCGTCCGGGGGTCCGCCGGGTCGGCCCCACCCGCGGCGGCCGGGTCGTTGGGGAGGAGGGCGCCGCGCGGCAGGGTGGCCGAGGTCGGGACGGTCCCGGCAGGGGCGCCGGCACCGTGGCCGTGGAGGGTCGCCGCCTGCCCTGCGCCGTCCATCCGGTCCAGGTGTGCCGAGTTCTGCCGCAGCATCGAGTCGATGCTGCCGGAGGCCTCGTCGATGTAGGTGTGGTAGGTGTCGGCGGCCTGCTTGACGCCCTGGGACTTGGCGACGTCGTCGTGTTTCCCGGCGGGATGGCTGGCGATGTAGTCCTTGGCGTACTGCAGTTCGCGGGTCATCTCCGTCTTGGTCTGGGTGACCGCGTGGGTGGCTCCCTGCAGGGAGCCCTCGACGGCGAGCCCCGCGTCGAGGGTGGTGCCGAGGTGGGAGTCCTCGCGGGTCGCGTACTTGCGTAGGTACTCCCCGTACTGCTCGGCGGCCTCGCCGCTCATGTTCTGCCGGGCCTGGGCGGCACCGGAGATGATGGTCCTGGTGTGGGCGGCGGCGGCGCTGTTCCAGGTCTTCCAGGCCTCGCTGAGCTCTGCGAGGGCGTCCTCGTCACCGTTGGGCCAGGCGATGCCGGCGCCGTGCTCGTTGCTCTGGACGATTTTGAGTACTTCGGCGAGGTCGGGCGGGAGCTCGATCACGTGGTTCACTCTCTCGACGGACGTAGGGCGGGGGCCGGAGCTCAGAGCATGCGGTGGCTGCCGCCGCCCCCGGCGGTGGGCCGTTCGACGTCGCCGCGGTTCGGGCGGTCGTTGTAGTCGAGGTCCGGCTGATCGGGGTCGTGGTAGCCGGGCTCCTGCAGCTCCACCGGCACGCCCTGCTGCAACGGCTCCAGCGGCTCCAGCGGCAGCGACGCATGCAACGGCTGCAGCGGCTCCAGCGGCTGCGCCTGCGTCACCACGGTCCCGATCCGCGGCCTCAGCGGCAGCTGCGGTGTGGCGGCCGTCAACGGGGCGAGGACGGGCTCTGCGGCAAGCCGCGGGGAGGCCGCGGTGAGAGACTCGGTGTCGCCGCCGTCGAGGATCCGGCGCAGCTGGGCTGCGGTCTCGGCGTCGTTCTCGGCGTGCCGGTCGCACATCAGCACCAGGTTGTCGGCGAGCTGCGCCGAGTTGTTCAGGTACTGGCGGATGCCCTGGAGCACCCGCTGCTGGTGCTGCGCCAGTCCGCCGACCCCGGACCCCTGCCCCTGGAGGGACATGCCCAGCGGGTCGGTGCCGTAGTGGGCACCGGTCACCCGCTGCACGGCCGCCTCCAGCGTGCGGGTGGCCTGGTCCAGGTCGTCGACGGCACGTCGGATGCCCACCGCGGCCGCGCGGACCTCGGTGGTGTCGATCTCGAAGGATGGGCTGCTCAACTCTGCTCCCCCTCAACGTCGGGCAAGAGACCCCGGGGCCCGCGGGACCTCCCCCGTCCGCGCACCCCGGGAACGTCGGAACACGTGTGCACTACAGCGTTGTCAGGCCACCGGCGCCAGCCACCTGCAACTCCTCGTCGCCGAAGGAGACGGCCAGCGGCACGCTCCCGACCGCGACCTCGTTCAGCACCACACCGGCGGCCAGGTGCCACAACCGCAGGGTGCCTCCCGCGTCCCCGACGGCCGCGAGCGGCTCGCCGCCCAGGTCGCGGCAGACGAGGCTGCGTACTGCCGGGCCGTCGCCGCCGAGGGTCGCCATCCTGCTGCCGTCGGCGACGTCCCAGAGCACCACCGAGCCGTCGTCGGCGCCCGCGACGACCGCGGTGCGGTCGCCGACGGCCGCGAAGGCCAGCGCACCGGCGGGAGCTGCGAGCCCCCGGAGCACCGGGCCGGCAAGGCCGCTGAGGCCGTGCCAGAGCCTGACCGCTCGGTCCGCCCCCGCGGTGGCGATCAGCGCATGGCCGCCGGCCTCCCCGGCGGCCACGGCGGTCACTCCGCCGCGGTGCGCCGTGAGCCGCAGCAGCGGCCTGCCGTCCAGCGGGTCCCAGGTACGCACCGTGCCGTCCTTGCTGCCCGACACCAGCACCCCCGACGGGGCGATGCAGAGGGCGGTGACCGGGCCGGTGTGGGGGGTGGGGACGGTGAGCGGCGAGCCGTCCCGCAGGCCGTGGCAGCGCACCGTCCCTGAGGCGGTGCCGCAGACCAGTACGGGCTCGTCGGCGCCGGTGGCGACGGCGACCGAGGTGACCGGTCCGCCGTCCGCCGCGGTCCGGTGCAGCAGGGTGCCCTCGGCGAGGTCCCACACCTGCACGGTGCCGTTCCCGTGCCCGGCGACCAGGACCGGGGTGCCGTCCAGGTCGGCGGCCGCCAGGGCGGCCACCGGACCCGCCGGCGGCCGGTCCCCGGGGGCGTCGGTGAGCAGGCCGAGACCTGTGCCGCTCTCCGGGTCCCAGAGCCGGACGAGGCCTTCCTCGTCGCCGGTGGCCAGTACCGGTGAGCCGTCCAGCAGGGCGACGGCGAGGGCGGTCAGCCAGCCGCTCCGGGCGGCCCAGCCGTACAGCGCCCTGCCCTCGTGGACGTCCCAGGTGCGGACGGTGCCGTCCAGGGCGCAGGAGGCGAGCACCGGCCTGCCGCCGCGGTCCAGGAGGAAGGCGAGGCCGGTCACGGTGGCGGCGTGTCCGGCGAGGAGGGCGATGGGACGTCCGGTCGCCAGGTCCCAGAGGCGGATGACGTGGTCGGCGCCCCCCGAGGCCAGCACTGCCTGGTTGCCGAGGCTGAGCACCGCGAGGGCGGTGACCCGCTCGGTGTGGCCCACCAGCAGGTGCAGTTGGTCGCCGCCGGCGACGTCCCACACCCGGATCACGCCGTCCTCGCCCGCGGCGGCCAGCAGGTGCAGTTCGGCGCAGCGTGCGTAACAGAGGGCCGAGGTGCCGGGGCGGGTGGCGTGCAGTGTTCCCAGGGGGCGTGCGTCGTCGGCGCGCCAGGCGCGGATGTCGCCGCTGCGGCCGCCGGCGAAGACGAGGGGCAGGCCCTGCACCGTCCCCGCCGCGACGAGTTGGGGGCCGGTGCCGGGTCCGGTGCCGCTGAGCACGGCGCCGTTCGCGGCGTCCCAGATCTTCAGCGCGCCGTGGTGGTCGCCGGCCGCGAAGAGCTCGCGGCCCTCGGCGGTGCCCAGGGTGACCGACTCCGCCACCAGCGCGGTGTCGGGGGCGGAGGAACCGAGGAGTTCCTGGCCGGGTGCGGCGTACAGGCCGAACCCCTTGCCCTCCTCCGCGAGTGCGTAGGCGGGCCGCCCCTGCACGGTGCCGAAGGCGGCCGCGACGCGGGGTTCGGGGCGGCGGGGCGCCGGGTCCTCGCCGTAGGGGGTCCCCACAAGGTCGGCGTCGTCGTCCTGCTGGAGCACGACACCGGGCAGCGGTCCCTGGCCGGTGGGCGAGAGGGCCTGGTCGGCCACCGTCCGCAGCAGCCGGAGCGCGGCGGCGGGGGGCGCCTCGGTGCCGCCGCCCCATGCGGCGTCACCGGAGGGGAGCAGGCCGTGGACGCTCAGCCGCAGGCCGGCGGACTCCTCGGGGGTGGCCGACGGCTCGCCGGGTCCGGTCGCCGCCAGCAGGGAGACCAGCCTGCCGACGACCACGGGATCGATGCGGCCGGACCTGCTCAGTGGGCCGTCGGCGGTCTGCCGCTGGGCCCGGAAGAGGCCGTCCGGGGCTATCTGGAGGTCGGTCCGGACGCCGTCCCCGGTGCTGAGGCGGATGCCGGGGGTTTGGTCGCTCCCGGCCGGGAGGCGTGGGTTGTCGGTGTCCGGCATGGGTCCTCTCCGGCGGATGGTTCGACAGTCGGTCAGTTGGTCATGCACAAAACAAGCTAGCCGTTATCGCTCCGGAGGAGTTCGTCCGGGGCCAACGAGGCGTACACCGCGTCGTGCAGCCGGTGGGTGCGCGAACTGCGGAAGAGCGCGGGTCTGTATCCCGCCCTGCGGAATCCGATCGCGGCCCCCACCACCTGGACGGCCATGTTGTCGGCCGCCGCGTAGGCGTCGATCCGCCGCAGCCGCAGGACCTCGAAGCCAAACCGGCAGACCAGCCGCAGGCCTGCGGTGGCGGTCCGCATCCGGCGCGCCTCCGGGAGCAGCCAGATGGAAGCCTCCGCGACGCCCTCGTCGAGCCGGAAGTCGACCAGTTCCGCCGAGCCGATCGCGGTGCCGTCGGGGCGGGCCAGGGTGAAGCAGGCCGCCCGGTCCTCCTGCCACAGCCGGGGGGCCACGTCGCTGATCCACCGTTCCGCGGAGCCCAGGTCCACATGGGGAACGACCGCCTGCATGAACTCCCGGACCACCGGATCCCGGCTGCCCGCCACCAGCGCCTCCGCGTCGCGGAGTTGGGGCCGGCGCAGCACCACGTCACGCTCTGCAAGCAGTGGCACGTCGTCCAGGGAGCTGGGCAGCCGTATCCCACAGGCCTCCGCGGGTGCCGTCTCCGGGCAGCCGGGGAGGGAGGGGCACGGGTGCTGCTGCAAGGAAGGACTCCAGGACGGGTCGGGCGGCGCGGTACTCGGTCACGCCACCCCGGTGCCGCCCTTCTGTCCGAGGCGGCCGGACTTCGCATAGATTATCAGCTCATCCGATCATATTGATGAACCATCAGTTCATCCATGAACGCATCCGCCGATCCTCCACGCTGCGGCGACAACCGCTCACGACTGCCGGATATTCCGCCTTCGCCCGCCCGGACCACCCGCTCCGACCTGGGCATTCGCCAGCGGAGCCCGGAGAGGGCAGACCGAGGACGAGTGCTCGCGGTCGACCCGGGACCGACCGGGACGCCGATGGAGACTCTCCGCGCGGCAGCGGGGATCGGCGGCCGCCCGCGGCCTCGCCCCGGATCGCCGCCGACGGCTCGTCCCCGCGCGCGGCCGCGCACCCACCGGGCACCGAGACTTCACCTCGCCCCTCTCCATGACTCCGGAGGAGCCTGTCCGGTTCCCGCGCCCCCGGGCAGTGGGCCAGGGAGTTGACAGGCCGTCCCGGATGCGGCGAGGACCAGCACGGAGAGTAACCGAATGCGGACCGCAATCCGCTCCTCGTCGGCCCGTACACGACCCCCGCACAGCGGTGCCCAGCGTTCCCCGCCGCCCGCCGCCCGACACCGGCCCGGGGCCGCTCCCGCCGCGTCCTGGACGGGGCGTCATGTGCCGCAGGGTCCGGCCCTCGTCCGGCCCGCGGCGGCCGGCGACTGGTGCGGCCTTTCAGTACACGCCGGCGCGGGCTGCGGCCAGCGCCGCGGCCGCAGCCCGGTCGGCGGCCTCCTCGTCCAGCGGTTCACCCGTGTTGAGGAGGGCGTAGTACAGGGGGGCGGAGACGGCGGCGATGACGCGCCGCGGATCGGTGGTGCCCGGGAGTTCGCCGCGCCGGACGGCGTCGGTGACGCACCCGGCCCACTCGTCGATCCGCACGGCGTAGAAGCGGTGCAGCGCCTCGGCCGCCTGGTCGTTGCAGAGGGAGGCGGCGACCAGCGCCCTGAAGAGGCGGCCCTGCCGGGCGTCGGTGAGGGTCCTGACGACCAGGCGGGCGTTGGCCCTGAGGTCCTCCTGGAGGCAGCCGCTGTCGGCGCGGGGCACCGACTGCGCCGCCATGTCGTCGAGGAGGTCCGCCGCCAGCGCGCCCGGGGTCCCCCAGCGACGGTAGACGGTGGTCTTGCCGACACCGGCCCGGCGGGCGATCTCGGCCAGGTCCAGGGAGTCGAAGCCCTCCTCGGCGAGGGTGTCGCCGGCCGCCTGGAGCACCGCCTCGCGGACGCGGGCGGTACGTCCACCGGGGCGGACGGTGCCCGGGGTGGGGGCTTCTGACATGTCTGCTCCTCCTCACTGCCGCCTCCACACCCCCGTATCGGGACTGCGGTTCCTTTACGGCGCCCCACGATGCTATCGTCCCCAACGTAAAGGAACTCCAGACCCGTTAGTGGCGTCGCCGGGCGGCCCTGGCCTCCCTGCCGTACGCCCTGACATCCGCTCACCCCCTGACAGCGCAGGGGACCCGGAGGGAACACACCCATGGCCACCACCAGTTCCGTACCGCAGCACACCGCCGGACCGACGGCCCCCACGGTCCCGCCCGAGCGGCTGACCGGCAGTTCGAAAGTGGTCCTCGCCGTCCTTCTGGTCGCCCAGTTCATGCTGGCGGTCGACTTCTCGATCCTGAACGTCGCGCTCCCCGCGATCGGCGACGGACTGGACTTCTCCCTCGCCGACCTGCAGTGGATCGCCACGGCCTTCGCCCTCTGCGCGGCCGGCTTCACCCTCCTCCTCGGACGCATCGGCGACCTGTTCGGCCGGAAGCGGACCTTCCTCACCGGTCTCGGTGTCCTCTGCCTGGCCTCCCTGGCCGGCGGTCTGGCGACCAGCCCCGAGGTGCTGGTCGCGGCCCGCGTCGCACAGGGCCTGGCCACCGCAGCCGTCACTCCCGCCGGACTCTCCCTGCTGACCACCTCCTTCCCCGAAGGCCCGCTGCGGCAGAAGGCGCTCGGCCTCAACGGCGCGCTGATGTCCGCCGGTTTCACCACCGGCGCGATCCTGGGCGGCCTCCTCACCGACCTGCTCTCCTGGCGCTGGGCGTTCTTCGTCAACGTCCCGGTCGCACTGACCGTGCTGCTGGTCGCCCCCGCCGTCATCAGGGACTCACGTCCCGCCCGGCGCCCCGGCCTCGACCTGCCCGGCGCACTCAGCGTCACCCTCGGGCTGCTCGGCCTCGTCTACGGCCTGACGCAGGCCGGCCAGTACGGCTGGACCAGCGCCCGCGCCCTGACCGGGCTGTCGGCCGGTGCGCTGCTGCTGGTCCTCTTCCTCCTCGTCGAGCGCAGGACGGCCCGTCCGCTGGTTCCGCTCGCCGTGCTCACCCGCCGCACCGTCGCCTGGGGCAACGTCCTCGGCCTGCTGGCCTTCGCCACCGAGACCTCGCTGGTCTATCTGCTCACCCTCTACATGCAGAAGACCCTCGGCTTCTCCGCCCTGGCCGCGGGTGTCTCCTTCGGGCTGCTGGGCGCCGGTACGGTGGTCGGCGGCACCCTCGCCCCCAGGGCCATCGCCCGCACCTCCACCCGCACCGTCCTCGTCGCCGGTGGACTCCTTCAGGCCGTCCTCACCGTCGCCCTGCTGCCGCTCGGTGCGGATCCGGCCTGGATGGGGCTGCTGCTGCCCGCCACCTTCCTCGGCGGCGTCGGCAACATGCTGGTGATCGTGGGCTTCATGGTCACCGCCACCTCCGGGCTGCCGGACGCCGAACAGGGCCTGGCCACCGGCCTGGCGACCATGTCCCAGCAGATCGGCATCACCATGGGCACACCGGTCATGTCCGCCGTCGTCACCGCTGCGACCGCCGGGGTCACCACCGGGGCGGCGGTCCTGCACGGTGTCACCGTCGCCATCGCCGTCAACACGGTCCTGGTCCTCCTCGGCGTCCTGGTCGCCGCCGTCGCCCTGCCCGGCGGACGCCGCAGGCGGCACCCCAGCGCCTGACCCCGCCGGCCACCGGTGATGGAACCTCCCCTCCCCCGGTCCACCACCGCACACCGCAACGGGGCCTCCGGAATAGCGTCACCGACCCCGGGGTTGCGGCAGGCGGACACTCGCTCGCCCTATCCGCGGAGGCAGCTCATGAAGATCGGCATCATCGGCGCGGGCAACATCGGAGGCAACCTCACCCGACGCCTCACCGCGCTCGGGCATGACGTCTCGGTGGCCAACTCACGCGGTCCGCACACCCTCACCGCGCTCGCCGAGGAGACCGGGGCCACCCCCGCCACCGCGGCCGACGCGGTGCGCGGCGCACAGGTCGTGGTGGTCACCGTGCCGCTGAAGGCGGTCCCCGATCTGCCGTCCGGTCTCTTCGACGGCGTCGGCGACGGCGTCGCGGTGATCGACACCGGCAACTACTACCCCAGGGAGCGGGACGGCCGGATCGCCGCCATCGAGGAGGGCCTGCCCGAGAGCCGCTGGACCGAGCAGCAGCTCGGCCGTCCCGTGGTCAAGGCGTTCAACGGCACGTACGCACAGGACATCCTGGACCGGCCCCTGCCGCAGGGCGACCCCGCGCGGATCGCCCTGCCGGTCTCCGGCGACGACGAGGCCGCGAAGCAGACGGTCCGCGACCTCATCGACGAGCTGGGGTTCGACACCGTCGACGCCGGCGGACTCGACGAGTCCTGGCGCCAGCAGCCCGGGACCCCCGTCTACGGTCTGCGCGACGGAGTCGACGGCGTCGTCAAGGCGCTCGCCGAGGCCTCGCCGGAGCGTCCCGAGGGCTTCCGGGCGTAGCGCGAGGGCCGGCATGCGCGTGTCCGGGACCAGGGGCCGGCTGCGCGCATGCCTCGGCACCGGCCCGCCGGACGCCCTACGGGCAGTCGAGTTGACGTAACGTCAGGCGACCGTGGCCATGACCGCACGGTCCTGCTGGAGGGTCAGTCCGGGCTTGGGCCGGATCTCCCCGGGGTCGATGTCGAGCCGGAAGCGCTGGGCGAGGGTGGCGAGGACCAGTACCGCCTCGACGGTGGCGAAGCGGGCGCCGAGGCAGGCGCGGGGGCCGCCGCCGAACGGGAACCAGGCGTGGTCGGGGACGGGGGTCCCGGCGTCCTCCGCCCAGCGCTCCGGGCGGAAGGCCCCGGGTTCGGGGAACCAGCGCTCGTCCCGGTGGGCGCTCCACTGGCTGCACCACAGCACGGTGTCCTCGGCGACGGGGTGTCCGGCGATGGTGGAGCCGTCCTTGGCCCGGGCGGTCATCAGCCAGATCGTCGGGTAGAGCCGCAGGGTCTCCCTGACGATCTGCTCGGTCCACCGCAGCTGCCTGACGTCGTCGAAGCCCGGTGTGCGGCCGCCCAGGACGGTGCGCAGTTCGGCGGAGAGCCGCTCCCGGGCCTGCGGGTTGCGGGAGAGCAGGTACCAGGCCCAGGTGAGCGTGGTGGCGGTGGTCTCGTGGCCGCCGACGTAGAGAGTGACGGCCTCGTCGCGGATCTCCCGGTCCGTGAGCGGCACGCCCTTCTCGTCCCGGGCGGCGAGCAGGCGGCTGAGCAGGTCGTCGCGTTCGCCCGAGGCGCGGCGTGCGGCGGTGACCCGGGCGATCTCCTCGTCGACCACGGCGACCGCCGCCCTGAGGCGGCGCCGTCCGGGGGTGGTCACCCAGGGCGGCAGAAAGAGCGTGATGCCCCGGAACTCGGCGCCGATCTCGCGCTGGGCCACATCCATGGCGTCTCCGATGACCGCCTCCCGGCCCACCGTCTCGGCGCCGAACAGGGTGCGTACGGCGATCCGCTGGGTGAGGCCGTGCATCTCGCGGCGGAGGTCGACCCGGTCGCCCGGCTTCCAGCGGTCGGCCACCGCCTCCGCGCACTCGGCCATGACCGTCGCATAGGTCCGCACCTGGCGCGGCCGGACCGCCGGTTGCACCAGGGCACGCTTGCGGCGCCAGTCGGCGCCCTCGCTGACCACCACGCCGTTGCCGAGGAGCAGGGTGAAGGCCCAGCCGAGTTCCGGGTGGCGGTAGTCGGTCTCCACACCGGCGAGCAGTTCGCCGATGTGCTCGGGCCGGGAGAGGAAGATCGCGCGCCGGGGGCCGAGCCGCCACTGCACCAGGTCGCCGTGGCCGCGCAGCCGCTCGAAGAAGGCCAGCGGGTCCCTGGCGAAGTGGGGGATGCTGCCCAGCAGCGGCAGTCCGCGCGGGCCGGCGGAGATCACGGCCTCGGTGGTGGCGTCGACGGGCATCGGTTGTCCTCCCCCTGGACTGCATCCGGCGCAATCATCTTGCAACGGCCGAGTCCTGCGCACCAGGGTCCCCGCGGCTCGGGGCACGACGGCGGACGGGCACCCGGGGCCCGCACCGGCGTAGGCCCGTCGTCCCGCGCACGCCACCCGCCGGGGGCCCCCGGCCGGGCCGGGCCGGTGGCATCTCCTCGGACGGGTGGCGGCGGGGTCCGGGTTCAGGAGCCGAGGTGGTAGTACCCGAGCAGGTCGGTGTGCGAGGCCACGGTGTCCTGGCGGACGTAGGTGCCGGTGTACGGGGCGTTGATCATCAGCCCGTTGCCGATGTAGACGCCGACATGGTGCACGGTCGCCGCCGAGCCGCCGAAGAAAACCAGGTCACCGGGGACCGCCGTGGCCGCGGTGACCTTGCCGAACCGGGGGTTGGCCACCTGGTTGCGCGTGGTCTGGCCGATGTCGCCCGCGCCCGCCCGCCAGTACAGCCAGCGGGTGAACCCGGAACAGTCCAGACCGACCCAGGTGTCCGCGGGGCAGGGTGAGATGGCGCCGGTGTAGTCGTCGCAGATGCCGATCGACGGGCCGAAGGAGAAGGCGCCGTCCTCATGTCCGCCTCCCCAGACGTACTGGATGTTCTGCCCGAGGGCCTGCTGGGCGAAGCCCACCACGGCGGCGTACCGGCCCGGTCCCAGGTCGGCCGGCTGCTGCGGCGCCGGGTCCCCGTAGAGCGCGGCCTTGGTCGGCGGGTCCACCAGTCCGGTGACGGAGAGGTGGTGGGAGCTCAGGTACGTGGTGACCGCGGCGGCGGTGGCCGTGTCCAGCACATGGGTGACGGTCAGCGAGGCGCCGGCGGCCCTCAGCCTGTTCTGCAGCTCGGTGACACAGCCGTCGTTCTCGTTCGCCTCCAGCTGTACCGGGCAGTTCAGCGACCGCAGGTCGATCGGCACCGCCGGGTCCTTGCGGTAGAGCGCGGCCTTGGTGGCCGGGCCCACCAGTCCGTCGGCGGTGAGGCCCTTCGACGACTGGTAGGCCAGGACCGCGGCATTGGTCGCCGGGCCGAAGTCCCCGTCGATGTCCAGCGCCGCGCCGCCCGCGTCGAGCAGCGTCTGCAACTCGGTGACACAGCCGCTGAGCTGCCCCTGCTTGACGGTGCTCGGGCAGTCGCTGGAGAGCAGGTTGATCCTCGGCGGTACGGTGGCGGCCGACGCGGAGGTGGTGGCGGTCAGGGCCAGCAGCCCGGCCGCGATGCCGGCCGCGGTTCCGCGACCGATCCGGCTGAGACGTCCGTGCGCACGCATGGTTCTCCCTCGGGTGGTCATGGTTCGCGGGTCACTTGCCGGCCTGCAGGGCGGTCCAGGTGAGACTGCCGACGATCCCGTCGGCGGAGAGGCCCTTGGCGCTCTGGTAGGCCTTCACCGCGGCCGTGGTGGCCGGGCCGAAGTCGCCGTCGATGGTCAGGGTCTGGCCGCGGGCGGCGATCAGCGCCCGCTGCAGCCGCATGACGTCCGCTCCGGTCGAACCGGACTGCAGGGTCGGCCTGGTGCCGGCCGCGAGCAGCGCCGTCCAGGTGTGGGAGTCCACGGCGCCGGTGGCCGGCAGGGCCCTGCCGCTCTGGAACGACTGCACGGCCGAGGCCGTGACGGGGCCGAAGATGCCGTCCACGGCGCCGGAGAGGTATCCCAGCCCCTGCAGCCGGCACTGGGCCGCGCTCACCAGCCCGCCGGTGGAGCCGGAGGAGATCGCGGGGTAGAGGGAGAAGTCCAGGTTGGCGGTGCAGACGCCGCCGAACGGCCCGCCGTCCACGTCCAGGTAGTCCCGGTCGATGTTGATGGTGACGCCGCCCCAGGTCTCGTCGGTGTCCCCGGAGAGCTGGTGGATGCGCTGGTGGTCGGCCCAGTCGGCGGCCGGGACATAGGGGCCGGCGTCGGTGTCCGCGAGGCCGTTCCAGCGGGCGAACCAGATGTGGTCGGGCATCGTGTAGGTGCCCGTGGTGTACTCGGCCGCCAGGTCGGCCATGCCGGAGGCGGCGGAGGAGTAGACGCCGGAGAGGTAGCCGTCCGCGTGCAGTTCGTCGGTCCAGGCGCTGAGGAAGGTCATCACCGCATCGCTGCAGGAGGCGTTGGTCTGGTCGTACGCCTCCATGTCGTCGTAGAGCACGCTGCCGGTGGGCAGCCCCAGGGCGGCGGCCGCCGCGACCGCCTGCTGGGCCTCGCTGTGGCCCTGGCCGGCGGCGGTGGCGAGGGTGGTGGAGACCCGGTGGCCGAAGGTGGTGCAGGGCGCCTGGAGTCCGACGTGGATGGGGATGACGTGCCAGC